>JAHEXJ010000016.1 GCA_023252155.1 Actinomycetes bacterium | reverse complement strand
CAGTCGTAGCGTGGGGAAGTTCGAGAGTCGTAGCGCGGGAAAGTTCGACAGTCGTAGCGTGGGGAAGTTCGACAGTCGTAGCGCGGGAAAGTTCGACAGTCGAAGCGTGGGGAAGTTCGAGAGTCGAAGCGTGGGGAAGTTCGACAGTCGTAGCGCGGGAAAGTTCGACAGTCGAAGCGTGGGAAAGTTCGACAGTCGTAGCGTGGGGAAGTTCGAGAGTCGAAGCGTGGGGAAGTTCGACAGTCGTAGCGTCAAAATTTGTCGCGATTCATTTACATTCATCGCGAGCAGTTGTTGCCGGTGGAGTTCTTATCGACCTTACAAAACTCGATCTTACAAGCGCGCCAGATTGGCTCGATTATCATGGTGTCAAAGTTGACGAAGAGGGCCGCGCACTTGTCTATAAGGCAGTCAATGACGAGTGGCAGACGACTCGCGGGAAAGAATGGACCTACTCACCTGGCAGCACGGTCGTTGCCAAAGATTTCAAGCCGACCAAAGAGTGCGGCAAGGGTCTTCACTTTGGAATAACCCCACGTCATGCCAAAAACTTCTATCAAGAAGCAACGCGTTTCGTCGTGGTAAAAGTTCTCGCTGACGATCTGATTCCACTCGAAGATAAATGCAAAGTCGCGAGTTGTGAAGTTCTCTACGAAGTCGATATTGACGGAGAGCCGATTGTGGTTCAGAAATCCGAAACTCAAATCGAGATCGAGAAACTTGAGGCGAAACTGGAAGAGTTGAAGGCGAGCGGTAAATGACAACTTGGACGGGCGCAGGGGTTTATGACAATGTACCTGACGACGAGTATCACGCCGATACGTTAGTTCCAGGCGGTTCGCTCTCATCGACCGGCGCAAAAGCAATCCTGCGCTCCCCTGCACATTACAAATGGCAACGGGAAAATCAAGTCCAGACAACCACGTTCGATATTGGTCACGCGGTTCACTCGATGGTGCTTGGCGTTGGTCTCGCTGTGGTTGAGATTCCTGAGGCAATGCTCGCCTCGAATGGTGCGGCGAGTGCGAAAGAAGCCAAGGAGTTCATCGCCCAAGCACGCGAGGCTGGCACGGTACCGCTCAAGGCTGATGTGGTCGCAGAATGCAAGGCGCTCACCGAATCAGTCCTCGCACATCCACTGGCAAGATGTCTTCTTGAAGCACCTGGCAAAGCAGAGCAATCGATCTTTGCTCAAGACCCTACAACAGGTGTGTGGTTGCGCGCACGAGCCGATTATCTGGCAGATGACGGAACCATTGTGGATCTCAAAACTGCTGTATCGGCTGACCCTCGCGACTTCGGGCGCTCAGCTGCTGAATTCGGTTACGACATCCAATCCGAACTTTATCAACACGTTCTTGGTCTTGCTCGTGGTGATAAGAACATCGAGTTTCGTTTTGTTGTCGTTTCGAAAACGCCACCGTACCTCGTGAGTGTCATGGAATTGGACGCAGAGTACGTGATGTGCGGCGAATCTCGTATGCGTCGGGCTATCGAGTTATTCAAAGAGTGCTCAGACAAAAATGAATGGCCAGGCTACGAAGTCGTGACGCACTTAGTTGGGCCGCCTCGTTGGTTGGCTTATGACGAGGAGCTAGTGCTATGAGAGGACGTCCGCCAAAGCCTGTAATCGAACGGATCAACGCCCAGGTCAGTATTGACGAGCACGGATGCTGGATCTACGCCGCTGGCCGTGCCACAAGTTCCGGGTACCACCAAGTGTGGGTAGGGCAGCGGCAACGCTACGCGCATCGGGTCACCTATGAGGCACTCGTCGGAGCCATCCCAGAAGGAATGGTTATCGACCACCTGTGCCGCAATCGGGCTTGCGTAAACCCGTCTCACATGGAGCCGGTCACCCAACAGGAGAACACACTGCGCGGCAACGGTCCCGCCGCAATCAACTCGCGCAAAACACATTGTCCACAAGGTCACGCGCTCACGGCAGAGAACATCTACGGCGCACCTATGCGACGCCAGTGCAAGACATGTACTCGCGCCCGCTACACCGAACGGCTAGCAGGGGCCGCGACCCTCATAGAAGAACAGGAAATCTAACAATGGACATCACACAAACTACAGCCCCAAAATCTGATCAGCAAAACTTTGATGATTACGTTGGCGGACCCAAAACTGTCACCATCTCGAAAGTGAGCGCAGGAAGCGCGGAACAGCCCGTAGATATTCAATTAGTGGAGTTTCCAGGCCGACCATTCAAGCCTTCCAAATCGATGCGCCGGGTTCTAGTGGCGGCGTGGGGACAAGAAACAGATGTCTACATTGGTCGCAAAATGACCCTCTTTGGTGATCCAACCGTGAAGTTCGGAGGAGTCGCTGTAGGAGGAATAAAAATAAGTCATCTCTCGCACATCGACAAAGAACTCAAGATCGCGTTGACCGTGACGAGAGGTCGAAGGGAGCCCTTCATCGTTCAACCGCTTGCTGATTCCGCCCCCGTCACGCGTCAATCGCTCAAGGATGCCGGCGCTAATTTCGGTGAAGGCGTTGGAAGCGTAATGAGCGATAAGCAGAAGAATCTCATTGGCTCGCTGTTCGGCAAACTTCACCTAACTGATCCGTCCGCTCAACTCGCTTACGTGAGTGATGTAGTCGAACGTCCAGTGACAAACGCGGCTCAATTGACGATGAACGAAGCATCACGAGTCATTACCTACCTCGAACGCGACATCGAGCAGGCAAAGGCCAACGGCAATGATGACTGACCAACTCACCTTGGATTATTCGAAGCCAGTCACCCGCCAAGAACAGTTCGAAGCGTTTCATGCCAAGAACCCGCACGTCTACCAAGACCTCGAACGTCTCGCTGAGCAGATGTTCAAACGAGGTCGCAAGAAGATCGGGATTGGCTTGCTCACCGAGGTATTGCGTTGGAACTTCTACTTGCAGACCGAGGACCCGAACTCTGAATTTCTCTTAAACAACAACTACAGAAGCCACTACGCACGCCTTCTCGTGGATCGTCACCCGGAATGGTCTGAGGCGTTCGAGCTGCGACATCTAAGGAGCACATGATGACCACACCGAAGTTATACACGGCGACAGACGAAGGGAGACACAAATGAATCCTGATCAGATTGAGCAGTTTTTAGTTATCGCGGCAAATGGTCGTCGCGGTGAAAAACGCGAAGTATTTGTGAAGTTTGGCTACACAAGTAGTCGTGGAGGCAAACAGACTTGGGGCTTTAATACGCTTCCGTCTGATGGATATACCTATAGTGAGCGCGACCTAGGAAGTATCGAATACGTTTCGGTTTACGACCCAAAGACTCACACCATAGTCCCGAAAGACGCGGTGGTGATTGAGGAAGGAGATGCGGTCTTACGAAATGTAGGTGCTATCCCAGTCCGAGAAATCCTTGAAGCCGCGTCAAACATTGTCGGCTCAAGAACGGGCTATATCGGCGTGAAGATGAAACTTGATGCCTTGGTTGCCCAACTCACCCCAAGCGCGACAACGGAGAACGAGGGTGGCGAGAAAGAACGTGTCCGAAACGCGGTCAAGAAACTTCATAAGGACTTCTCGGAGGAACAGTCACGCCAAATAGATGAGGATATTGCGAACTTCAAGCCAACCGTGACGATTGAACTGACGGAGTACGACAGGATAAACGTTGATACCGCTATGAAAACAATGCTACTTCCTGTTCCGTTGGCAGAGATAATTGCGAAGGTTTACAACGCTATGCAACCTCTCACTCCCCCGCGCCCAGAGGAACCGAAGGGGTTTGGGATAATCGTTGAAGCCAAAGATGAAGATGATGGCGGCGAGCATATTTGGCAGAAATCAATCATTGACGGGCTTTGGTATAACAAGCGGGGAGAAATGCGCAGATTTATTGACCTCATCAACCCCGTAGTCCTCAGCGAAGGGCAGGTGGGGTGATGGCGACAAATGTACCAACATACAGGTGCAATGTTTGCCATGAGTTCTTTAAGACTTCATGGGAGCGAGACCAGCATTTCCGCAATGCTCATGTACCAACGCCAATTTTTACCCCTCCCCTCTCCGAGTCCGAAAAGTTCTTCGCACATCTCAACAATGGCGAGGTTGAACTTGAACTCATGCACGAAATCGACAAAGTTCCGCAACTTTGGCGCGTCCTCATCACACCGAAGGAGGAAGCATGACAAGAATAGTTTTCGAGGAGGTTAAAGTTTCCGCAAAACGAAGCCTTACATGCAAGACTTGTGGAAAGAAGTTCTCGCGCTCAAAGACATTCAGCAACACCATCAACCCTTGGAATCAAAACCTCGACGGTTCCGTAAAGACCCGCGAGCAGGTACGGGCAGATGTAACGGCAGAGGCGAATAACTGGAACCCCATGCCGTATTGCGCCGACTCCTGCACACCGAAGGAGGGCTGAGATGAAGATTAGTTTCTATGCGATGGACAAAGGTGACTCTGCTATTGGTGTGGACTTTAGTTCTTCCAAGCAGTTCAACTATGTCAATCTACAATTCATGCTTCTATTTTGGGTGCTTTCTATCTATGCAACTCCTTGGAAGGAGGCAGGGGAATGACCAAGTGCGACTGTGAAGGAACGTATGCCGTTACTTACTGCAAAGACTGTGGTATTGGAACGAGCAAGGCGGAACGTATTGCGGAGGTACGCAAAATATGTCAAGAGTCGCACTTTGTAAATTACGCGGTCTGTTGCGTCTCCTGCCATACCGACGAGGTTGTTCAGATAGACGATTTATGTTGTTCCGCGCAAGACAAAGTTGACCAAATCGAAAGTGAGGTGACAGAATGAGTCACGGAATATTTGAGCCTTGCACTTGCAAGGAAGGCGAGCCTTGCACTTGTAATTGTCACTCAATGAGTGTGGAAGAAGTGTTGCCGAAACCTGTTGTCGAAGAACCCACCCAACACGCACAAGCCTTGGCGAGGATTGAGGAAGAAGTAACGCGTTGGAGAAAGGATATTGAACTATTCTCCGATCTAATTCCCGACT
The DNA here is from genome assembly GCA_023252155.1 of Actinomycetes bacterium. Classification (GTDB taxonomy): domain Bacteria; phylum Actinomycetota; class Actinomycetes; order Nanopelagicales; family Nanopelagicaceae; genus QYPT01. Next base: position 29,810 of record JAHEXJ010000016.1, on the reverse strand, counting down.
CTGAGGCTGACCAACTAGCCAAGTCCCAACTCTCTGCTTGGCAAACTCTCAAGGCTGTGTTGGAGTTGCATCAGCCAGGTTCAGTAAGTGGGGAGCCGATTTATTGTGGCTATTGCGTATCTAATGAAAACGGCGCTGAATACCGAGCCTACGCACCGTGTCCGACCCATGACCTCATCATTAAGGGGGTGTTGGGAGAATGAGCGAAGAACTAACTGAGAACCAAATCTTTATGCGCGACATGGCAAAAATGCACTGCGGTTGCTCATTCTCTGGATACGTGAGATGCGAAGAACATAAAGACGTTCCACTTCCCGAACCCACCTACACCACCTCCCAAGTGCAGGAGAAACTAGACGAAGCAGCGCAGGAGTGGCTCAGACTCGGCTACAAAAGTGCGGGAGATATCAATGACATCATCGAGGCGATTGCGGTGAAGGTTGGAAATTATCCATTCAAACAGTTTGTCTCCAACTACGACAACCAACTGGAACTTGTCAAAATTATCAGAGAGGCGAAGATGTGAGCGAGAACACGCACTACATAGACAAGTTGTTCACCGAGTCCGACCTGCGCGAGGCAATCCGTGAGGCGAAGAACGCATAGGTGGAGGAGATTGCGAAACTACAACGATATGGGTCTGCGATTGTTATGGGTGGACGCTACAAAGGCGAATGGCAAATCCAACTGCAATCAAATGGTAGATATTTAGACCGCGATGAAGTCCTAGCAACGATTAAGGAGATGAAGGAATGACAACTTCGATACCGATTTATCCTTGTGATAGAGGCATGGGAACCCAATACAGTTTTCGCGGGTATCACTACTTCCAAGCAAATGCGCAAGGAATAGCGGTCTGCATTTATTGCGGAGCAAAGTCGGTGAATCCATGACCGCCCAACAAACCCATGAGAGGAACCTTGCGTGGATTGATTACGCCGTTGGTTCTATCGGCACAACAACATCAACCTCAAATGCCATGAAATACATGAACTCCCTCCGCGCCAATCGAGCGGTGCTGGAAAGGCATGGGCCTGATGAGATGAACGAGTGTAGGGAATGTCGCGGACAAGCAGACCATTACGACGCGGGAAAAGATTATCCGTGTCCAACCACCACCGACATAACCGAGGGGTTGGGGATTAAATGACCGGCCAAGAAACCCTGCTCGATTACACGCCCACGCAGGAGGAAGAGATTGCGCGGCTGAATGGGTTACTGGCCAAATACACCGCCGAACTCGAAGTGGTGACCGGAAGTCCGATACTGGTTGAGTTCAAGGCTGTCGAAAAGAAGGCGAAGAAGGTCGCTAAAGAGGTTGAGTCGCTAGGCGAAAAGATTGCCAAGACCGAAAAAGAGCTGCGCAAACTTCAAGCGATCAAGATTGAAGAGCCAACTGAAAACGGTTTCTACATACTTACCACTTCATCGGAATATCACAAAGAAATCTCAATCAGCGAGCAACTTTACATTCGCGTTTTTGGAGATTGGCTCGAAGCAGAAAATGGCGGCTGGTTCAAAAATAATCGTTGGCGCAGAACCGAGGACTTCTCATCTTGGCTTGGCATCGACGAGGACACACTCTCGGCGACCTTTATCAAGATTGAGAACTTGGATGAGATGCCGGCGGAACTCAAAGAGGAACCGATGCAACACTTTGGACGCGGTGCGGCTGTCGATGATGACGGCGAAGACGGCGAAGAGGTGGACGAGTGACAACCGATCTAAAGCCCCGGAACAAAGCCCTCCGATGCAAAACCTGCGGTAAAGAATTTAGTAGTCGTCCGGCTAGAAAGCAGCATGAGAAGGACAGCCATTTCCTTGCGCCAAAAGTGAAGCCACAAGAAATGGTATGGATTGGCTGCACTGGTAAAACTCGATTTAAGGATCGAACTAGCGCGGTCAATGCGATTGCCCACATCATCGTAAAAGGTCAGAAACGGGAGACATATCCAAGACGCCCATACGAGTGTCTAAACCCGAACTGCCACGGCTGGCATCTGACGAGCAAGCAGGAGAGGAAGGCGGGATAGTGGCTAGAGACCGTGCGAACGTCCGTATCGACATCTGGGCAGATCAAGAATGGCGTGATCTGTCCGCGAGCGCGCAGCTCGTCGGCCTATTTTGTATGGCCTCCGGATTGAGAGGCCCGAAACATCCGGCCAGAATTACTAGACATTCGGGTTGGACTCGTGAATTTGTTGATGCAGGTATCAGGGAACTAACGACATCACCATATTCATGTTTGATCTCCGTAGACACAACACGGAGACGTATGCCCCAAACGCTTGCTAACACGGTCTTCGCCCGTGACTCATTCATGTGTCGAAATTGCGGTACCTCCATGCGATTGACGGTTGACCATATTTGGCCGGTGTCGAAAGGCGGGGATGACAGTTTGGACAATCTCCAAACACTTTGTCATTCGTGCAATTCGAAGAAGGGTGCGCGAATCTAATGGCTCTCCCCTACATCCAAATTCGCATTGACGATTATCTCAAGGACACTCGGTTTCTAACTACCGAGGAACATGGTGCCTACCTTCTCTTGATCTTCCACTACTGGCAGACTGAAAGAGCTCTTGACGATACTGATGGAAAACTTGGGAAAATCGTCGGAGTTTCCAGAAAAAAGTGGAAAAATTTGAAAATAAACTTAGAAAAATATTTTTCTATCGAAAATAATGTTTGGACTCATTCTCGAATTGAGTTTGATCTCGAAAGGGTCATAAGTAAGCAAAAGAAAGCGTCTCACGCTGCTTCTGAGGGTGTTCGCAAGCGAGAGAATCTCAGAATACAGAAGCAAACGCTAGAGCGTTTGGAGAGCGAACGCCGAGCGAACGCCGAGCATTCGCAGAGCCATACAGACGCAAATACAGACGCAAACGCAGATAAAGATTCTTTACCCCAACTTTCAGTTGGACGAGAAGAAGTTTTTGATCTCTGTGGACAACTGGCAGATGGCGTTGAGGTCAATCTCATGGAGAAGTCCAAGAATCCAGAGAAGGTTAAACGACCAACAATCTCGCAAGGCTGGCTCAAGCAAATGGCGCTCTTAATCCAGAAAGACGGTCATGAGGTCGATGAGGTCAGGGAGATCATCGAGTGGGCGATCCACGACGAGTTTTGGTCGAGCAACATCATGAGTCCGGCGAAACTTCGAAAGCAATTCGATCAGCTCGTGCTCAAGAAACCTGTCGGTCCAGTAAAACCCAAACCTCTTGCCCATGCCAAAACAACAGATCCCAAATCAGGCGAGGAGTACTGCCAAAAATGCGGGTCGTCATGGCCCTGTCTGGCTGAGTCCCAAAAGACCGCGAGTGGGTTTTGATGCCGAGTTCAGAAATCCCCCAAAGCCGTCATCTACACGGGCTAGGGCTTTGTTTAACGGTCAAGTTGAGGGTTACTCTTACTCCAATCTCCTGCGAGGCTGTGAAGGGGCTTAGATGACCGAATTCAGGTGCCCAATATGTCGTCGGATGTTGATTAACTCCGTGAAAATCTGCGAGGTCTGCTCTAGAGAGACCCGGGCGAAGTTGGCCCAGATTCCTCAGATGTACGTCGAAGCGGGCGCGTTTCTCATACCGGGTAAAGGTGGATTCGGTAGTTCAGGATCGGAACGCACAATCGGTGTGAATCTGGCAGCTCTTGGATTTAGACAAGCCGCCGATCTTCTGGGAATCCTGACCGCTTGGGTCGAATTCATTGTTGAGGAACGCGATCTGGCACCGGCGAACGTGCGCGGGACGATCGAAGATCGAGTTACAGATTCCTGCGCTTTCCTACTCCGACATTCGCCTTGGTTGGCCGAAAACGAATTAGCCGCCGACTGGTGCAACGAGATCGCCCTCATTCACAAAGAAGGCTTAGCCGCAACAAGGCAATTCCTGGAAAAGGTCACGAGGATCAAGTGTCCGACCAGTCTTGAAATCTTCATTACTGAGGACGAAATCGGTTATGAGAACTGCGGCGCATGGTTGACATTGGGCGAGAATCCGCTCGATCCCGTGGAGTGCAAACGATGTCAGCGCGAATGGACGACGTTGCGATTGGTAGCAGTTGCACTGAGCACTCCTGGCAACGAGATCCTTCTTGAGCCAATTGCACTTGCAGGTTATTTGGAAATGGAATTGACATATGTGCACAAATTCGCCAAGAGGCATGGCATTGAAAAGATCGGGAAGAAATACAGCCTTAATGCTTTTATGAAGGCTAGAGCCACACTCAGTCAGCGCGACACGCCGACGGGTTGAGTTACCCAATCCATCTGGTGTCCAAGTCGGAAGTGTACGCTTCGCTCGTCAGAGTGTTGTGACCTTAAGACCCGCCTCATCGGTTGGGTCTTTTTTAATGCCCTGAGAAGGTGGTTTACGGTGACCACATCTAAACCTCAGTACGGACCAGCATGGCGCAAACTCAAGAAACTGGCATTTAAGAAGTACGGTTCGAAGTGCTATCTCTGTGGCAAACCCGCGAACTCCCTTGACCATCTCGATCCTGTGCAATGGTTCGGCACACACCTCCCGCATATCGACCGAGTGAGACCTGCCTGTACGTCATGCAACACAGCTCGTGGCAACAGAACTCGTCGCTGGCGCGGAGGACAACCGCCGATCAACTCTCAGGCTTGGTAGGCATAGGGGGTCGAAAGGCTGGCGGACCGCTGCAAAACCCGCGCTCCATATGCCCCTTTTTTTCGCTCAGGAATTCCACCAAGACACGCTCAAACTGCGGTGGTTGAAGCACTCTCTAACTGAATTTCCATCCAAGACCAGATAACTCTTCAAAATTTCTGCACGCCCATTTGCAAGGAAGGCTGTCAAATGGCCAGCACCGCACGTAAAGGTTCGATCGTCAAAAAGAAGGTTTCACCTCGTAAAAAGAAAATCGTCGAAGAGCCAGAGAAACTAGACAAGCCACTGGATATGCCTAAACCTGAATCGGTAGCGGCTGCAGTTAAAGCAGAAGTCGACGCACTTCCCTTATCTTTGCAAAGTTCAGCCCTAGCCCTGACCGCGATCCACCTGGCCGACATCCTTACCCAGACCACAGCCGCTCGCGACTCTGCTTCCCTCGCCAAAGAACTTCGTGCCGTCCTGGCTGATATCAAGATCGCCAAGGCAAATGCTCTGGATTCTCGCGACTCGGTGGATGAACTCGGCGAACGCCGCAAAAACCGTCGCACAGCCGCTGGGATGTAAGTGAATGCCGTGCCAGTTCTAGCCCCGCTGATCGGGGTGCAGGAGCCTCGCATCCTGGTCAAGCCCGACCGAATCTCATCTTCCGGCCAAGATGCCGTCGACCTTGCGGCCTCAGCCGGTCTCTTCTTAGATCCTTGGCAGCAATTCGCTCTTGATGTAGCCCTCGGCGAACGTGCTGACGGTCAATGGTCGGCCTTCGAAGTCGATCTGACCGTGGCTAGACAGAACGGCAAAGGTTCGATCCTAGAAGCCCGCGAGTTGGCAGGTCTCTTCCTTTTTGACGAGGAGTTAATCCTCCACTCGGCTCACGAATTCAAGACCGCGAAAGAGGCGTACAACCGAGTCTGCCGTCTGATCCAGTCCACTCCGACTCTTGCCGCCCGTGTTGCTGCCTACCCACGCAACCCCAGTGAATTCGGGATCGACCTGCATTCAGGTCAGCGCCTCCGTTTCATCGCCCGTTCTTCAACATCAGGTCGCGGCTATACCGCCGATTGCGCGATCTTGGATGAGGCTTTCAAACTCACTTCCGAGGGAATGGCCGCCCTCCTGCCGACTCTTTCAGCTCGTCCCAACCCTCAAGTCTGGTACGCCTCATCGGCTGCCATGTCCACGTCCGAGCAGATGCACAAAGTTCGAAAGCGGGCTCTTGCTGGTGAAGGTTCGCGTCTTGCCTATCTTGAGTGGTCGGCACCCGATGACTGCGAGGATGGCGACCATCAAGCATGGGCGATGGCCAACCCAGCACTCGGGTATCGCATCGATGAGGAATTTATCGAATCCGAGTTTCAGGCGTTGGGTTCCGAGGTCTTTCGCCGAGAGCGTCCCTCAATACCAGATGAGATGCAAGGCGAGTCGGTATTCCTTCCCGGTCAATGGGATGCCTGTCGTGATCGATCCTCCAAGATCGAAGGTCGTCTCACTTTTGCGATCGACATGCGTTTGGATCGCTCATCTTCGGCCATCGCCGTGGCAGGTCGTCGTGCTGACGGGTTGATCCACGTCGAAGTGATCGATCACCGCGAGGGAACCTCCTGGGTCATTCCCCGATTGCAAGAACTCGTCAAACGTTGGCGTCCAGGACAATTGCTCCTCGATGCCGGCGGACCCGCCGGATCGCTCTTGCGGGATTTGGAAGACCTCCACATCGGTCCGAAATTGGTCGGAATGCGCGAATTCGCTCAGGCATGCGGTGCTTTCTATGACGCCGTGCATCAAGGCAATCTTCGCCACTTAGGTCAGCCGACTTTGGACATCGCGATTACCGGCGGTCAAAAACGTCGAATCGGTGACCTCTGGGCGTGGAATCGCGCCGGTCTGGTTGACACCGCGCCACTTGTTGCAACGTCCGTGGCTTTCTGGGGAGTCTCCAACAAAAGCGCCCGGTCTCGGGCGATCAATCTTTCAGCCGTGCTGGACGCGGCCAATGATGCTGAAAAGGAGCCTTCATAATGGCCGCAACTGGAAACATTACACTGGCAGCAAACGTCACTGGCGGGCTTGACGGGTCTCGAACCTTCGGCCCCGTCACTATCACGGCCAATGCTGCGGTCACTCAGACCCTAGCCGTCGCTCTCATTAACGGCGCGACCACAGTCACGGTACCTAGTGGTGCAACTGCAGTCGTGATCTTTCCTCCGAATGCAGCAAACCCCATTCCGAACCCTGCTTTTGCTGGAACGCTCACTCTCAAAGGCATTTCTGGTGATACGGGCGTGGCAATTTCGAACAAATGGCCGACCTTAATCAGTTTTGACACAGCCCCCGCCTCTTTCGTCATCCTCTCCACTGTCGTAGGCACGGCGACTGCGTGGTTCATGTGAGCACGCTCATCGAACTTCTCGGATTTGCCTTTCTTGTAGTCGCTGGCTGGCAGTTCGGCTTGATCGCTGGCCTGATCGTGACCGGCCTAGTTCTGCTCTTCATTGGCTTCCTGATCGAGGACGACAAATCTCTTGTAGTTCTCCGATCCTTCGTGGCATTGCTCAAGCGGCTCATCCCCAAGCGGAAGCCTGCTAATCCATGAGCCTCATACGCCGAGCGATCAGTCAAGAACGCCGAGGGGCAGACCCGACACTTCCGTGGGGAAACTCGTACATTCCTCGCAACGGTGAAACGGGCTTGACTTCGGCAGGGTTGGCGCTCAACGACGACTCGGCGATGTCGATCTCCTCGGTCTACACCGCCGTCTCGATTCTTTCCGACTCGGTAGCCACTCTTCCGCTCCGCACTTTCAAGCGCGGGGACATTAGCAAGACGCTTCAAGACCAACCGCTTCTCATCGCCGACCCTTGGCCTGAGGGAACTTTGCAAGACTGGCTCGGTCAGGCCATGTTCTCCCTGACTTTGCGCGGCAATTATTACGGCCAGATTTGCGACCGTGACGACAAGGGCTACGCCACAATGGTCCGCCCAATCCATCCTGACTCGGTTATGGCTAGACGCCAATCGGATGGCAAGCGCGCCTATTGGTTCGAAGGCAAGAAGGTCGATACCGCCGACGTCCTGCATATTCCCAATCTGCTGATGCCTGGGGCCTTCATCGGACTCAATCCCGTGGAGTACATGCGCCAATCCTGGGCGCTCTCCCTGGCTGCCGAGCGGTACGGTTCTCAATTTTTCCAGAATTCAGCCCTTCCTCAAGGCGTGATCGAAGTCGGTGAAGACCTCTCAGAAGAGGAAACTCTCGAACTCGCCCGAAGTTGGAAAATGAGTCACGGCGGTCTGGGCAATGCAGGTATGCCGGCCGTTCTTACAGGCGGGGCTAAATTCACCGTCCTCTCACTCAAACCCGAGGACGTTCAATTTCTCAATACCAAGTCCTACCAACGCGAGGAAATCGCGGCCTTCTTCCGCATTCCTGCTCACCTCATGGGTCAACAGGATCGCACTTCGTCTTGGGGCACTGGCGTGGAGCAGATGGAAATTGGCTTCGTCATCAACACTCTTCGCCCTTACTTGACCAAGATCGAGACCTACCTCTCGCGCTTACTTCCACCCAAGATCGAAGTTCGTTTCGACTTGCGCGGACGTTTGCGTGGCGACCAAGCCGCTCGCTTCGCCTCGTACGCGATGGCCGTCAACAACGGCTGGATGAACGAAGACGAAATTCGCGAGTTGGAAGACCAGCCTCCACTACCAGATGGGATGGGCCAGTACTTCTGGCGACCGCTCAACATGGGACCCATCGACAAGATTCTTGACGGCACTCTCGTCCCCACGGGAGGTGGCGGCCAAGGTGGCGGCATCGACCAATCTCCCAAAGCTCCGGCCCCCGGCGCACCTACGACTTAACGAACGAGCAAAGGACACCTAAATGACAAATCTCCAAGTGAAAGAACCTTTGGTCTATGCCGAAGAGGCTAGGCGCTCGTTCTTCCAAGACCTCGTGCGCGCACAACTCCTCCACGACCCCGAGGCCACGGCCCGACTCGAACTTCACCAACGTCAGATGCTCGTGGAAGCACCGAAAGACGAAAAGCGTCTTGAGCAGACAGCCGAGGGTGCTCCGATCGAATATCGCACTAATCCGACGTCAGGCGTTGGGTTCGGTGGAGAGTTTGACGTCCCTCTCTGGTTGATCGATAAATTTGCAACATCAGCTCGTGCAGGACGTCCCTTTGGCGATCTCCTTGATCCAATGGTTCTTCCTGCGGGAGTCACTTCAATTCACACGCCTCGCATGACCACGGGCAACACGACTAGTACGCAGACAGACGGCGGCGCGGTCGCAAGTCAGGATGTCGTGACGACTGATGCTTCCTCCAATGTCGTCACCATCGCTGGACACGGCGACGTGAGCCAGCAACTCCTCGACCTTTCCCCGATCGGCCTGGACGCCGCGTGGTATATGGACCTTTCCTTGGCCTACAACAAGAATCTCGAATCCCAACTTCTCTACGGAACTGGGGCCAACGGCCAACTCACAGGGATCAATGCAGTAACGGGCATCGGCTCGATCTCCGGTGCAGGGACAACCACCATCGCCGCACTCTGGCCACTCCTTGGCGAAATCGGCGCTTCCGTCGGAAACAACCGCCTGCTCCCTCCCGAAGTATTTCTGATGGCCATTCGTCGTTGGTTCTGGATCGCCTCGAGCGTGGATTCCTCCAATCGTCCAATCGCCTCCCCTGGCAACAATGGGGCACACAGCTGCGATCTTGAAATGGCCTGCTGCTGCTTACCCACCTTCGGTCCTGTCCAGGGCTTGCCCGTTTATCTCGATGGTGCGATTCCCGCAGGTACTTCCGCAGATGATGTCTTTGCCATTCGCCCCTCGGACATGTTCCTCTGGGAATCGGCTCCTCGCTACATCACCGCACAAAACCCACTGGCAGGCACGTTGCAGATGCGTCTATCCATGCATCGCTACGTGGCCTTCATCGGCTCCCGCTACCCATCGGCCATCGCGAAGCTCTCTGCTTTGCCCGCGCCGTCGAACTTCTAGGAGGCTGACATGGATCGCGCAGCCCGCGTTCAACTACTCAAAGGTCGTGAAGTCCGTAGAGGACTCCTTGTTTCCAACCACGTCGAAGTTAGAGCCGCAGGTGGGAAATTCCATTTCCACGGTCTTGCTTCCTCGACCTCTATTCGCAACGGCAAACTTGGCGACGATACCTCGACCCTGATCCGTGATAACGGCTATGACATGGGCTGGTACACCGAGCGTGTTATGCAAGGCGCTTTCACCAAGACCCTAAGCGAGAATCCCGACGTCCAGTTCCTCCTCAACCATGAGGGCTTGCCGCTAGCCCGAACAACCAATGGCACACTCGATTTGCGGGAGACTGACGAAGGTCTTGAATACGATGCCGCGGCTGATGACCAAGACCCCGAGGCGCAACGCGCAGCCCGCAAAGTCGAGCAGGGTCTTATGGATCAATGCTCCTTCGCTTTCCGCGTCACACGTCAACTCTGGACGGACGAGTATGACCAGCGCGAAATTCTTGAGATCGACCTCAATCGAGGAGATGTCTCAGTAGTCAATTATGGGGCGAATGCCAAAACCTCCGTCGTCATGCGCTCGATATTCACGAATTTGCCTGAATTAGGCGAAGAAGAACTTATCGAACTTCGCGCCGACGCCAGTGTGATGGGCGCGGTGAGACAACTCGTTCTCTTGCCAACAGTCGAAAATTTCTCCGCAGCACTATCCGAACTTCGTGCCGGTGCGACCTTCTCTGCCGCCACCGAAGCAACGCTCAAGCACGTTCTAAGCCTGTGTTCCACCTCGGATTCCGCGATGGACACCGCCCAGCAAGTCCTCGCCGAACTCCTTGGCGTTGCCAACCCAGATGTCGCAGACGAGACCGATCAGGCTAATTCAGCCCTTTCCCTCGATTTTGCGAAAGCGAGGGCATACGTCCTTCGCACCAAACCACGCCGCATCGCGTAAGTCGCACGCCGAATCCCTTCTCTGAGGATTCACCTGCTTCTTTTCAGCATTGCACCTGGGCTAGTACTCCACCCACTCACCCTAAGAGGAGACAACCATGTCCCAAGTAACCCCGCTTCTTGATGCCGCAGAAAAGCGTCGCGTCAAGATGCAAGAAGACCTTGACGCATTGCTGGCGATTCCAACTGCCGAAGGCCGCAAGGTGCTCAATGAAGACGAAGAGAAACGTTTCGGAGAGTTCTCAACCTCCCTCGATGAAATCGACGGCCAGATCGAGAATTTCCGCAAGCAAATCGAACGTGAAGAGAAGGCAGCATCCGCTGCGACCCCCGGTAGGCCATCCGTCGAGATCATCTCCGAGCCAGGAGTTTACGATCGCGACAACAAGCGCGGAGGTTCCTACTTCCAAGACCTCGCCACATTGGCCGTCGGTGCTGCCCGCATGGGCGCAACCGCGACATCCATCGAAACCGCCCTTGAGCGTATGCAACGCAACGCCAAAGAGGTCGATGTTCAAACTCGCAACGCCACTGCAGAGCAGCGCAAGCAGTTTGCCCGCTTTCTCGATGAAGAGGGCGGCTCGTACGAAAAGCGTGTGAATCCAAACACCACAGCCGGAACCGGCGGCGAATTCGTTCCGCCATTGTGGCTCGTCGCTCAGTACGTTCCGTTCCAACGTGCAACGCGCACGTGCGCAAATCGCGTCACCAACCGATTCCTACCTGGTGGCATCGATGTCATCAACTTGCCTAAGATCACCTTGGGTTCGCAGACAGGCATCCAGACGGCTAACGCCGCCGGTGTCACATCTCGCGACATCACCACGAGCACGATTTCGAGTTCGGTACGCACGATTGCAGGCCAGGAAGATATTTCCTTGCAGCTTTTGGAGCAGTCACCTCTCCAACTCGATGGCGTGATCTTTGATGATCTCTCCCGCGATTACGACCTTCAATTGGATCAACAGATCCTCTACGGAACTGGCGCAAATGGCCAACACTTAGGCGTTTTGCTCGTCACGAGTGCCACATCGAACACCGACATTACTAAGGCAAGTGCCGTCACTGTCGGCTCGATCGTCTTCCATGATGCGTCCACTGCAAACACGCAGTTCCGTTCAATCCTCAACGGCAAGAACCAGATTGAAACTCTGCGTATTGCCGCCGCTACCGGCATCTGGGTCAATCCTCGCCGCGCAAACTCTTGGGAGTATTCGGCAGTAGACACCACAGGTCGTCCACTGTTCGTGCCTTACTCCCCATTCAATGCACTGGGTATCGACAATCCCAACATCGCCGAAGGCGTTGCTGGAGTCCTTTCAGGACTTCCCGTCATCAAGGACGGCAATATGCCAACCACGATGAACGCCGGCGCAGTCACTGGCGGAACTGCCGACCCAATCGTGGTCTTGAAAGAGGACGACTTGATCCTCTGGGAAGGCACACCGCGCTTCCGCGCACTGCCAGAAATCCTCTCGGGGACCTTGCAGATTCGCTACCAGATGTACGCGTACTCCGCATTCATGCCTAACCGTTTCGCTCCGTCAATTTCCATCTTGACTGGAAATACCGGACTTGCTGCCCCCGCATTTTGATCGATAACAACTTTCGCCTTTTGAGGTTCTAAATGAATATAGATTCTCAAATGTGCGGTCGTTGTCGATTAAAAGTTCCCCTAGACGACTACGCGTTGTCTTATCGTGGGAGATCGGGCACTTGGTGTCGAAGGTGCTTCGCCGCTTTCCATCGCGGCGAAGACACCTCGGTACCGCTACCTTTCCAAAATTGTTCGTACTGTAAAGAGCCATACCGACCGGGGTTTGCAGATCCGCGGACAGGAAATAAGTACTGTTCTCGGATTTGTAAATTTCGTGCAAAAAACGCAACCGAGAAAGCCAATCTGATCGCCTCTAAGCCCGACCGCTCCTGCCTTCACTGTGGAACTCAAATGTTGAAGAGCATGCGTATCGATGCTGCTTTTTGTTCTGAAAAATGTAATTCTGCCGCCCATGCAGTGACCCGACAGAACGCAAGTCGCTGCATGACTCCAAGGCCGGATCGTTTAACTTTCCGAGCTTTAATCGCTGAACGCACAAACTGGATGTGCGGTATTTGCGGAGAACCCGTCGACCGCGCAAAGAGGCATCCTGATCCCGCTTACGGCTCAATCGACCACATAGTTCCACTCTCAAACGGTGGATCAAATGATGAAAGCAATCTTCAAATTGCTCACTTGCTTTGCAACTTACGTAAGGGCAACTCGCTCGTACTTTCAGTCCAAATCTCTCAATAAGGAGTTCTCCATGCTCATCCGAGGTCGCTACTCAGCCACAAACCCACTGTTTTCATATCTTGGCCAACCCGCCAACGCCACTCAGTCTGACCTTGCCGTCCGCACCAACGCGACAGTCCTCGGTTTGCAAGCACTCACCGATGGCGCTGCGCTGACAACTGCAGTCTGCACCGCCGTCCCAATCCCCGTCGAAATCGGCGACATCATCACGAAGGTTTCCGTCTTCGTCGGTGCCACTGCTGCTGGAACGCCGGTCAATCAGTGGGCTGCTCTCTATTCAGGAATCGCCGTTCCCGCCTTGCTCGCCCAATCGGCCGATGGCACGAATGCTGCAGTCGCAGCATCAGGCATCGCCACCTTCACTCTCGCATCGCCGATCATGGTCACCGCGGCAAATGCCCCACAAGGTTTCCTCTACGCCTCCGTGATGATCAAGGCAACAACCCCGCCAACCTTGGCATCGGTCACTATCGCCACAGCGGTTGCCTACCAGTGGTACGCCAACGCTCCCCTCAAGATGGGCGCGGTCACTCACGGATCGGCCCTCACCGCAACCGCTCCTGCAACAATCGCCACACCCACTGCTCAGGCAGTCACACCGATTGTCGTCCTGAGTTAAACATGGAACTCAGCGCCCCAGCGCGAAACGTCTTAGCAATCAGAGCCAAAGCACTCGCCGAAGGTGATGCATCGATGGTCCGCGAATGCGAATGGCAACTTTCACGCTGGGGTATCTCTTTGGAAGAAGCACTGGGTCAGCCTGAAAGGGTAGTTCCGGTTGCTGTCGAGCAACGCCCTGCGCGGGTCAAACCCGCAGTCGTTAAAGCAAAAACACCTGTCAAAGCCAAGTAGGGAGTGATAGATGACCACGACCACAATCAAGCGTGGCGATACCACTCCGGCTCTCACGTTTTCTCTCGTTGATGCCTCCGGCGTTGCCGTCAACCTCACCACAGCAACGACCGTGACAATGGTGATGCGTTCTCAATCAGGAATCACTCCCAAAGTTTCAGCCCTTGCCACAGTCGTCACTCCCGCGACTGGGGCTGTCTCCTACACATGGACCGCCCAGGACACCAACCTTGCAGGCCGATACGACGTGGAGTGGCTTGTCGCCTGGAACAACGGAAGCATCCAACGCTTCCCCATCCAGGGCTACCAATCCGTATCCATCGAGGAGGATTTATCCACTCCCGGCGGGGCGCGACTCATCTCTCTTGAGGAAATCCGCGACCACTTGCGTATTGCCTCAGGCGACCGCCAATTCGACGCTCGTCTGCTTCGTCTGCTGGATGCCATGACTCCCACGATCGAGGCCATCACTGGTCCGATTCTGCAGCGCATCTATCAAGAAGAGACCTACGACGGCGGTGGTTGGTTCATCACTGTTCGCCATCGCCCCATTGTTGAAGTTCATTCTGTTGTCGAGTATCGCGGCCCGATTCCCTACGTCTTGACCCAGGTTCCTACCCCTGACCTTGGCCAGATTTATTCTTACATGTGGGAACCGGCAGGCCGTATCACCCGTCGAACCGTTGGCGGAGGAATGACTTCCTTCCCGGGAGGTGCCGATACGGTCTTCGTCACGTACACGGCTGGTCAGGCGACCGTGCCTGGAAACGTCCGCGAAGGCGTGCTTCGCATGATGGATTTGCACTTCCAACGCCAGGAACTCGGCGGAGGTCGTGCCTTCGGCGGTGGCAATAGCGGCGTTTCGCTCGACGATGAGCTTCCTAAAGGTCCACCCGTCGGATTCTTTGTTCCCGGAGTCGTACGCGAACTCCTCGAACCTAACCGCCGTCATCCGAGCGTGGCATGAGCACTTCAACTGCCTATGCCGCGACCACCAATCTGATCGCCGCAATCGAGTCTCAATCTGCCGCAAAATCTCAAGACAATTTCGTCTTCGGAATCATGCGCGGTGAGCCGATCGACAATTGGGCAGTCGATGATGGTATCTACATCGCCAAAGTGGATCGCACCATTGCCCGCAATGAAATGTCAGGCAATTCCGTCGGAGCCTTGCGCGAGGATTACGTGATCGTCGTGGAGATCGCCGTCTTTCGTGGTGGCGATACCGTCAATGCTGGTGATACCACCAGCGCACACGAGTTGCGATGCTGGAACCTCATCAATGCCGTAGAGAGCGCGATCCGTGCAGATCGAACCCTTGGTGGGGCAGTGCCGGACGCATGGCCTGAAACCTCGACGATGATCTCCGAATGGGACCCAGAAAACATGGGCCGTAGAGCCAGGTCGACAGTCAACGTTCATTGCTGGGCTTTCATTTAATTTTCAATTTTTCTCAGCCGGCCCCGATACCCCATCGGGGTCTTTTTTATGCCAAAGGACGCCACTCATGTCGAAATACACCAGAACCATCGACTCCACGGTTGAACTTCCCGACCTCGGTCTCACCGTCCACTTCGGTGACGTCGTGGACTTGCCCGCAGATTTCTTCACAGATTCCGACCATGCCACGGCAAGCGGATTCACCCCCGTTCCATCCACCAAAACCACCACTGCAACCGCCGTACCTGCGGCTCCTGCACTCTCCGAAGGAGTAGATCATGCCGATCCCAAGTAGTAGAACTTACATCGGTATCGCGAAAGAGGTCACTCGCGGTACCGCAGTAGCACCAACCATGAGCATTCCCGTTCTGACGGTGGCCGCCCATGATGAAGTGACCTTTATCGAGGACACAGGTCTTCGCGGCTCGATGGTGGATTTCTTCACGGCCGTGCCGGCTCAAGCGTGGTCAACATGGGACTGCACGGGTTACGTCTACCCAGATTCCATCGGATTCTGGCTTGCTTCGATCCTGCCTGATGTCGCCACTACTGGCGCATCCAACCCGTACACCACCACCTTCGCCGTTCTCAACTCAGGATCGGCGCAACCTAAGGGCTACTCCATCGCTGACTACTCGGGTCTGGGTGCAACTTCTGGCGCTCGTTACTTCCCTGGCGCTGGCGTAACCGATCTGACTTTCAAGTACGACGCAGCGGGTGCTCTTGAGTACGCCGTCAAAACCCTCGCCTTCCCGTCTTCATTGGTGCCGACTTCGGCCCCGACCAAGACATTCGGCACTCTCCTGCCAACTCCGGCCTATCTACCCACCGTCACCATCGGTGGAGTTGGTGTGACCTACGTCCAGTCAGGCGATGTCAAGATCAGTCGTCCCGTGAATCCGATTCATGGAGCCAGTGCCGTCCAATCCCCATACGCCCTCTTTAGCGGCAAGGTTTCGGTCTCGGGAACCATGCTCGTCGTTGCTGAAGATGAAACCGAACTTCTGCGCTATTTGAATAACACGCAACCCAGTTTGGACATCAATTTCCCAGCCACGATCAACGCATCCACGCAGGTCAAGTTCCACTCAACTTCCGTCGTCTACAAGCCAGCCGATCCAGTACGCACCAAGGATCACGTCGAGATCCAGATTGCATGGAAAGCCCGTGGCAACGTCACCGATGTCGGAGCCTCTGGCGGATATGGACCGATGGTCGTCACTCTGCAGAACGCTCTGGCCGCAAACACGTACGTCTGATAACTCGCTGTAGGTGGGGGCGTCAAGGACGCAGTGGTCCTTCCCCGCTCGACGTCTTCGTCCCCACCTGCTTGAAACCTCTGGAAGGAAACCCACTATGGAAGGAACCAATCAATGAGTAATGAAAACGAGGAAGTATTCACGCTTCCTTCTGGAGCAACTGTCACTTTGCGCGATCCTAAGTCGATTCGTCAGAAGGACCGCAAGATGATGTATACCGTCTCGAACGACAAGACGGGACTTCTTCAAT
Source organism: Actinomycetes bacterium (assembly GCA_023252155.1). Lineage (GTDB taxonomy): Bacteria > Actinomycetota > Actinomycetes > Nanopelagicales > Nanopelagicaceae > QYPT01. The sequence continues at coordinate 13,122 of JAHEXJ010000016.1, read as the reverse complement.
CCATCTCCATGACCGAAGGCGTTATTGCAATGATGGTCAAGGCGTGGGATTTAGCGATGAGCCTTCCCAACTTCGACATTGAAGTTCTAGGCGAGCTCGAAATTCCCGATTATGACGCGTTGGCCGAGAAAGCCTCCGACATGATCCCCGTCCTCTTCCCCAAAGTAACTGAGGCTAAAGGCACTGATGCCGGTGATGCCTCCCCTTTCGCCAAATCGAGCGACTAGGCAACCTGCTTCGAGGCAATAGACGTCACGACGATCTGGTCTATCCAGACGAGGAATTTCTCTATTACACGATGCTCAAGGATTTTCACATGCCGCCCTCTGTGGTGGATGAGCAACCTGCCTACCTCCTTGATTGGTTGTTGGCCATTCATTCAACGGTAAGGAGGATCGAGAGTGATAACAACAAACCTCCCGAACGTCCGTAAAGAACTCGACGCCTACAAAGTCAAACTCGTGGCTGACGTCAAAGCCACTCGTGACGAGATGATCGTCACCGCAATGGACATAATCAAGCCCAAAATCAGTTCCAAGCGTGCCTACACAGGTCGCGGAGCCAACAAGAAATACCTCAAGACCGAAGCCGGTGCGCCACCGCACAAGCGCACCGGCAATCTTTTCCGCTCGATCAAGGGCAAAAAATGGAGCAAGGGAACTGCTGTTTACGGTGCTTCCGTTGGACCTAATCGCGTGTTTTACGCCCACATCCTTGAACACGGAGCCAAGAACGGCTCATGGCGTCACGCTTTCATGGAGCCTTCCTACAAGGAGTTCGCACCGATAGCCGAGTCCATCATCGCCAAGAATCTGGGGAGGACCGTGTAATGGGTTTCACCCCCATCAACATCGCGATCGTCGCCACGGCCACTGAGGCCATTGCCAAGTTCCAACAGGTCAACAACGAACTCGGCAAGATGGAGACCAAAGCCCTCAAGGCTGGCGGCTCCGTCTCCGAGATCGACCGTGCTGCTCGTATTGGTACCGCTGGTCTGATGATGCTGGGTGCTGCTGCCGTCTCGGTCGCCGCACTCTCGGTGAAATCTGCGATGGACACCGAAGTCTCCTACGCCCGCCTCGGACAGGCGATGGCCAACCAAGGCATCTCCAGCGCAGCAAATCGCCAAGAAGTCGCCAAACTCGTTGACGGGCAAGCCAAACTCGGTTTCTCGGCCATAGACACGGCGAATGCTTACGGCACACTTCTCACTGCCACGAATTCGCAGTCGCAGTCAACAAAAATTTTGATGATGGCCGAAGACTTGGCCCGTTACAAGCACATCTCTCTTGAGGAAGCCTCAACGATTCTTGCTCGTGGGACACAGGGTTCAGCGAGGGCGTTTAAGGAATTGGGTATCACACTCGACACTCATATCCCCAAGAACGAGGCAATCGCTCGAGCCTTTGACCAACTTCATACAAAAATCGGTGGTCAGGCCACGGCCTACGTCCACACATTCACCGGAGAGGTCAGCGCCCTCACCGCCGAGGCGAAGAATTTCGCTGATCGCATCGGTACCACTCTTATGCCGATTCTGATTACTTTCATCGACAAGATTAAAGAAGGTGTGGGCTGGCTCGGCCAGCATAAAATTGTTCTCGTCGCAGTGGCAACGATCATTGGTTCAGTTTTGGCCGCTGCCGTCGTGAACCTGACGAAGAAACTCTACGAACAAGCTGCCGCATGGGCTGTTGCAAACTGGGAACTCACTTTAATACTGCTCGCCATTGGAGCAGTCGGAGCAGGATTCGTCTGGCTTTGGAACCGCTCGGAGACTTTCCGTCAAGTCATCGTGGACGTAATGAAGATCGCAGTCACGGCGATCGGCTACCTCATCCAAGTCATCGGAGATTTGGCTACTGCGTTCATGAAAGTCGCTACGGGTCCATTGAAACTTTTTCTTGAGGGGCTGGCGTTCATCCATGTCCCGGGTGCCAAAGCCGCACTGAATGACCTCAAGGGTGCCATCGATGTGACCGGCAACTTTTTTGACGCAGCGGCAACTAAAGTAAAGGGCTTTGCTGGACATCTGGATTCTCTGTCGAGCAAGAAACTTTCCTTCAATATGGATTTCCTCAAGGCTCCTGTCATCCCCGATTCGCCCGCAGGCCCAGGAGGTGCGGCAGGAATCGTTGGTGGAATTGTCGGAGGTAACACCCTCAAGGCGCATAAAGTCGTAGCCGATAAAGTGATGGCAGAGGTTGACAAACTCAACACCAAGATTGCCGCTGATACCAAGAAATATCAGGACGCATTGGCCAAGGCGCAAGATGCCTACGATGCCAAGTACATCACCGCGACCAGCACACGCGATACCACGATCAAGGATGCGCAAAAAGTCTTCAACGACTTCATGCTCACGGAGAACAAGCGGTACGCGGACGAAAAGGCAAAGCTCGCACAGGACAACACCGACAAGATCACAGCGATCAACAAGGCCGGCAATGACAAACTCAAAGCGATCATCCAGCAGTCGATCGCCCTCCTCACGGGAGCGTTTTCCTCTGCGACGAAGGTCGACATCGGGAAACTGTTTACAAGTAGCGGCGGCGGTGTAGGTGATGTCCTTACTCAGCTCACGACCAATCTCGCGGGAGCGAAAAAACTCGCAACCGATGCCGCTGCTTTGGCAGGCAAGGGTTATTCTCAAACTTTCGTGCAGGAGATCGTCGCACAGGGTTCCGACCTCGGCGACAAGATGGCGCAATCCATTCTCAGCGCGTCCCCTGAACAACAGGCGCAGTTGCGCGACCTCTACGCGCAAATGGAACAAACCTCCAACCACTCTGTCGATGCACTCGCCGCCTCGATGTCAAAGGCTGGATCTCTCGCAACAGACGCATTGAATCAGTCGTACGCCCAATCCCAGCAGGATTTGGCCGACAACTTAGCGGCGCAGAAAGTTCTTTACGACAAAGCCGCATCTAACGCACTCACCGTTTACAACACCAACATTGGCACTGCCGAGGCAACTCGGGACACGGCGATTTCCAATGCCAACGACGCCTACGCAAAGACGATGCGCGCCGCCAACAATGTTCTCGTCACCGCGCAGAATGCGGCACAGAAGGTCATTGTCGATTCCTTAGCCGTCATCCAGAAGGAGTTCGACGACAAGTTGGGCAAAGTCAAGACCTCGGTCGCCTCCACCATTGCTGCGATCAGCGCCCTCAAGGCCGCGATGGCTTCGGCCTCGACTTTGGCCACGGCTACCCCTTCGGTCGCCACGGCAAACTCTTCTTCCAACTCCACTGCCTCACCCAATCTCAACGGCTGGAATGGAACTAATGCCTATAACAGCCAAGTTCCTACTGTTGCCTTGCACCAAGCAATCACAGTAGACGGCTCAACTGCTCCAGCCGATATTGCTGCAGCCACCGTTGCCGCGATCAAGTATGGAGGAATGGCGACCGTTGGATCTTCGAGAGGAAACTAATGACTGTCTCCTCCCTTCTCAACTATCAATTCGCATGGAACAACTTTCTCTTTGGCAACGGTACTCCCCATGTCTTGATGTCAGTCGACGGCCTTCAAGACCTGCCCCAGATTAGGAATCAGGACGACGATCAGGGCTACTCCGACGGGATGTTCTCTGGCAACGACTTCTTTGGTGGACGCACGATTACTTTCACCTTGGCGACCTACGCCACTGCTGGGGGCAATACGGCGCGGCAGAACTTCCTTCTCCTCAAAGCCGCATTGCTGCCCCAATCCTCTGGCACTGCGCCGTTGCAATTTCAACTGCCGGGATCGAGTTTGCAACGAATCAACGCCCGGGTCCGCACCGCCCTGATCCCGATCGATGCCAATTACACATTCGGCCAGATCAATTCGCAGTTCACCTTCTTCTGTCCTGATCCAAAGTTCTACGACGACACCCTTTTTACTTCCACACTCTCATTCAATGCCCCGACTGGCCGCTCCTACAACCGCATATATCCACTGGTCTACGGCGCGGGTGGTGGCAACACTTCCTACACCGCCGTTGCGAACACAGGATGGGCAACGTCTTATCCCGTCATCACGATCAACGGCCCTATCATCAATCCGACTATCGGAAACTTCACGACGGGAATATCAATCACGATCACCGGGACGTTTGTTTCCACCGACGTCATCGTGGTTGATCTGGCCAGTAAATTAGTCACCGTCAATGGGGCCACGGCTCGCAACCTCGTCACGGGCGCTTCTAAATGGTTCAACGCACCTGCTGGTACTTCTCAATTCTATTTAACTGGAACTGGCACAACACCGGGCACTACGAACGCCACGGTCGCCTACCGATCTGCGTATGTGTAAGCCATGAGCGCAACTCTGGATGTTGCAACCTCCATCCGAGAATTCTGCGGAACCCTGCGAGGCTATCGAAGCCACCGATGGTACAAAGAAAAGCCTTGTGATGCTTGTCGGATTATCTATAACGCCGACCAACTCCAATATCACAAAGGATACAACGAGAAGAATCCTGAGAAGGTTCAATCTTGGGCTAAAGCTAAATACGATCGAAATCCTAAAAAGCAGCGTGAGTCTACGAATAAATGGCGTGCTAAAAATATGGAGAATGAGCGTGAGTATCACCGCGCATGGAGAGAAGCAAACCGAGAGAAAATATCGGAATATGGGAAACGTCACAACCAAACCGTAAAAGGCAAGACCACAAGTGCGGCAAACTCTCGGCGTCGTCGCGCTAGAAAACTTTGTAACGGTTTTGAGCCGTATACGGAAATCCAAGTCTTAGAACTTTACGGGACTGATTGTCACATTTGTGGCGAACCCATTGACTTAAACGCCACTCGCAAAATAGGCGAATTGGGTTGGGAGAAGGGACTGCATCTTGACCATGTTATCCCGATCTCCAAAGGCGGCGTCGACACTATTAAAAACGTCAAACCTTCTCATGGGAAATGCAATATTAAGAAAAGTTTTGTGATCTGATGTCGGCCACTTCGTATCGTTTCCTTTTTACGGACATGCTCACTGGTTCCATCATCGGCGAATTGCCGATTACGGGCGTGAACTTCACCCAGCAACTCAACACCGCTGGAACACTCAATGCTCATCTTTTGCTCTCAGGAGTCGATGCCAAGGGCCTCAATGTCGCGGCCTCCACAATTCCGATGCGTTGCGCAGTTTATGTCGACCGCAACGGCACGATCATCTGGGGCGGAATTATCTGGGCAAGGGGTTACAACTCAAAGACGCAGATTCTCACGATCACCGCCCGCGAATGGCTCTCCTATTTCGAGCGTCGCAAGATCACCGCGACGACGGTTTACACCGCGCAGGATCAACTCTTCATCGCGCAAAATCTCATTGCAAATGCGCAATCCGTGGCCTCGGGAAATGTCGGTTGCCTCTTCAACGTCGACCCACTTTCGACTTCGATATCAGGCGTCACCGTCACACAGACGTACTACTCCTATGAACTCAAAGCAGTTCTCACCGCCATTCAGGATTTATCCAGGCAATCCGGCGGATTCGACTACGCCATCGACTGCTACTACGACGGCGGTGGAAATATCGCCAAGTCCTTCAACACCTACTACACACGCCGAGGTATTGCTTACTCGTCATCGAAGGCGTCCATTCCGGTCTTCGAACTTCCTGCAGGAAACATCGTCGAGTACGACTATCCCGAGGACGGTTCGATCGCGGCGAACACCGTCTATGTCCAAGGCGCGGGAAGCAATGAGGGCAAGTTGATCGCAACCGCAGCCGATGCCACGAAACTGGCTGCGGGTTGGCCGTTGTTGGAAGACTCGGTTTCTTACAGCAACATCACCGATACGGGCGTCCTGGCCAATCTCGCAACAGGCAAACTCAATTCCGTTTCTTATCCTCCGACCACTCTCAAAGTCGTCGCGCCGCCGTATCAAGATCCAATGTTCGGCACCTATCGAGTAGGCGATGACATTCGCGTTCGTCTGACCGACCAGAGGTTTCCCGACACCTCGGATGCGATATATCGACTGGTCGCACTCACCGTACAAGCGGGAGAGAAGATGCCAGAGCAAGTGAGCCTGACTTTGGCTCAAGCAGGGACGAGCATCTAATGGGATACATCAACCAGAATCCCGATCTCTTCGCGATGTTTAAAGAACTCAAGGAGCGTCTCGACCGTTTGGAAAACGGTGCGCGGTTCACTCTTCCTAATGTCACCAGCGATCCCGCCCATCCTCGTATCGGTGACGCGTGGCTCAACACAACGACCAACCTCGCCAAGATCGTAGATAAGAACGGCGTTGTAAAAACCATTACCTGGTCTTAATTCTTTTCGTTTCATTTTCAATTTTTTCCGCAGACGTAAAAAACACCAAGGAGATAACTCATGGCTCTACGCACGCCGCCAAGTTGGTTGCAGAACGGCTCGCACACTGCTGAGAATGACCGTCTCACGGTGCAAGGAATATTTCGCACCTCGGGCATTCTCGCACCTGCCGATCTTGCCGTCACTCAATCGGGGACTCCTGCGATGTCGGTGTCGGTTGCCTCGGGTTGGGCCGCAATTCTTGGCACGTTCCAAGCGAACATGGGTGCCTATCAGGTCTACAACGATGCGGCGACAACATTGACAGTGACAACTGCCGATCCGACCAACCCGCGCATCGACCTCGTTGTCGTCGCGGTGCAGGACGCCTTCTATTCAGGCGCGACCAATACCGTTGTCTTCACCGTTGTTGCCGGGACTCCTGCGGGTTCCCCTGTCGCGCCATCAGCGCCAGCAAACTCGATCGTCCTTGCACAGATCGCAGTAGCCGCGTTGGCTACAACAATCGTCAATGCCAACATCACGGATAAGCGAGTCCTCGCTCAGTCCTCGCACGGCACGCCTGTCATTCCCAATATGTCCCTTGGCTTCACGACTCAGGCAACTGCGGCTTCCACTCTCATTCTTACTGCTAATAGCAACGCGAAGCAGGAATTCACGGGAACTACTGCTTCACAGGTAGTACAGATGCCCGTTACCTCGACTCTTTCTATCGGTTGGCAATCAACCATCTCCAACAAGTCCACCCAATCCATCGCGGTCAATTCCTCTGGCGGAAACCTCATCGCTACCGTCCCTGCTGGAACTGACTGGCTATTCACCTGTAACGCGATTACTGGGACTACTGCGGCTTCATGGTCGAACAGTTACGTGGGGGCGAGTGCGGTGCCGTCAAGTACGGCACCAGCCCTTATTAAAGTCATGTCAGCCTCTTTCAGCGCGGTCGCTGATACGGCAACAACATTCGACGGCATATTCACGAACACGTATAAAAAATATATGGTAGTTATCGACGGATTATTTGGTTCAAACGTTGGCGCGACGTCACTTATGCAATACAGGGTTGGCGGCGCAACGCAATCGGCAAATACATATTATGCCGAAGCGTTTGGATACAAACCCGCCAACACGCTAGTCAATACAGGAGTCAATCCTTCTACATCAGTTCAAATGACAATTTTGGGAACCGACATCAACAGTTCGTCTGGCGCAGTGCTTAATTTTTTCAACGTTGGTAACTCGTCAAATCGCGGAAAGTTTCACGGTACATTGTGGGACGGATACCAGACAGCCGCCGTAACTATCGGCGGAAATTACGCAACCAACGCAACGATTGACGGTCTAATTTTTTCCGCAACGGCGGGAACTATTACAGGAACGGTCACAGTCTATGGATTGGCAAACTAATGACAACACTCGCAGATGCAATCAGCGCACTAAAGACCCAACACCCAACCTTGAAAATTGGTGGCGATGAAGTGGGATACACCGACCTTTCCTCTGCCGATTATGACGCCACAATAACTCAATGGGCGCAGGCGCAACTGGATGCAGAGCAGAGAGTGGCAGATAATTTGGCGGCAGATAAGGCAATATCAGATGCCCGCACCTCTGGCATCACCCACGCACTCTCCCTCGGCTTCACCCAAGCCCAAGCAGAGGCGATGTTCCCGTGACCACGATACTGATTTCTAACGAACGAAATATCGCACCTTCCGTCTTCGCAACAATCGTCAAAGCCGTCCAGATACGAGTCTCGGACTTCGCTACCAAGTGGAACCTTGGAACGGTGACTCTGACCCAAGATGCCACGATTAAGTGCGACATGAAGATACGGGTAACAGACCAGTTCAGGCACACAGGAGCCAAGGGCTATCACGGCGTAGATATAAGTGGGATTCCAACTGCCTTCTGCTCACCTAGTGCAAGTCTTAACAAGTTATTCGGCAGTTATACCGCACCAATCCTGTCAAGGATTCTACGATTTAAGGGCAAGATTCTCTACCCCGCCAAACTCAAAAGCGGATTGACCGACATCATCCAGCATGAGGCCGTAGAGATGCTGGCAGACCCACTTATCAAGAATCTCTCAAGTCCTGATGTCAACGGTCATCGTTGGCTGGTAGAACCTGCCGACCCTGTGGATGGTGTATTCGATATGCAGGTGGTGGACGACAAGCAAGTTATCTTCTGCGACTTCGTGTTCCCTAACTACTACGAACTTGGTTCAACTGGACCTTGGGATTTTGCAGGTGCAGTCAAAGCACCGTTCACGATTCCCGTTAAGACGGGCTATGGGTTTTGGCGTAATTTGCTCGGCAAGTCCATCAAGGTCTGACATACCACGGTTTGGTTTTTCTTCACCAAAAAGCAAACTATAGGTTGTCATTCACGCTCAATAACTTGGAATAGCGAGTGGGTTATTCCAAGTTGTGCAAAACCTTATGTCTCACATACATATTTACCCAGATTTCACGGCTTTCGATACCCAGATTTCACTAAAGCGTAAAAGTGCTATCAAAGGCACAAAGATTGTGCGTTTCATAACGTTATTTCCGTTAATCCCCACTTTCCGCTGACAGCGGAACTTCCCCAATAAGGAACCCCATGTCCTCAGACCAATGGCTCATTACTGCCTCGATTGCCGTTCCGTTATTTATCGCTTTGGTTTTATATGCGACCCGTAAGTGGGTGCAGGACATTGTGATCGACCAGAACACGGTGGTAGTGGAAAACGAAAAAATCCCCGTCAAGGACATCATTATGAAGATTCACATGACATTGAGCCAGAACAACGGCGGATCATCGGTTAAAGACTCACTGGACGGTCTCACTGAAGAGATGGCGACGCTTTCCGGCAAGTTCGATCAGCACATCGTTGAACACGGCAATACACCGGCCCCGCGAAGGTTACGGGCGAGCAAGTAAGGGGTAATAAGTGAGGTTCATTCTCAGCAACATCGGCAACTTCTCCAAGGGTCGCAACGGTCACAAGATCACGCGGGGATATTTCCACAGGACGGCCGTCAAAGGCGACACGGCAATCGGGGAAGCTAACTACTTCCACAATCACTGCGTCAAGGCGTCGTGGTACAAGATCATCGACTTGGACGGCAACATCGTGCAATCGGTTCTGCCGACCGACGCGGCCTGGGCAACTGACCAATGGGATGAAAACCAGATGTCGCTCTCTTATGAATTTTGCGGTCTCAACGGGTCGCCTCTCACTGCCAAACAGATCAAAGCCGTCGTCGCCGATATCAAGGCAGACCGCGCCACCAAGGGAATTGCCAATCATCGCTTGACTCTCGGCGAGATCAAACTCCGCAAAGTTTCTGGCTGGGGCAACCACGTCGATGTGACACGCGCATATTCGATCCAAGGCGGACATACGGACGCAATCAGCGAGGCAGAGATCAAACAGATATTGGCGGGGATTAAGTAAATCGGCACAATCTTGCCGATTGGTACAACGAAAAAATAAAACTGAGCGTGTAAATAATTCTTCATCATAGCAAACGGCACGATACTGCCGATTTAGAGAAGGTGGCACAAGTGACCGACGCACACGATCAGATCGCCTCTAATCGCTATGTGATGCACTATCCGCCTCACCCAGAGCGAACTTCCGACCCACATTACGTCGACTTTAACCATTACAGGCGTATCACAAAAGATACGGCGAAATGCTCCATCGGCGAACATCGCAACGACTTCTCGGAGTGTTCCCTCGATAAACCCCTCGAACTTCACCACTCCCATATCGAGTTCTCCCTGCAAAATGGGGTCGATCTTGCATGGCTCGAAGTGGATTATCCAGGAGTCTCCAATCCTGACGAAGTGGGCGCATGGGTTGAGTCAGCGAACAATCTCGAATGGCTCTGCGAGTTTCATCATCGAAGCCAAGGCGGGATTCATCACGCAGCAGCTAGTGATTACGAAGCCGAGAAGTACGTCAAGGGGCTAATCGGGAAGGCTGAGACTAAATGAAGTACGAGCCACAACTCGGCGACTATGGGTGCGTCCAGACCAACGGCATCGTGGGCTTTCTAATTCAACTTGGCACGCTGACCAAGTACAACCACGCCTTCATCTATTTAGGCGACGGCAAGATCATCGAGGCGACTCCCCGTCATGGCGTCATCATCAGCCCCGTCACGAATTACACAAACATCGCGTGGAATCAGCATGAACCAAAGACGGACGAGCAGCGCAAGGCTCTTGTAGCCCAAGCCCTAACCCACTTTGGCGATCACTATTCATTCCTAGCCTTCCTCGCGATCGGGATGCGAATTCTTCACATCAAATCGCCTAAATGGATGCGCGAGCGTCTGACCAAATCGAAGAATGAGATTTGCTCTGAACTCGTGGCGAGGGATTACCGCGCCTGTGATTTTGTTGTCGAAGGCCAACGACCCGACTTCTTCATCTCACCGAGTGACCTGATCTACAGGTTGCTTTACATCTAGGGAGAAAACATGTTCAAATTCAGTGCAAAACAGAGATTGGCGATCAAGTCGTGGGTCCATGCTGCAATCGGCGGTCTCATGGGCTTTCTGTTCCAGTTCCTTTCAAACCCCGGTCAGCATTGGACGGTAAAGACGTTTCTTTACGCCGCCGTTGGTGCAATAGCCGCACCCGTGACTCGCAGAATCGCATCGATGTACTCGGCCCTGGCAATCAAGTACCCACTCCTTAAGCCTTGGGCGAACAAGATTCTGCCTGCTTTGAAGGCGAAGTTCGCGAAAAAAGTACCAGCCGTCAAGTAACTCATTCGCCGAGTCGTCGGCGATAGTTTCCGCCACGCAACGCACCCTGCCTACCTCATTCCTCCGAGGTGGGCAGGGTGTTTTTTGCGTTTAGGAGCAGGTAACAGTTCCTTGCGTGACGTATTGAGCGCCCTGCTTAGTGACCACGATGTTGAGGCTATTGGTGAGAGTCTTGCCTGCCGCTAGTTCCGTGTCATAAATTGGAGAATCGAAGCCCGTGTATGCCCCGCCAGTGTCGGAGACGTTAATCATGCAGTGATTAGGCTTGCCCGCGACCTTGCTCGTGTTGGTGATTGAGAAGGTGACGTTAACGGTTGCCGGATTAACTACTTTCACTGAATCTACAGTGCCTGTGAATGTAGCGGCTACCGACTTGGAACCTTGAGTCGCGGCGATCGCGAAGAAGGCGATGACAGCAACGATAACCGACACTTTGATTAGCCGAGATCGCTTCTTGTATTTGGTGCGTTCCTCGGAACTCATCGCAGCGAGCTTGGATTCGCTCGCTTCCTTTTTCGCGTGCAACTTCGCGAGTTCTTGGTCCTTCGCGAATTCTTTACGTGCTTTGCTTCTTGCACTCATATTTCCTCCATTTCGCAGAGCCTAATTCTTAGGCTTCTTTTGGGGAAGTGCTTTTTTGGTCATTTTTTTGGTCGAAGGCGAGACCAATACTTCGAGTGCCTTCATCCCCTTCTTCTTCGTTGGCTGATCGGTTCGCTGATAGGACTCTTGGGTGACCTGCACCTGCGAATGGCCCAAGATGTCGCGAATTACCGTGTCCGCCACTCCTGCATCTCGAAGAAGAGTGCCAGTTGTCGGACGCCCACATGCAAGGGCTGGCATCTCGCCCAGAGGCGTTCCTTCAGGGAAAACCCCTGCATCGATGAGCAACTGCTTCCACTCTTTCCAGTCAGAACGCCGATCTCTAGGTTCTCCGTAGAAAACGAAGTCGCCTCGATGTTCGGTATTTTCAAGGGCAAACCGCATTAGCGAAGTCATTGGAATTATTCGAGTGCTGGACTTGGATTTCGGGGCTTTGGTGCTCATCCCTTGGCCAGTCAATCGAACCTGCGACTGATTGATCGAGATCTCTTCGTTGACGAAATCGATGTCCTTCCATTTCAGTGCCAGGCACTCTCCTTGCCTCATTCCTTGGAGCAACGAAGCGACCCATCTCGCAGCTAGTGGATGGCCGTCTAAATGCGCGAGGATCTGTTTCGCCTGAGCAACGGTCAGCGGAAGTCGGTGAGTCACATCGGTCGAGGGCGCATCGATCATGGCTGCGGGATTGCGTTGGATTCGACCCTCTCTCATGGCCACAACTAATGCCCGGCGAAGAACTGCGTAGGTTCGTCGTCGAGTCCCGTCCGATCGCCCTTGTTTTTTCATCTCGGCCAACATCGATCGAATGTGGTCCTCTGACAATCGATCGAGCCGATGATGCCCCAAATATGGGATCAGCCAAGTTTTGGTCCATGATGTGTAACTCTCAAGGGTGCTGGCTTCGTTGCGTTCGCTGACGATGTACTCCAACCAGTGATTGAGCCATTCAGCGACGGTGACGTTTTTCATTAACCCGCCGCCCTTTTCGACGGTCTTCTTTAGATCGATAAATTTCGCCTGACACGCTTTTTTAGACTTGGCAGTAACGGATTTGCGGATTCTCTTGCCACCATGCCAACCAAGATCGATCGTTCCGACCCATAATCCATCGCCTCGTTGGTAGAGAGCGCCTTCGCCTCGAATTCGACGGGGCTTAGATTCTTTCTTCCGCTCTGTCACGGATTTCCTCCGCTCTTCGTAGTCTAACTGTAGCCTATCCCACGATAGTATACGTGGCACATACCGCAAAAAGACACTATTTCACGCTTGTTTTTTGGAGTTGCGCTCACGGATTTAGTTTAGCCCGGAACTCATAATTCCGTCGTCGTCGGTTCGAGCCCGACTCGCCCCACTTTGTACTTGTATTACTTCGGTTGATCCTTGACATAAGAGCTTCGGCTGATGCTTGACAGGTATTCGCCTGATGCTTGACACCATATCCGGCTGATCCTTGACACTTCATTCATGTTAATGGAGCTA
>JAHEXJ010000015.1 GCA_023252155.1 Actinomycetes bacterium | reverse complement strand
CACCCCTTCGTACATACATCTGGCATACCGTCCAGGAGTCCCGCTAATAGATGAGGTATGGCGCAATGGCACCAGAATCAAATAAAACTGTCTCACTCGGTGTAGGCGGAGTGACTTTTCAAGACGTCATCGATGTTGCTCGCAACAACGCCAAAGTTGTTATTTCCCCCGAGGCATTGGATGCAATCTCTGCGACCAGGAAATTTATCGACGGCTACGCCACAGGAGGAGTGCCCGTCTACGGCGTTTCAACTGGGTTCGGAGCATTGGCCAATCGCCACATTGATGTTGAAGATCGAGCGCAATTGCAGAGATCTCTAATTCGCTCTCATGCTGCCGGTGTTGGCCCAGCGGTGGAAAGAGAAGTGGTCCGTGCGCTGATTTTTCTGCGACTTCGGACGATGGCATCTGGTCGCACTGGAGTACGTACAGAACTTGCGCAAATATATGCAGACTTTCTCAATGCTGGCATCACCCCGGTTGTTCCCGAATTTGGATCTTTAGGTTGTAGTGGCGACCTAGCGCCGTTATCTCATTGCGCACTTGCGATGATGGGTGAGGGAGAAGTCCATGATGCACACGGCACTCTCATGCCTTCCCTGCAGGCAATGAAGGCCGCGGGGATTACTCCGATCGAACTCGGCGCCAAAGAGGGTCTCGCGCTTATCAACGGCACGGATGGAATGCTCGGGATGTTGATCTTGGCATGCACGGATTTGGCCGCACTTTGCACGGTTGCTGATGTCACCGCAGCGATGAGCATCGAAGGTTTGCTCGGTACCGATCGGGTCTTTGCTCCCGATTTACACGGTCCGCTACGTCCGCAAGTTGGCCAGATTGCCAGTGCAGCAAATATTTTTGCTCTCCTTAGGGATTCAGGAATTGTTGCATCCCACCTCAAAGACACCTCGCGCGTTCAAGATGCTTACTCACTGCGATGCGCACCCCAAGTAAATGGCGCAGTACGAGACACGGTTGAATATGCCTCGCTCATAGCGCGTCGCGAACTTCAAAGTTCGATTGATAATCCTGTTGTCCTTCCCGATGGTCGAGTTGAGTCCAACGGAAATTTCCACGGAGCACCAGTTGGATATGTGCTGGATTTCTTGGCTATTGCCGCCGCCGATCTCGGCTCCATTGCTGAGCGACGTACCGACCGAATGCTTGATCAGCATCGTTCTAATGGCCTGCCACCCTTCTTGGCAAATGATCCCGGAGTGGATTCTGGATTGATGATCGCTCAATACACGCAGGCCGGACTTGTAAGTGAGAACAAGCGATTAGCCACTCCCGCAAGCGTAGATTCGATTCCAAGTTCTGGGATGCAGGAAGATCACGTTTCCATGGGATGGAGTGCAGCGCGCAAATTACGAAAAGTTGTCGAGAACCTTTCACGTATTCTGGCCATTGAACTCGTGACCGCCGCGCGTGCAATTGAATATCGCAAGGGTCTGGTTGCCTCCCCTGCAACTTCTTCAGTGATCAAAACGCTCCGCGAAGTTGTTCCTGGAATTGGCCCAGATCGTTGGTTATCCCTTGAACTTGAATCTGCCGTGACGTTGGTGCAGACGGGCAAAGTCTCCAGCGCGGCACGGCAGGTTGTTAAGGACTTGCATTAACGAGAGGCAACCCCGCACGATGCTTCAAGTACCAACAGAGCGCCAAGCCGAATAGTTCGCTGATCGGTGGTATCCATCGCCGCGTCGATCTCGGTGATGTCCATGGCGCGAACTCTCGCATCGGCACCTGCGAGAAAGGCAACCTGACGTAGCTCATCAGCAGTGATTCCGCCGGGGACGGAAGCCGGGCATGCGGGTGCTGCGAAACGGTCGCATACATCAATATCAAGGTCGACATAGATCTCCCGTTGATCACTGCCGGCAATTTCGAGCGCCTCTGCCATCACATCGGCAGTTGGTCTATGTCGCAACTCGTCGCGGACGACGACATGAATGCCCGCATCTTTTGCTCGGGCAAAGTACTCGCGACTGTTGGCGAAATCGCTTATGCCAATTTGTACGATATTTCGACCATGCATTCCCGCTTGAATCATGCGCCAAACTGGCGAGCCGTTTGAATTGCCATCTCGAAGATCAAGGTGAGCATCAAGTGTGATCAGACCACATTGCGATAAATCCGGCCAGAGACCGGCGGCCACCGAGTAGGTAATGGAGTTATCGCCGCCGAGAGCAATGAGCAATTTGTGGTTTGCGCGCGCATTCGCAACTGCTGAGGCCACTCGTTGTTCTCCATCATTGCCATCGGGGGAGTCGACATCACCGATGTCGCGGAGGTCTAAGTCGCGAAGATCCACATTGTGAGTGGCTGAAAATGTTGAATATCGTGCAAGTGCTCTGCGTATCGCATCGGGTGTTAGATGGGCCGACGTGGGTGAGAGAGAAGTTTCGCAGGCAGGGACTCCCAAAAGGCCGACGTCGCGGCCTATACCAGAAGTTGGGAATACAGTATTTGCGCGAACCCATTTTGGATCGTTGGAGAGGCGCATCGGCGTCATGTCTTAGATGGTACGGGAAAGTCTTTGATAACGGGCCAATCAATCACGGGATTTCGGCGGTGACGTAAGTACAATAAACCATGATAAATCTTCACCAATCAGTGATCGATCTACATGTTATTAATCACTGGCAACAGTTTTCGGTCATAATAGACGGCGCGATCGGTGCCATTCTTGGTTCGATAATCGGCTGGGAACGCGACCGCGCGGGCAAGTCGGCTGGTCCTCGAACAATGGCATTGGTTGGCTCGGTTTCTGCCATTGTCGTCGCCATCGGGTATGTAATGGATATCAATGCTCGATACGGGGATCCAACTCGTGCAATGCACGCAATCATTACTGGCATCGGCTTTCTCGGAGCAGGTTTGATTTTCACCGACAGACGCGGTGGCATTCAAGGGGTCACAACGGCAGCCACGATTCTGGCAACGGCAGGGATGGGTTCTGCCGTAGGGCTCGGTTTCCAACTTGTTGGAGTCGGATTCACGATCATTATTCTCATTGTCTTGCGGTCAACTCAATTCCTTGAAGTTACGGTGAGGCGAGCAGATCGCGACGAAGAAAGAGGCAAGCCCCAGTAGCCGTCCAAATCCCGTATTCTTGTTGTAACAGAAGAGTCGCCCGGATCACCGCGTTGCTCCCAGGTAATGCTGGGACACCGAGGAAAGTCCGGACTCCATAGAGCAAGGTGGTGGGTAACGCCCACCCGGAGCAATCCGCGGGAACAGTGCCACAGAAAATAAACCGCTCGCTAGCAATAGCGAGTAAGGGTGAAACGGTGGTGTAAGAGACCACCAGCATGTACGGCAACGTATGTGGCTAGGTAAACCCCACTTGGAGCAAGACCAGACAGATAGCGCTTGAGAACTGCTCGTTCGAGCTATCGGGTAGGTCGCTTGATTCCGTGAGCAATTGCGGAACTAGATGGATGGTGATCCCTCTTTGAGGACAGGATCCGGCTTATAGGGCGACTCTTCTGCACCCTTTGTATTGAGACAACATTCACTCACTCGTAACTGTCGACGTGTCGGGGGTTGGAAGGGGCACCGGGGTGCCGATTACGGTGTTGCCATTAACTAGATTCAAGAAATCTTCTGTGCTTCCCTTGAATACATTGAGATCTACTGGTCCTGATTGCAATCCGTAGTGTGCACCCGCTCCCACGCCCGTATATTGCCAAAATTGCCAATTGACCGAGCATCGAGAATCTATCCAAGGACTAGTCGGACAGCGGCCACTTTTTAGTGTCGGTTGATTTTCTGGTTTAGCTGGGTCGATCTTTGCCGTTGAGATCCAGAGGGGATATGAAACTAGTACGGGGTCAAGTGCAATGTGGGCGTTGATAAATCCGATGTACGAATAGAAGAAAGGAGGTCTACCGGTAGTTACTTCGATTCTTTGCATAAAGGTCTTCGCCCAGAGTGTGACGTTTGTCTTTGACATTGAACGACGACAAACTCTTTTAGAGGTTAAGGAAGTGCAATTTGTCTCTAGGTCCAGTGCCACTGGGAGATCCAGAGAATTAAGTCCACCCTGGTCTTGAATTCTCTTGGCAACTTTGTTGGCCTGATTATTCGCGTTAGCGATGATAGTCGCCTTCATTGTGGTGTCGGGTAAGTGGGCGTAATAGTAAAAGCCCGTATAGATACCTTGATCCTGTGCGCCACTTCTGTCGGCGTAATAGTAGGCAGACGCCACTAGGTCCGGGGTAACAAGGGTATTTCCCCCATTGATCCACAGGAATCTGACTCCCGCGGCGTACATCGCAGGAAAATTTATTGGTTGGTTTTTCGTGTGCTGATATCGGCTTATATCCAGGCCGAAGATTCGAGCACCCGGACCACTTGCGGTCATCAACGGCACGATATCGGCCTTGGCACCTTGGATGATTGTTGATCCAATGAGGGCGCCAACAAGAGAGGCAATTACGAAATGCCTCGACTTGGCTTTGGTTCTATTCAAATGAGGATTGGGTCGCCCAAAAGTCTTCAGTTTTCTCTGTCTCCACCGGCGCAATCGATTCCATTTCATCATCTTTATCACCGCAGAGTACACAGACGACTTCTCCTTCAGAATTCTTCTCAAACTGGTGCACGCATTGAGTCATGAGATGCCTCCAGATGCAAGTCAGTTCTTACACCTTAGTGCCAAAGGTTTAGAACGGTCTGGGAAAATTGAGCCCGTTAGAGACCAGGAAAGGCCGAGGTCAGAGCCGACATAACAGTGGAAACAGCAATGGCAAGAAGTAGTAATCCAAAGATGCGCGTGAGCACCATTAACCCTTGATCGCCAAGTATGCGCTCTATTGGCTCGGCGGCAAGCAAGAGAATAAATGTCAGAAGCGATAGAACAAGAATGATTATTACGTCGGCAATGCGAACTATCCCTCGGTCCGCACTTCCGATTGCAATGACAGTTGCGATTGCACCAGGTCCCGCCATCATAGGAATCGCCAACGGAACTACGGCGGCACTCGAGGCAGAGGCTTGAAATACATTCCCGGTCTTGCCCATAACCATGTGCCAAGCAATCGCACCGATCACGAGAGCTCCGGCGATGCGAAATGCATCCATCTGAATATTGAGCAGTTTCAAAATAATGTCGCCAACAAAATAGGCAACGAAAAGAGTGAGTGCTGATACCAATGCAGTTTGCAATGCGATGACTCGTCGCTTTTCCTTGGTGACTCCACCAGTCAAATTTAGAAATACAGGTATTGATGTGATTGGACTGACGATTGCAAAGAGGGCAACTAACGTTGTGACGTCGCTGCTGATCTTCATGTCACGAAGCCTGCCATAACTGAGGCGCACGCAATAATCGAACGAATTCTCTCGATAAAACACGCGTTATGTGGGCGACAAATTGCTTCACTTGACAATTCTAACAATGTGACCCACGGAATATTCGCTCCCACTTTTGTGACGAAGGGAATATTTAGAGCCTTGTTTGTGACCAAGCGAATAGTCAAAGGGGTGTTAGTCCCAGCACTATTTTCGTAATTCGTAGCGTTCCAATGCAAGGATTTCGACGTAAGCAACAAGTACAACTCAGGGAGAGATGAGATCTAAAATGACATCAACTCACAAGTCCATATTAATTAAGGCTTTTATCGTCGTTACGGCATTGGGAGTGATGGCCTCTCATGCAACTGTTGCAAATGCTGCCACCAAGAAAACCATCACCTGCTACAAAGGAACCGCAGTAAAGAAGGTCACAGCGGTTAAGCCAGTATGTGCAAAGGGATGGACCACAAAGAAGCCAGTTGCAAAAGTGACACCAAAGCCCGCTGCAAGTACTCCAGCAAAGGCCAGTTCTGTAGCCTTCAATGGAACGTATAAGGGCAAGATGTCGGTCCTTTGGAGCGACAACGGTGTACAAGCCTCATCCGTAACCGGCTCGGGAACTGGAACCACTGCAGGGCTTGATTCATTGACCGGGACAGGCTCTTCTTCCCCTTCTGACCAGTGCGCAGGCATTGATGGCTCGGGTGTGATTAGTGGTGGTGGAAACAGCATCAAGGTCAGTTTTGATTCTTCAGCAAAGGGATGCGCTGCAGATAGTGCGGCCCCAACAGTTGTCACTATTACCGGCAACGCCGTTATATCTGGTGGAACTGGAAAGTTTGCCGGTGCCACAGGAACTCTCAAAGTGACCGGCACGTTTGCAATCAAGTCCTCAGCTGCAGGTTTTGGTGAGAGCACCCCACTCACTCTGACTTTGGCTGGAAACATCAATACCAAGTAACCCCCGGGAAAAACACATGTACGTCAATAGGAGAAGGAGTAGTTATATGAAGAAGTTGATCTCAAGCGTTGTAGTCGGTGTCATGGCACTGGCTGGCGGCGCTTTTGTTGGAGGTGCCGCTTATGGCGCAACCACCCCAACACTTGTGATTTCTGGAGGAAGCACAGTCCTTGGACTTGATCCAGCAATCATCGTTGCGACAGCAAGTACTGCTGGCACAGTTGCATTCAGCGCGGCTGGGGCAGTTGTAAAGGGATGCGAAGCGGTGGCCACCACAACGGTGACGCCTTTCGTAGCGAAGTGCTCTTGGGTTCCTACCGTTGCCGGAGCTACTGTTCTTAGTGGAACGCTGACACCGACTGATGCCACAAGTTTCACATCAGTTACCTCGGCACCAGTCACAGTAAAAACAGGCGTTCCAGTGCAGGGTGTAGTTACACCAATTCATCTGTACGTCGACACTGTGCTTGCCAGCGGAGCCACCGGTGTACTTGCACCACGTTTCGGAGTCAGCTGCGCTATCACCAGCCAGTTCATCGTCGGGCAGACAATCGTCTTCCGCGTTTATGGCAACAACGCCGACCAAGCTGGCGCAGTGATGGACAGTTCCAATACCGCTAAGGCGTACATCGAAGTTGCTGGAGTGGCAACTCCGATTCCACTTACTTACGGAAACCACAGTGGCGTTGCCTTCTGGACAGGGGTTCTCAAGACTGGAACAACTGCAGGTTTATACAACACCCTTGGTCTTATAAGTTACAAAGTCACCTTGATTGCCAAGGATGAAACATCAGTGAAGGTTCTAACTACCAAGTTGACTCGCAAAATGGTCAACGGAGTACAGGCCAAAGATGCCAATGGTCGGAACATCTACATTCGGGTTCCTGCCTACCGCACCATAACCGTTGATCCTCCAATGCCAGGTGCAGTTGCCACTTGGTCATCAAACTTCACGCCAAACTCCGTACTAACACTGTACGCAGTACCAACAGCCTGATCTAGATCATGTTCAAGTTCTCGGAGTCCGAGTCGATATCAAGCTTTTCGACTCGGACTTCGAGAATCAAAACCAAATAAATTGTTGAACTAAGACTTCCTTAGTTTTAATAAAATCGGAGAATGTAGGAGAAATCATGAAATCTAAATTTTCATCGCAACACCTGAGGACTAACGTTCTCCGGGTTGTGATCGCAACAGCACTGCCAATAGCAATGATGACTCCTGCTATGGGTGCAGACACGAACCCCGTTACACCAATTTATCTTTCTGCTCCACAAGGCCTACCTGGAGTTCCTGCACTTCCATTCACCGGCACGAAATCTGCCGCCTTTACCATCCCTGAGAAGATGGTCACTCTGGCCGTAACGCCACAACAGGGCCCTGAAGGAACACCAATAACAATTTCTGGAACTGGTCTTCCAGCCAACGCAACGATGCCTTTGACGTGGTCCACAGCTGACGGTGCATGGGTTGTCGATGTTCAGCCCAACTCAGTGAACTACATGGGAACGAAGTACACCAAGTACAACGTGGACATGGCGACGATCACGACCGACGCAAACGGCGCGTTCACCTACAAGACCAAAATTCCTCGTGATTTTGGCGCAGTGCATGATATTTATCTTGTTCAAAATGGAGTGGCCGTTGCTCACGGCGGATATCAGATGAGTACAACTCTTTCGATATCTCCGAAGAGTGGTCCTATCGGCACGCCGATCACCATTACATACACAGGTATGGGCGCGAGCCTCTACATCGGTGGTGTCTCAGTACTTTGGGACAACAACTACGCCGGTGAAGCACAATCACTTTGGACCCGCGGAACTGCTGTATTCAAGATCCGTGCCGCCGGCCCGGTTGGCACGCACTACATCGCGGCAACTGCAGGTATCGGTGTCCAGTACATGAATATCAAGCAATCTCCTGTCCCATGGGGCAAGGGTTCAGCAGTTGCATTCAAAGTAACTAAGGATGCTGGTGCCCCTAAGGCCTCCATCGAATATCCACCATCAGTTGCACCATCTACTGCACTTCGCACAACTCTTTCCGATGTCGGCGTAGATCCAAACACCAAAGCAGTCGCCACCTTGTCCCAGACCAGCGGTGTTGTTGAAAGCAAAGTGAATCTCAACGTTACCGGCTTAACCACCAAGGGCGACCATCAAATCGTGTGGGCGACCGTTGTTGGTAACCGAGTCAATTGCACAGGCACTTGCTGGGTATACAACGCGGTCCCTATGGGCAATGCCACACCAGTTAATGGTGCCTTTAGCCAGTCAGTCACCATTCCTGACAATCTTGGCGGATGGCACGTAATCCAGGTCAAGCAAGGCGACGTCATTGAGGCCCAAATTCCGTTCTATGTAAAGGAAAGCATTTTCCAATACAAAGATAAGAATGGAAAAGTCCTAAGCAACGGGATTGCCAAGGCTGATACCGCACAAACACCCGAATTGCGTGACGGCTCTGGAGTCCCAAAGACAACGTTCAAGGCGGGCGAAGAATTTACTATCGCCATGAAGGGCGTGGGTTGGACTCAGCTCGACAACACAATGGCTGTCACGTATGACAACAGCTATATCGGTTA
Organism: Actinomycetes bacterium; assembly: GCA_023252155.1. GTDB lineage: Bacteria > Actinomycetota > Actinomycetes > Nanopelagicales > Nanopelagicaceae > QYPT01. The sequence goes on along the minus strand of JAHEXJ010000015.1, from coordinate 26,569 downwards.
CGGCTGCGGCTTCAACTCAAATGGATACATGGTCGTTCACTTGATCGCGACCGGTGCGCCCGGAACGCACATCATTGATTTGCATCCGGTGCTCTACGTATTCCAGCCTTCATTCGCGAACACACCTTACGGGGCACTCCCTGTGCTCTCAAATAACACTGATTTGCCAGGGCTTGCTCTTGGATACCAGCCTCCTGCAGTTCACTTCGCAATCACCATAACGAAGTAACTCATAGCTCCAGAACTACGGCCTCGCCTCTCTCTTCCAGGGGCGAGGCTTTAGTTTTTGCTAATTTTGCAACCCAAGCAGGCAGCCACCAATTCCAGCGACCGAGAAGGATCATCGCACTAGGTAACAGCAAGCCCCGAATCACCGTCGCGTCGATAAAGACTCCGCATGCCAAGCCAATTCCGAGTTGCTGTAATCCTGGAATGTGGCCGATAACCAGTCCGGTCAGGGCACTGATTAAGATGATCGCGGCGGCGGTGACTACGCCTCCAGTGTGTGCCAAACCTTCGGTGATGGCCTCTGCGTTCGTGGCTCCGCGGTCTTTTGCCTCCCTCATTCTTGAGACGATGAAGACCTCGTAATCCATTGATAGTCCAAACAGAACAGCAAATAAAAATATGAGAACCCAAGCTTCAATTTGATCCAATTGGTATGTCCCAAATATCGCAGAACCTACTTTGAATCTAAATGCCACGACCATCGACCCATAGGCGACAGCGATGGAAATTAGGTCCATGACAATCGCCTTCAACGGAAGAATGATCGATCTAAATGCCCGAACCAATATCAGGTAAGCAAGTAATAAAGCTAGGAAAATAATCGGCGGGAAAGAAGCGAGAATGCTTTTGAGCAGATCTTTTCCTTGAGGTGGTACGCCGCCAAGATAGAACTTGGTTCCAATTGGAAATTCTGATTTCCCAATGTACTTATTTCGAAGATCCTCCACTAGTTGTTGTGACACTTGAGCGCCAAAGATATGACGCCCTACGACGAAAATTCTCAAGTACTGACCGGTGGAATCTACATAGGGAGGCTTCTGACCACTTGCCACAATGAAAACTTCTCGATCTTTGAGGATATTTTGAGCCAAGTCCATGCGGGCTTTGGATATTGCTGGAGTTGTCGCCAGACCCGGTCGACCGAGATCGATAATTAGCTGGCTGGGGGTGATGATTCCTGGACCGACTCTGTCGGTAATCATCGAAATTGCGCGCGAGGATTCTAAATTTCCTGGTATCGCGGTGAGAGCGCTAGGAGTGACTTGCAACCACAAGACAGATCCCGCCGCTATCGCCAGAGCGCTTAGGGCGAAGATCAGTACGGATTTAGGGCGGCGAATGACAAAGTGCGACGCTCTTGCAAAGAACCCAGACATGAGGTCTCGTCTGGCAAGCAAACCCTTGAAGCCCCTTGGAGTAATGCCGCCTCGTCCGAGATAGGAGAGCATCGCAGGTTGCAAGGTCAATGTCGCGATCACGGAGATGACGGGGACCAGCAGCCCTGCCGCCCCAAGCGAGCGAACGAAGGGGATAGGCACTAGGAACAATGTTGCCAGGCCAATGGAAACGACCAACCCAGAAAGAATCACCGTGCGACCGGCGGTTTCCATCGTCTTTAGGATTGCGTCATCGACGTTGGTCGATCTCTCATCCAAAATCTCTCGCCTGAAACGGTGAACAATCAAGAGGGAGTAATCGATAGCCAAGCCAAGGCCAATGAGTTCGACGATGTTGGGTATGTAAAGAACCATCAAAAATTTTTGTGCGATCAGAAATACAAGGCCTAAGACGAGTGAAATAGTGGCGCCGGCGAAGAGAAAGGGCACCAGAACGGCCCAGCAGATTCCCAGAACCAGAATAAGTAGGAGCAATGCCAGCAGTATTGCAATCGCCTGGCCACGCTTCAAATCTGAGGCAAGTACGGGCGTAACATCCCGATTTATTGCTGAGGGCCCAGTCACGAGGGCATTGCTTAGTCCTTCATCCGTTAAGGCTTGCCTGAAACGATCTGTATACGCAGCAGACTGAAGCAAAGTAAAGGAAGTGCTGACGTTGGTGAAGAGTATGCCGCCGAGTGCACGCTGTTGGGAGACTTTAGCTGTAGGAATCGTGGATGCGGCGGCGGCGACTTTGGATTTCAGCGTTTCTAATTCGGTTTTCGTCGCATTTTTGAATTTCACAATGACGGTGAAAGTGCCCTCGATATTCTCCTTGAACTTGTGAGAGAGAATTTGATCGGCTTTGGCCGACTCTGTTCCGGGTACTGAAAGGGAAGTAGTCAGATGCTCGTTGAGCTTGGAGCCCGCCAGAAGTCCCAGCAGGATAAGTACGAGCCACGCGAGGATTACGAAGAGACGAAAACGAATTACCCCGCGCGTCCATCTTTCAAGCACGTTGTGAGTCTAACGAGAACATCTATTATCCGTGCCATGGATAACTCGAAGTCGGACCCGACCTTAGATCGACTATTTCGTCATATGGCTTGGGCGAATCAAATCTTGTTACAGAAACTGCAAGAGGTGCCAGTCGATGCGCTGGCCTTGAGTTCCGAGAACAAGGAGTGGACTGTTGGCGTGATTACCGAACATTTCGTGCGTTCGGCTGGTTTCTACTGTGCTCGAGTCACGGGGGAGTCACTCCCTGGGGGATTTAAGACGCCGTCTTCACATGAAGATCTTCGCGAACTAGCGACGAGGTGCGCTGATTTTGACGCGATGCTACGCCAACTAGCGAGCCAGCCCGAGGGAATGACCACGTACCAGCGCGAGGGCAAAACGATTCACCGTGCCAGGTCGACCATTCTTGGCCAGTCCATTCACCATGCAACGGAGCATCGAGCGCAGATCGCCGATATTTTGTCGCTTCATGGAATACGTGCCATTGATCTCGATGAAATGGATGTCTGGGCCTATAGCGACGCTGAGGGCTTGGGTAACTAAGTTGGCCCAGATAGATTTTTTCATGACACCGATTCCCAAATGACGATGAGATCATTAAATACAATATGCCGACTTTCGTGCTCAAAAGTGAAGTCAAGAAGTTGGTAAAGGCTCGCCTCGAGTTAGGGCCAATGCGCGGTTAATCAATACGTGAATTGCTGACCCAAAACCTGCGAATGCGGGATTGGTCGTCTGGCCAAGTCGATAGCGGAACCAGATTTGTTGCAAAATCACGGCAAGGCGAAAGAGTCCAAATACTTCGTAGAAGGTGAAGTCAGGACAAGGCCATTTGGTAATCTCTAAATATCTGTCGACGAATTCACGTCTCGTCGGCATCCCCGGCAGATGGCTTGGTTGGCGACGAAGAGCTGCATACCCGGGCTCGTCATCCTTATTGATCCAGTAAGCAAGGGCGGAGCCAAGATCCATCAAAGGGTCCCCAACGGTTGCTAACTCCCAATCAAGAACGCCCACCAACTTTGGTGATTTCGATATATCAAAAACCATGTTGTCCAGACGCCAATCACCGTGGATGACACAGGTGGCTACGTCTTGAGGTTGGTGGGAGGCAAGCCACGACATCAGATGCTCCGCAGTGGGCACATCATCAGTTAGTGCCTTCTGGTATCGCTCTGACCAACCCTGAACTTGTCGGGTCACATAGCCTGGTCCTTTGTTGAACTCGCTGAGGATCTTCGGATCCACTTGGTGTAATTGAGCGAGCCCCTCGATAACCGATTGACCCAACGCCTCGGTTTTCTCAAAAGTTAATGCCACATCGGAGGGGATGTCCCTGCGCAGGATCGTCCCGTTGATCCGTTCCATGACGTAAAACTCAGAGCCAATAACGCTTAAGTCTTCGCAAAGTGCGAGAACTTCGGGAACGAAGGCATAGAAAGGATGCAAACTGCTCTGGATGTGAACTTCGCGTTTCATGTCATGGGCCGAAGCGGCTTTGTTGCCAATGGGAGGTCTGCGAAGCACGAGTTCACGGTCGGGATATTTCAAGAGGTACGTCAGATTCGATGCGCCAGATCGGAACTGCGAAACGGAGGGCAATCCATCCAAATCCGATATTTCATGGGATAGCCACGTATGGACTGCCGCGATGTCGAAGCGGTCTTCTGGACGCACGTCGGAGAGTTCGTCGGTCATTTCGATTTTAAGGAATGGTCTTTCAGTTCTAAACGTGCAATATCGCGTAGATGAACTTCATCAGGTCCATCGGCAATTCGCAGCGAGCGGACACCTGCGTACATCCCGGCTAGGGGAGAATCTTGACTCACGCCAGCACCTCCGAAAGTCTGAATCGCTCGGTCTACAACTTCTTGAGCCATCATTGGTACTGCCACTTTGATGGCAGCGATTTCCTTCCGTGCGCTCTTTGCCCCAGAGGTATCAATAAGCCAGGCAGTCTTGAGAACGAGAAGGCGCGCTTGATCAATCTCGATTCTGGAGCGTGCAATCCATTCTTGGACGACGCCTTGACGCGCCAATTCTTTACCGAAAGTTGAACGGACCATGGAGCGCTCAACCATCAGCGAAAGTGCTCGTTCAGCTGTGCCGATCGCTCGCATGCAATGATGGACTCGACCGGGACCGAGGCGTGCTTGTGCGATGGCAAATCCTGATCCTTCTTCACCAATCAAGTTTGCTACCGGTACTCGCACGTTCGTGAAATTTATTTCAGCATGACCATGTTGATCTACATATCCAAATATCGAAAGCGTGCGCACGATTTCGACTCCGGGAGTATCCATGGGAACAAGCACCATCGATTGTTGATGATGCGGATCAGCATCAGGGTCAGTCTTGCCCATCACGATTAGAATTTTGCACCGGGGGTCCATAGCGCCAGTAGTCCACCATTTTGTGCCGTTTATTATGAAGTCGTCACCTTGGCGTTCGATACTCGTTCTAATATTTCGAGCGTCACTGGAGGCTACGTCGGGCTCTGTCATCGCAAATCCTGAACGGATTTCTCCGTTAAGCAAAGGGTCCAACCACATCTTTTTCTGATCGGTTGTTCCGAAGTCGTGAAGAACTTCCATATTTCCAGTGTCTGGCGCCGCGCAATTGATTGCTTCTGGAGCGAGTTCTTGCGACCATCCAGTTAGCTCAGCAAGGGAGGCGTAATCAGTGACGCTGAGCCCATGAGCCGGATCATGCGCATCTGGAAGAAAAAGATTCCAAAGCCCTCGAGAGCGAGCTGATGCTTTAAGGGATTCCATGATCGGCGGTTGAACGTGCGGTGTCCCCTTGGCGACTAGGGCAAGACGCTCTTGGTGGTAAACGGATTCTGCGGGGAAAATTTCTGAATCCATAAATTCATGTAGTCGGAAGAGATAATCGCTAGCTTTAGCGCTGAGATTAAAGTCCATAGGAGTACCGTACGCACAATCCTCAAGAATATGGAGTGAGAATGAGTGTTCTAGATCGCTTTCGATTGGACGGCAAAGTGGCCGTTGTGACTGGGGCATCATCGGGACTCGGAGTGGCGTTTTCAAAGGCCCTTGCCGAGGCGGGTGCAGATCTAGTACTCGGTGCAAGACGGACGGAGCGCCTAAAAGATACTGGGGCGATCATCGAGGCAACTGGCCGACGATATGTTTCTAAAACCACGGACGTAACCAAGCCCGAAGATTGTTCGGCATTGATCGCGCAAGCAATAGAGACCTTTGGGCGCGTTGACATATTAGTGAATAACGCTGGCGTAGGCACCGCTGTGCCTGCGACCCACGAAACGCCAGATCAATTTCGCCACGTTATCGACGTGAATTTAATGGGAGCCTATTGGATGGCTCAGGCATTTGCACGCGCGAATATAAATGGTGGAGCGATCGTCAATATTTCCAGTGTTCTGGGGCTTCGACCGGGAGGATTACCGCAGGCTGCATACGCATCCAGTAAAGCCGGTCTCATCGGGCTTACGAGAGATCTAGCCAGTCAGTGGACAGGTCGCAAGGGAATACGAGTTAATGCCTTAGCGCCGGGTTTCTTCCCCTCGGAGATGACTGACCAGATTCCCCCAGAAACTATCGCTTTGTTGAAAAAACTTACCCCCGCTGACCGACTCGGCGATCCCGAGGAATTGGCAGCGACCTTGATTTGGCTTGTCAGCGATGCCTCGTCATACGTTACTGGTGCAACTATTCCGGTCGACGGGGGATTTGTAATGCCTTAAAGTCGACCGGCTTTCCGAAGTGCATCTAGAAATGCTTTGCATTCTCTGGTTTGAGGATCTTCAAGAAGTGCACTTGGTGAACCGGATTCGCAGATGAGCCCTTTATGTAAGAAAAGGACTTGATCGGCCACTTGTTCGGCGAAACCCATTTCGTGAGTGGCGATCATCATCGTCATTCCTTCACCCTTGAGTTCGGCAATGAGTGCAAGTACTTCTGCAATAAGAATTGGATCCAAAGCGCTAGTAACTTCATCCAACAAAAGTATCTTCGGTCGATTTATTACCGCTCTGAGAATCGCAACGCGTTGTTGTTGCCCGCCACTTAAAAGATCTGGGTACTGATATGCCTTGTCTTCGAGGCTAAAACGCGCCAGCAGGGCAAGTGCTTGTTCTTCTGCTTCCTTACGGCTGACCCCGTGAACTCGGCGTGGGGCAAGAGTGATATTGGCTAGGACTGTTAAATGAGGAAAGAGATTGAAAGACTGAAATACAGAACCGACGTGAGATCGAACTTCATCAGCGTTTGTACCAATTGCCGTAATGTCGCGACCGTCCAGAACAATTTGGCCGTCGTCTATTCCCTCGAGAAGATTTATGCATCGGAGTAGCGTCGATTTGCCCGAACCGCTAGCGCCGATCAAAACCTTAACCTGATGCTCGGCAAGTGTTACGGAGACGTCTTGTAGTACAAGTTCTTGGCCATAACTCTTTCGCAGTTCACGGATTTCAAGAATTGGAATGGCCACAATTACCACTGCCCTTGTTGTACTCGGGCCCGGTCTTGTTTGCGGGTTAGCCAATCAGTAAATCGAGTCAGTGGAATCGTCAGTAGAACGAATAGTGCGCCTGCGACAACGTACGGCGTGAAGTTGAAAGATTGAGCCGTCTCGATACCAGCGGCGCGGATAGCATCTATCGCGCCAAGAACGGAAATGAGACCGGAATCCTTTTGGAGTGAGACCAGATCATTTAGCAAAGGGGGAGTGACTTTTCGCAGTGCTTGGGGGAGTACCACGTGGAGTTGGGTCTGTACTTGTGACAACCCAAGTGCTCTTGCGGCCATTCGCTGAGCTGGATTGACAGCTTCTATGCCTGCGCGTATTACTTCGGCGACATAGGCGGTGTAAGTAAGAATTAGTGAAATGGTTCCGAGAATGACTGCCGAATTTGGAATCCAAGATATCTGCAATCCCGCTACGCCAAACCCGACTAAATACAAAACTAGGAGTAGGGGTAGGCCGCGAAACGTATCTGTATAGAAGGTGGCTAAGAGCCGAACTGGATACAAAACAGGCGATTTGGATGTACGAGCCAAGGCGATGAGAAGTCCAAAAATCAAAACAAAGATCTCGGCAATCACCATGACGCGAAGGTTGAGCCAGAGACCTGAAAGAACATGTGGGAACGAGGTTCTCGCATAGTGAGCACTGAAGAAAGACTGTCGCACTCGATCAAACCCTGGAGCGCCGGTTATGCCAACGGTTAGGACTATTCCAATGAGAAGCGTGCTGCCAACTGCAATAAGGGTGGAACGACGAGAGGCCCGATGCCTTGCCGCTTCACGTTGCAGGCGCAACTCTGACGGACGGTAAGACATCGGGCCTCCGTATCGATCGTTAATTACTTAAGAACCGGCGCCCCGGCAGAACTTGAGAGCCATGCTTTAGTGATCGCCTTGAGCGTTCCTTTGGCACGAAGGGTATCAACAGCCTTGGAAACGCAACCTGTGATGCTGCTTCCCTTTGACAGAACCAATCCGAACTGCTCGCTGCCGGATTTTGGAGCGAACTGACCGACAATCAGCCCATTCTTCAATGCAGCATTTGCAACATAGAAAGCAGTTGGAAGATCCAGGACGAGGCCATCAATTTGACCATTGATCAGTGCCTGGGTTGCAACATCATTTGTGTCATAGACGGAGGCTTTAACCGAAGGCTTGATCAAATTGGTGATTGTCGTGTACGAAGTCGTACCAACTGCCGCGCCAAGTTTGGCCTTTGCAAGATCCTTGATTGATTTCGCCTTAGCGATCTTTGAGGTCTTTATCGTTACGACCGCCTGTGCAACGTCGTAATAACCAGTTGAGAAATCAACCGCCTTGGCGCGCTCTGGGGTGATTGAGACCTCATTGATGTCAAAGTCAAAGGACTTCTTACCTGGCTGAATCACTGAGTTGAAGGATGCCTTGACCCATTTGACTTTGGGATTGGGGTATCCCAATTGCTTTGCCACCGCATAAGCGACAGCGGATTCAAATCCCTTGCCGTTGGAAGGAGTGTTGCTGTCAAACCACGGACTGTAAGCAGGATCGTCTGTGCCGATCGTCAAAGTTCCCTTGGTAAGAGTGCTCAAAGCACCAGGGGTGCACGTTGCGGCGGCACTTGCTATCTGTGACGAGGTGGTTAAGGTAATCGCGGCGGTAAGTGATGCAATTACCGTCCCGATGAGAATTCTTTTCTTCATTGGAAAGTACCTTTCGTTTGAGACTTTCTAGGAACTACGGGGCCAACGGCCCGCGCTTGCCAGACGTTCTGGCCTGGTCCTCACCCGGAGCACCCCGCCGCGGTGGAGGGTTGCCGATCGATGAGCCGGGGCTTGATATCGATGCTCTTGACCGAGGCGAACATTACCAAAATTCGCGCAGTCTTAATAGTTGCCCGCAATTCGCAATTGCTGCTATCCCCAAATACCAATTTCAAACAGTGTTCTTCCGTTCAAATACTTGGACGCTATAGACGATTAGCAGTGCTACAACTATCAGTAACGCGCTAGACGCCATTGCCATTCCATAATTCTGGGCACCTGGTCGAGAGATTAATTGGTATAGCACGGTCGGCAATGTCCCTTGATCTCCGTAGGCCAGAAAATTCGCAGCACCGAACTCTCCAATTGCAATAATTGCTGCGTACCCAGTTGCGGTAAGGATTGCGCCGCGAATGATTGGTGCTTCGATCAGCCACCAGATCTGACTGGGGCTTGCGGATTCAGTCTGCGCGCTCTCACGCAATTCGTTGTCGATCGCGTTTATTGCTGGATACACCATTCTTATCACCAGTGGAATGCAAAGTAATGATTGCGCAAGAGGTGTTACTAGCCAGCTTGATCGGAGGGGAAATAAACCGGAATTGAAACTAATGAGGTATCCAAAACCTAAAACCACGCTGGAAACACCTACTGGCATTTGAAAGAAGATATCCATGCCATGCTGAACGAATCGCGAACTTCTCTCCGGTCTTTTTCGTGAAAGGAGATAGCTTGCGACTACGCCTATTCCGATACTCAAAATGGTGGTGATGATTGCATTTCTGAGGGTATTAATCGTTGCCTGCCCCACAGAAATGCTGAGAACATCTCGCGCCCCGTAGCCGCCAAGGTTTGCATAATTCGACATGCTAAATCCCGAACCAGTCTGAAAGGATTTAAAGAGGACAGCGCAAAGAGGAAGAATGATCAATCCGCCTATAAATAAGGTAGTGATGAATACTGCGGGAGCATCGCGCTTATCGACTCGCACTTTGGGTTCGAGCGACGTGGAAGCGAAGAATCCCACGGGACCTTTTGAAAGTCGTTGGGCGCCTAGAAAGGCAATGATGGTGAGTACTGTTTGAATAAGAACAAGCGCGGCAGCTTTGGGAAGATCTAAGTATTGCGTCGTCGCGACGTAGATCTCTGTTTCAATTGTTCTCGTGGCAGCCCCGCCCAGGACAAGTACCAGTCCGAAATTCGCCGCACAGTACAGAAATATCAGGGCGCCTGCAGAGGCGACCGATTGGGCAAGTTGCGGCAGAGTGACGCTTATTAGTGTGCGAAATCTTCCAGCTCCATCCAATGCTGCTGCGTCTTCAATTCCTGAATCCAGTGTCGTCCAAACTCCGCCAACTATCCGAACGACAAGCGAGTAATTCATGAATACGTTAGCGCAGATGATTATCGGAGTATTTGTGTGCCCGAAGAAGAGTGAGGAGATTAATGGAAGTTTCTTGAAAGCGGTGAAGCCGATGGCGACGACGATCGTTGGCAACATGAAAGGCACGGTAATGAGAGAACGTATGAACTTCTGTCCCCGAAAACGTCGATGGTAAAGAATGTAGGCGCCGGGAATTCCAAATAGAAGGCAGATCGCTGCAGAGAGCGCGGCCTGCCAAATTGTGAACCAGAGTGTTGCTGCGATTCGATGAGTGGTAATTCTGGTGAGCCAATCACCGGCAAAGCCGATCGACAGAATCTTGCCAAGCGGCCAGTAGAACAGCACCGCGAAGAAAACTACAGGCGCTGCCCACAGGGCCGCTTGGCTTCGATTTCTATTCAAAGATGGCTGACCACTTTGCTAACCAAGATTTGCGGTTGGCATTGAAATCGAGTTTGTCGCCGTAGGTATGTGGTGCTACTTCAGTGAATTGACTCCACTTGGCCGGAATTGGAGTGCCAGCGACGATTGGGTACATGTACATCGCCTCGGGGAAGCTTTGCTGGAACTTTGAACTCAGGAGGTATTTCACAACCGCCGCCGCCCCATCAGGATTTTTGGCGTTTTTCAAGACGCCTGCGTATTCAGTCTGACGGAAGCATCCGTCCAAAATGCTGGCGGTCTGTGATTGGCCATCGGCACGGACCTCATCAGCAGGGGAAGATGCGTAGCTTAAGACGATCGGATAAGCACCCTTTCCGCTGGAACCTGAAAAGTCTGTGTAGTAGGCCGCTTCCCATCCGTTATCCACCTTGACTTGATTCTTTTTAAGCGCCTTCCAGTAATTTTCCCATTTCGCGCTTCCGAATACATCGACTGTGGCGGCAAGAAAGGAGAGGCCGGTGGAAGACGTATTCGGATTTTCGATGACCGTGAGTCCTTTGTACTTTGGAAGAACTAGTTCTGATATTGACGACGGGAATGCAAATTTCTTTTTTGTGAACCATGTCTTGTCGTAGTTGAAGCAGACATCGCCAAAGTCTGTTGGTTTGAGCGTGCCATCGATGATTCCGTTGCTCGTGGCCACCCCTGCGAAGGTGTTGTCAATCCCGAAAACTGCGTCTCCGATCGGTGCAGATTTCGTGAGGATCAATCGATTTGTAAGAGCACCGGCATCTCCCGCTTTCAAGAGTTTTAGTGTGTATCCAGTTGTTTTATCGAAGTCGGCAATGAGTTCTTTGCTCATGACGAATGAGTCATGGGTTACGAGAACGACATCCCCGTGTTTTTTCTTGCCCGTGAGGTTGATCGTCACAAGCATCAAAGCGACAATTATGACGAGCGAGGATCCAATGAGAATTTTTCGAGAGAGTTTCATATTTATTGCAATGCCCTTTCATATGAGAAGAGGCACGGTTTAGAGTGGTCTCCCTGCGCTGGCATTATCCAGATCAGGTTAGACGGTCGAAGACTACTTAGTCTTCCTCTCAGTCCGGTGGCACCGAACTCCCGTGTGCGACAAGGCTACATCAAGTTTCCTCTCGGAGTGAGTCTTAGGTTGGGCAGGTTTGGCGCTGGAATTCGCCCACCAATGTGATCTTCAAAGGCCGGGAATTTCGGACTTTGGCTCTGCCAATCCTCACGCATCTTCACTATCTCATCGTGTGATCGCCCAATGAAATTCCACCACATAATGATTTTTTCTGTGAAAGGTTTGCCTCCAAGCAAAATCAGTTTTGCGCCGTTCTTGGAACTCCAGGCAATATGCTGCCTACCTTGGGGCACGTAGTGAAGTTGGCCCTCGCCGACCGGCTTTTGGTCGACGTTTGCTTCCCCTTCAACCACGAGTACCCCATATTCGTAGTCTGGGTCGACTGGGAAATGGGCCTGAGTATTGGCCGGCAAGTGCAATTCAGCACCGATCAATGGTGAAAATATCTTGGCGGGGGATCTTTGTCCGAGCAGTTCGCCGATGAAAACGCGCACGGAAATTGACTGCCATTCGAAAACGGGAAGATTGTTATAGTGATTGAAGGTCGGATCGCAGTTGCGATCGGGATCGGGAAGAACCGTCCAAAGTTGAACTCCGTGCAGTTGAGTGTTTTGGTTTATCGAAAGTTCGGAGTGAGCTACTCCCGTACCTGATGTCATGAGGTTGAGTTCGCCGGGAACAATTACTTGGACGCTCCCAAGCGAATCTCGATGTTCCACCTCACCTGAAAAAAGCCAGCTCACCGTCTGAAGGCCCGTATGCGGATGGGCTGCAACGCTCATTGCATTCAATTGGTCGGTCGGCCCGAAATGGTCGACGAAACACCAAGCACCAATTGTGCGTAGACGTCGGTGTGGAAGTGTTCGCTTTACCTCTACGCCGGAGCGGGTTGTTAACTTAACAATTCTTGGGTCAAGGGTGATTTCGCCGAGGGGGCTTTCCTCTACAGTGACGAAGTTGGGATCTTCAGCTCGATTGCTCATGCGTGAGAGATTGCCCTACGCAATGACGAGTTTTATTGGTACCGATTTGAGTGCCTGGCTCACCGGGCAATTGATTTTAGCCAATTCTGCTGCGGCTTGAAATCCGGTTGCATCAAGGTTGGGTACGTCTCCATTGACGGTCAATCGTATTTCGGTAATTCCGGTACCTGGCACAAAATCAACTTCCGCAGAAGTGCGCAATTGGGTTGGAGGAGTGCCTGCTTTTGCCAGTCCATTCGACAATGCCATTGAAAAACAGGCTGCATGTGCTGCTCCAAGCAATTCCTCGGGACTCGTTTGACCATTCGGGTCTTGGGCTCGTGCTGGCCACGAAATATTGAAAGTGCCTAATCCTGATGATTGCAAAGAGACTGTGCCATTTCCTTCAAGCAAATTTCCATTCCAAATTGCTGAAGATTTTCTCGTTGTAGTCATTGTGGTCCTATCTCTGTATGTGAAATTGGTGCAAATGATTTGCGCATGGGATTCTTGTCACCATGTAGCCTACCTCGCCTTATTAGAAGGTAGGCTGGCAGCAATGTGTTCTTATTGTGGATGTCAATCACTCACAGTCATCCGACTGCTCACGATCCAGCATGAACAGATAATCAATAAATTAGGCGAAGTTCGGCGGGCATGCGAACTTGAAGATGCAAAATTTGCCTCGCGTAAAGCCGGTGAGTTGGCAGCGATGATCGCCAACCACAACAAACTTGAGGAAGACGGGCTCTTTGAGGCCCTTAAACCGGATTTAGAATTCGCGGAGTCGCTTGCAAAATTGCAAGCAGAGCATCAGGAAATTGACGAATTGGTTGGAAGAATTGGATCAGGGGAAGTCACCGCGATTGGCGAATTAGAAATCACATTACGTAACAACATTAGCAATGAAGAGAACGGGCTTTTCCCTGCATCAGCGGTGACTTTAGATGGACCAATTTGGGATGCGATGGAATCCGCCCAAGGCATTTAGCTTCTTTGTAAGGTGAAGGTGTACGAACCTTCATTTAATTTGGCGCCCGTGTCTAGACTCCAGCAGAACGCCGGCAGAGTTCCCGTCAACGTTGTTCCGCTCCACTGCCATACATAAGGTCCGCGTGGACCCCATGCCGATTGCAGGGTTACGGTTATTGAGTTTCCGCTTCGGGTTCCCGTAAGAGTCTGCATCTTTTCGTGGTTTGTGGTCCCAGTAATTGCTCCGTTCGCGCCCTCGACCAGAGTCAGGCTTCGATAAATTGAGGCCGCTACGCAACCTGTCCAACTGCCGTCAGAGTTCAAGTTGGGGAAGTTGATGTAACCCGTGTAGGTACCAGATGAACTTGAAATTGATGGCGCAGGCGTAGGCGTAGGCGTAGGCGTTGGGGTTGGTGTAGGGGTTGGTGTAGGGGTTGGCGTTGGTGTCACGACCGGGATTGGCGTTGTTGTGCTCTTGCTCTTACTTAATGTGAAGGTGTAAGTGCCTTCTCTAAGTAATTCGTTGGTTGAGAGGTTGTAGCAGATCGCCACCAAAGTTCCGCTTAATGTTGACCCGGACCACTGCCACGTAAATGGACCACGCGTACCCCAATGCGAAGTTTGAAGTGTGACTGTCATTGTGCTGCCGACTCTTGTTCCTGAAATTTGAGTGCCGTTGTCAACACTTCCAGTGATCGCACCGTTGACACCCTCTTGAAGAGTGATTGTGCGATACATGACTTGCGCACCGCAGGTGTTGCTAATCGTGGTAACTGATACGTCAGGCCAATTGATATTTCCGCTGTAAATTCCAGAGGCGTTGCTGGTCTTAACAGTCGAGGCGGCTATCACCACGAGTCTTGTGGTTTTACAAATCCTGTTCGCAATCTTGGCGACTGCCCCCTTCTTTCCGCCAGAGACGCAAATCGTCAAAGGGTAGGTGCCGACACTTGCTGGGCTAATGACCGTCCCAACAATTATGCCGGCCGATGAATTAAAGCCGAGCCTTACAGGGAGGGCGCCAGTTAGCTTCCATAAATATGGCTTGCCTGTGCCACCGGAAACACGGCTTGCAAGTGAGTAGTTGTATGACTTGCCCTGGGTGACTTGAGGGAGTTGCGAGGGAAGGCTGAGCTTGATCGGCTTATAAGCAGCAGTCGCGCTAACTGCGGTCGACAGAAGTGATACGCATGTTACGAAGACCGTAAAGGCGAAGGTTTTCCACGACAGGTTGTGCCGCATGACTATGAAATTACGCTTGCTCCACTGATCCGACAAGAAAAAGCGTGAGTGGTCGTACTACATTAGTTGGTTGTTCGTCTAGACGAATGGGAACTAATGGCTAGTCGGATTCCAAGCAATTTGCTTGAAGTTGTTTGAGTTTCCCTCAGGGGCTTGAAAGATTTTTGGGTCGAAAATCCTAGACGACCAGAGACGAATCACTCGAGAGAGTCCAGAATTTTAAGTTGGCCAAGGATACCGGCCAGTCCAGAGCGAGCAAGATTATCCATGGATACTTACGCTGACTCCGGACATTCTTTGATGCGACAATTCCATAGGAATCCGAAGTAACACTTAAGCGTTTGCTGAGCTGCCGCAATATAATTGACAGAAAAGTAGAGCCCGTTCGGGAATTGTGTACTCAAAAGTGTAGATTGCCGTTATGGACGTGGACCCTTCTCGAATCTCAGTGATCGTTCCTGCTCTAAATGAGGCGGAAGTAATCGAAGGTGTTTTACAGCCTCTCAAAAGTGCGGGATTCACGATCGTATTAGTTGACGACGGCAGCACGGACAATACGTTTGATCTGGTCAATTCGCTCGGGATTGATGTGATACGTCACAGTATTAATCTTGGGCAGGGGGCTGCGCTGCAGACCGGATTTGAATATTTCAAACGTAATCCTCAACTGGGCGACTATTTGGTGACTTATGATGCGGACGGACAGCACTTACCAGGAAACGTGATTTCCCTGGTAGAAAGGCTGGTGTTAGAAAATGTTGATGTCGCCCTCGGTAGTAGATTCATTGAAGGGAAATTTGGTGGCGGACGACTCAAATACGTGATACTTCGGGTCAGTGCTAAATTGGCAAGATACAGTATCGGCCTCCGGGTTACGGATCGGCATAACGGCTTACGAGCGTTTAAGCGAAGCGCAGCAGTGAGGATTAGTTTGAAACAACCTGGATTCGGTCATGCCGATGAAATTTTGCGGCAGATCAAGAGTCTAGGGCTAACTTATGTGGAGGTTCCAGTCGAGATCATTTACACTCCTTACAGCAGGAAAAAGGGACAGCCCCTCGTTAATGGAATAAACATCCTCTTTGATAAATTCTTGGGACAACGATGAAGCCGATTCAGTTCTTACTTATATTGGTCCTCTTTTTCATCGTCTACATGTTGAGGGGGTATAACAAGTACGTCGGCAAGGCTTTGTCGCGAGTTGGCCTGTTACTACTAGTCATCTTTTTACTCTTGGCTATCTTATTTCCAAGTCTACTTCAGGAAATCGCGGTATCTCTAGGTGTAGGTCGCGGTACAGACCTAATAGTTTATATTTCCGCGTGTTCGATCGTTGCTCTTTCCATCTTAATTCTGATTGAGGCAGCAAAAACCCAAACCCTGTTGTGTGTAGTCGTTAGAGAAGCCGCGCTACACGAAGCAAATTCCAGAATACATGGAAAGTCCTAGATTTTATGAAAGTTCTTGTAACGGGCGGCGCAGGCTATATAGGGTCTCATCTGGTGCAAGAGATGTTGGCAATCGGCAACGAAGTGGTTGTCGTGGATGATTTTTCAAATGCTCTGAGTACTACTAGGAATTCGCCACATTACGCGATATATGAAACCAACATACTTGATCTTGATGCATTAGTTTCCGTAGTAAAAAGGGAAAACGTTGATGCAATATTTCATTTAGCTGCCAAGAAGATGGTAAATAATTCGCTCGGGGATGGGATTGAATTTTTTGAAACAAATCTTGAAGGCACAAAAAACGTGATTCAAGCGGTCAAAGAGGCGGGAATCGGTTATCTCATATTTTCTTCAACCGCGGCCGTCTATGGTCCAAATCCAATTGGTCCGAATTTTAGAGAATCGGATCCTATAAGTCCCGTGAACTCATATGGTGAATCGAAAGCAATGGCAGAGGAAGTGATACTTAAATCCGTTATGGATCTTGGATTTAATGCACTTATCTTTCGTTTCTTTAATGTTGCCGGTGCGAAGTCCCCAAGTTTGATGGAGCACAAAGCACAGAATCTTATTCCTACTTTGATTCGTAACATTAAGAAAGGCGAAGTAACGGAGGTTTTTGGAACAAACTTGCCTACACGTGACGGTAGTTGCATACGTGATTACATCCATGTCTTGGACATCGTTCGAGCTCATATTCTGGCATTAGATTTTTTGGATCGAACGAAATCTCCAGATGCTTCGATTATCGTCAACTTAGGATCGGGAACTGGTTCAACCGTATTTGAAGTTATTAAAGCAATGGAGATCGCATCAGGAGAGAAGATTCCGTTCCGTGCCGCGGCCGCTCGTAATTTTGACCCGATCGCTAGCGTCGCGAGTGGAGAACTCGCGCGGATGCTTTTGAATTTTCGCCCTGAATATTTATTACAAGAAATCGTGAATTCTGCGTGGAGGAATTGGTAGGCCTTTGATAGAAATTCTGAACACTATTGGGAGAAGGATCGCGCTGCGCTGAAAAACGTCAGAGATTCCTATTTTGGAATGATCCCGGATGCTGTGACTTTTTTGTAGATGGATATAACTGATGCCTCTCGCCATTATTTTGGACTGGAGCAAGAACTTCAGGCGATTACCGTTGCCATGCGGAAGGGCAACAATCATCGACAACGATGATTCGCGTCACCTCTGGACCGATGTTACTCAGCACTCCCAAGATGTGTTTGGCAACCTTGTACGCCGGAATTACCACGGTAATTCTTGGCGAATTTCCCTTGTCGGACGAAATGGTCACCCTCTTAGGCTACAGGGAAATCTGCAATTGATTTAGGAATCACTATGGTGCCACTGAATTGGCCGAACAAGTTTGCTAAAGTTTCTAAGATAAGCCCGCTAGAAAATGGCCAGAGCTCTGAGGAGTCCTAATGGTGGAAATGATCCTCGTTTGGCTACTGGCTCCAGCCCTCATGGTGCTGACTTCGTACGGACTTGGATTATTGCTCTCCTTGGCGATTCGCAAACGCCTGAATTTTGCCCTGACCGTGCCAATGGGATTCTTGCTCATCGTGATCTTGGGAAGTCTCCTCACGATGAATGCCAGCACAGTCCCATATGTAGCAACGTTAATCGGAATTCTTTCAATTCTCGGTTTCTTTGTGAGCGCCATTTGGTTCCGAAGTTATTTTCTCTTTGATTGGCCGTCTGGACTTGCAGGAATCTGTGTTTATTTCCTTTCTGGATTGCCAGTCATGGCTTACGGCCATCCAAGTTGGGCAGGGTGGGTTCAGCTAGATGACACGGCCTCATGGTTTGCGATAACCAATCGCCTTATGACTGTGGGCCAAACCGGCATCAATGTCATTAATTCGACTTATGAACGACTCATGCAGATTATCTTCGGAACCACGTCCGGTTCTATCGCTCCGGACAATTTCAGCTATCCACTTGGGTCTTTTGTTCCCTTTGGCGTCATGTCCAAAATGTCTGGCATTGAAAGGGCTTGGCTATTTCAACCTTATCTCGCACTGGCCGCTGGAATGTCGGCGATGGTTCTCGTCGTCATTGCCCGGGAGCGGATAGCCAAAAAGTGGATTACTTTCGTTGTTGGAACTGTCTCGCTTTTGGCTTCAACGATATTTTCGTATGAAATGTGGGGCGGAATTAAGGAGATCGTAATTCTCCTTCCGCTTCTCCTCTTGGCCTACTTGCTGCTTACTACAACACAGGTAAGTAGCAAGTCGGAACGTTTTGCTTACTCAGCAGTCACACTCCTGGGGTTCTACTTTGTTGGGGGAAAGACGAGCCTTGGCTTGGTTCTGCCCATTGTGTTTGTAGCCCTCTTGACCAAGATCTCTTTTGCAAATCGCAAAATCTTTTTGGGAATATTAGCCGCTGTCGTGGTTGCGTCCGGCGTTGGTGTCTATTTCTTGAGGGCGGGGAATAACGCCTTAGGAAGATTCTTTGTCCCGGTGATTACCGATCCAGGAAACCTGACGAGGCCATTGAATTTGTTACAAGTGATGGGCATCTGGCCCAGTGGGGATTTTCGCCTAGACCCGAAATTTAAGCCCTTGACGTATTCGCTAATTGCGATTGCACTCGCAATGGTCATAGTCGGGATCGCATCATCGTTCAAGAACGGATTCTGGATACTTCCTGCTTTGGTGGTTTCTTGCGTGTCCGTCATTGGATACTCAGATTATTTTGCTGGGATATGGATCACGGGCAAAGCAATTGCAGTAGCTTCTCCAGTATTCGTTTTTGCAGGTTGTATCGGAGCCTATGAAGCGTGGACGTGGCTGGGTGATAATCCGAAATTCAATTTCGGGCAAGTGAAAACACAATACATATTATTAGCACTTTCAGTCGCTGCAGCGTCCGGAGTTCTTGTTTCAGATGTGATGACCTACCGCAACATTTGGATCGCCCCATACTCGCAAGTAAATGAACTTCGTCAGATAGGTATAACCTTTGCTGGTCAAGGGCCAACTTTGATGACAGATTATTCAGTTTTTGGCGCAAGATACTTCTTGCGGGATTCAGGGACCGAATCGGCGAGTGAACTTCGCGTCCATCCGATTTTGATGAGCGACGGTACTCAAGTTCCCAAGGGATTCTCGGCTGACATCGGATTGTTTGACTCGGCTACCATCAACAGCTACAACGTATTGGTATTGCGGAAATCCCCTGTCGCCAGCAGACCGCCGTTGAATTATGAACTCGCATGGAGTGGAATGCATTACGAAGTCTGGCGGAAGGTGGCCAATTCGCCGGCGATAAAGTACATGCTCCCGCTAGGAAACAACTTCACCCCAGGATCTATCCCCGCGTGCCAAGATGTAACGAAATTCCTTGCTCAACGGACAAATGGCGACAAGATCTTTGCGGTGGTTCGAAATAAGACGTATCTCATAAGTTTCTCAAATGGAGATTTACCATCCTCGTGGATTCCGACCGGTGCATCAAGTGGGGCGGTAGATCGAACCGGCTCTGGGGGGTTTTCAAGGACCTTTTCCGTCGACGAAACCGGCTTCTACGACCTCTCTTTGGCTGGGAGCTTCCCCGGAAAGTTAAGTTTGCTTATTGATGGAAATCAGATTTACTCAGGCCATTCGGTATTCGAGGGCAATCCAACCTTGACCAACACATTAACCAATGTTCACATTTCTGCGGGGCAGCACGTCTTAACCCTTATTTACACGAGTCCAATTCTTATGCCTGGAAGCGATGTTGCCTATAGATTCGGACCAATATTCCTGTCTACTCAATTTGCCGGCGATGCAAAGGCTAAACAAATCTCCCTCTCCCGAATACCGCAACTATGTGCTGAGAATCTGGATTGGATCGCGATTACAAATTAGGTCGATGAGACCCATTCGATGAAATCCCATTTATTCCCGTAGACGTCCTTAAAGACGACAACCTTTCCGAAGTTTTCGTGACGGGGTGCTTCAATGAAATCAACGCCCATTTCAAGCATTCTTGTATGGTCAGAATCAAAATTGGTCGTATATAAGAAAAGAGCTACTCGTCCTCCAGCTTGATTGCCTCGGAGATGGCGAGTGTGTGGGCTGGAGTCGAGCCGCAGCAAGAGCCGATGACATTTACTCCCAGCGCTTGCATCTCTTGGGCGAATTTCGCCATCTCTTCAGGGGAGCCTTGATAGACAAACGTATCTCCAACCAAAGTGGGCAATCCAGCATTTGATTGGGCAATAATGAATACCCCGTCGGGTCGTACTTCAACCATTTGGTGGGCGATGGTTCTCATTTCATCCATGCCACGACCGCAGTTTGCACCGATTATGCGTACGCCGAGCTCTGAGATTCTCTCGACTGCTTGCGCGGGCTTTACGCCCATCATGGTTCGCAAATTCGTATCAAAGCTCATTGTCGCGATGATCGGCAAATTAGGGGCGACCTCATGGGCCGCGTTTACAGCGGCTTCTACTTCAGTCAAATCACTCATGGTTTCAATTAGCAGTGCATCGACGCCGCCGTCTGCTAATCCGCGAATCTGTTCGGCAAAGATTTCTTTGGCGGAGTCAATCGTCAAAATTCCCATTGGCTCCATTAGGTCTCCAGTTGGCCCGATATCTCCCATAACTAGAGTGCCCGGGTGGCGGCTTGCCACGCGTTTGGCGATTTCTGCGCCGGCTTTGTTCAGTTCGTAAACTCGTTCTTCGAGACCATGCATCGCCAGTCTTCCGCGGGTCCCGCCAAAGGTATTTGTTGTGATGAGTCGCGCACCCGATGCTGCATATTCCTCAAGTACTGATTCGATGGCTTCGGGATTTTCTACATTCCAAAGTTCGGGGGAGCCTCCGTCGGTGAGTCCACGTTCTTGCAGCATCGTTCCCATCGCCCCATCCGAGACCAGGGTGGACTTTGCCAATATCTCGTAGATGTTCGACATTACTTCTTCTCCAGACCATCAAGAAGTTTCTGCAAATTCTCTTCTGAAAACTCTGCCTCCAGTGCATTGGCGATACGGTCGGCCAACTCTTGCGGTAACTCTGTGGCTTGAACCCACGGATCGCGAGCCCATCCTGATGTATAGGCATCAGCATCGGTCTCACCCATTCGCATTGCGGCTTCGTCTATGGCTTCTTGAAAGCGCGAGGGAAGTTGGACCTTGATCACCTGTTCGCCTTCGCGGGCGATGATCATGCTCGGAATTTGGTGCCAGCGCATAACTTGGTATTCAGACATGCGCCGAACCCTACCAATAGAGCCTTAGATAGTTCGGATCGAGAGCCCTATTCGGCAAGCACACGGAATCGAGACAGGGTGTGGTCAGTGGCGTACGCGATGCGAACGCCTTCAGACTTTGCCGCTACGAGCCCGTCCAAGATTTCCTTCGTGATTATTTCACCGGGGGCGAGTACTGCCACCCCGGGCGGATATGGCGCAACCAGATCGACGCTGATTCTGCCAACGGCCTTGTCGATCTCGACTAATTCGCTCTTGCCGAAGTACGCCTCGCGCATCGAAACGCCCCTTTGCGGCACTACGGTCCAACTCAGTGCCGCGGCGCTCTTTCGAGAAGTACCGGAGAGCTTGCGCAGAATCGGTATGAGCGCGTCAGCCAAATCACTCAAAGTTTTTGCATCATCGGCGATAGTGACCATAAAAATGACGGTATCTCGATCTGCCATCTCGACTCTAATGTGGGATTCGATCAATTCATTTTCGATTTCAATTCCGTCTGCCCCGAGAATGTTGGCCCGTAGAATCAACTTGACGGGATCAAATCTTCCGGCTGGAAAATCTTCCACTTTGAGAAGAATGTCATTTCCGAATTCTTGGGTAAGCCTTTCGCGGAATATTCCGACGTTGGTCAATAGATTTTCGATGAGTTCGTGTCCATGAAGTTGCATTAGGGCGCGGACTCCATCGATCGAGGCAAGGGGTGCACCGGCTGGAGAAGTTGTGTGAGTCGATTCAAAGCCCTGTTCCAATCTGCCGTGGTCAAGCAAAGTTGTGCGAGCAACCGCTATGGCGGAAGCGCTGTATCCCGGCAGGGTTTTGTGAATGCTTGTGACAAAGGCATCGGCATTCAATTGCATGGGGTGGGGTGGAAGGGATTCGTGAAATCCAAAATGACCTCCCCAAGCCGCGTCGATGACGACCGGGATGCCCATTTCGTGTGCCGCCTCGATAATCGGAGGTAAATCGGAAAGAGTTCCGAGATATCCGGGCTCCGTTAAGAGCAATGCGATGGGACCTTCTCGCCAGACGCGTTCGACTTCAGCCAGTGGGATTCCGATCGGTACACCGGTGGCACCATCGATTTCTGGCACCATCCAAAGTGGTTCAAGTCCGGCAAGAACTAAGGCAGTGAGGATAGATCGATGCGTAGTTCGAGTGACGGCCACTTTGTCGCCGGGTTTTCCAAGAGAAAGAATAATGGCTTGATTTGCGTGGGTCGAACCTCCAGTGGAGAAGCGAGTCCAATGGGCTCCCCACAATTGTGCGGCAAGACTTTCTGCATGCTCAAGGATTCCGTGCGTTAGTTTGATTTCATCTAGCCCGCCGTAAAGAGGTACGTCGAGATCTACAACGCGTCCGAGGTCAGGATTCAGAAGCGAAGCGCGTTGCTTGTGTCCTGGTGTCGTGAACGGTTGGTTGCCATCATCCAAGTATCCGATGTATGAATCGAGCAAAGGCGCATTTGCTCGCAACTCATACATTTTCGCTCTCCTTAGTTCGCACTGTCATCGCGTCTCGCAGTATCCGTACACATCGAGTGCCAGCACCATGTGCACCTGATGGCTCGTGTCGTTTTGATTGTGATTCCTATCATGTGAGTCTAATTGCAATCGACAAAACAATTGGAAGATCGCAATGAGATGAGCCTGAAGCCATCGAATGAGATAGATCATAGTTGAGGACTGTGTAATGACGTCCATATTGATTGATTTCGTATTCCCTCAAGAGTAATTTGTAAAGAAGGTTGTAGCTCCGTAAGGGGTATCTCCCGAGCGATCTACCCAGAATCTAGTTGCAATGAATGACATCAAAGCTATTCGCAGGTGGGCGCGAGTTACTTTTATTTTTCTATCGATTGTCACTCTCTTTTTAGGAGTGAACGCTTTTGCCGCGGGACCTTCTGGCCCGCCAGCCAACATTCCAACAGGCCCGCCAGCCAACATTCCAACAGGCCCGCCAGCCAACATTCCAACAGGCCCGCCAACAGGAATTCAGACAGCCCCTCCGTCAGGAATCGCAACTGCTCCTCCGATGGAGATACCAACTGGACCCTCGGGAATAACGGGTCCAACTGGACCAGAGAACCCGGTCGGTCCATCCGGTCCGTTCGGTCCTACCGGTCCATCCGGTCCGTTCGGTCCTACCGGCCCTACCGGTCCTACCGGTCCTACCGGCCCTACCGGCCCTACCGGTCCCACTGGCCCGCCTCCCGGTGTGAGTGCGTTCCTGGACAAATTAGGCAATCCTCCTACCGCGTCTCAATTGGCTGCGTTGGGTGAACTCGGCAGAATTTCAGCGACCTTGCAATCCGGGCAGACCGTTATGGGTCCAGACGGCAAACCGGTCGGCCTGCAAGCCGCGTTAGATGCTGCTGGCAACGCCTTCGTTGATGCAAGCGGCAAACCTGTTTCAGTCGCCCCTGTACTCGATGCTGATGGTGTGCCGATGCTTTCAAGTAGTGGGGAAGTGCTTACGCAGCAAGTACAGATAGGCACTAATGGCAAAGCACTGCTTGACGGAAACGGCAAGGCCATTCTCAATTCCCCGATACTTGGAAAAGATGGCAAACCAGTCTTTGATTCCAACGGTAAGGCAATCACGAATGAAGCATTCGTAGATGCAGATGGAAAACCATTGACGACATCATCGGGTTCGCCAATTTTCGTAAACCCCGTTCTCGATGCTGGAGGGAAGCCGTTACTTTCAAACACAGGTGATGTGCTAACTCAGCAGGTTCAACTAACTAATGATGGCAAGGCACTTCTCGGTAAAGACGGGCAGGCAATTCTGAACTCGCCGATTTTAGGAATCGATGGCAAACCAGTATTTGATGCAAGTGGTAAAGCGTTGACGAATGAAGCGTTCGTCGGTGCAGATGGAAAGCCTTTGACCACACCAAACGGGAAAACGATATTCGTCTCACCTGCGCTTGATTCTCAAGGCAATCCAGTTCTCGATGCCAAAGGTGAGGCAGTTACGAGCCAACCAGTTGTAATGGGTAACGGTAAAGCCATGGTGGATGCGAAGGGAAATGCATTGCTCTCTGCCCCACTTTTGGACTCGAGTGGAAAACCTCTCACCACTACGGACGGGAACGTCGTAATTGCCCCTCCGATCTTGGATGCTAAGGGTCAACCAGTAGTAAGCGCCGCTGGGCAAGCCCTGATGGCAAAGCCGGTTGCTGGAAGCAACGGTCAGATTTTGACTTCGAAGGATGGCAAAGCAGTCATGTCGCAACCGCTCATAAACTCGGCCGGACTGCAGGTGGTCGATAGCAAGGGTGCGCCCATATTGATCGGAGCAGTTGGCTCGGATGTAATAACATCAAGTGGTGCGCCCATTTCGATCAAAGGCGTCGACGTGCAATTTGGCTCAAATGGCAAGGTGGTTGATGCCAGTGGTGTTGGCGTTAAGACCTTAGGTGGAATGCCACTTGTCATGACTCCAACTGGAACGCCGCTCTCTCCATTGGGTGCTCCGCTTCAGGATCTCCTTGGCAAACCAATCCAGATTTCGTCCTCGGGTGTGGTCATGGATTCTGCGGGCAAGCCAGTGCTTGCACCCAATGGCAAGCCCGTAAATATCTCGGAAATATCGCCTATCCCGATCAAGCAAGCAGGCAAAGCAGTCACTGGGCCCGATGGAAAAGCGGTATCAATGGGATTGAACGGAGCGGTTACCACATCCAAAGGCATGCCTATCATCAGCACCGATGGCAAGCCGCTCTATTGGGATCCCAAAGACAAGAGAATAGAAGATCCTTCCGGAAAGGCTGTCAAGCTTGATGCCAAAGGGAACATTATCGGAGACAAAATCGCACCCTCTTCGCTCTCGACGGCCAAACTCACAGGCTAATTAGTTATTGACTCGGATATTTCTCAAGAATCTCCCTGAGTGAGTTAACTAACACAAGCGAAGCGTCATGGTCACGCTGCCAAATATTGCGGCCGAAGATTAGGCCCGTTGCTCCGGCCTCCATTGACTCTCGCGCTTTTTCCAGCATTGCCTCATTGCCCGATTTCTCGCCGCCTGAGACCAAAACCAAAGTTCGGTTTGCCGATCTCACTACAGAGTTCATGGCTTCCTGTGCCGTGAAATCCTTGTCGTACTCCTTCTTTACGTTCGTTCGCAAGTCTGGATGGGGAAAGTTCACTTTCACGACATCTGCGCCCAATTCGCTCGCGACTCTTGCGGCGTAATCAACTGCGTAGAACGAACTGTTTCCACCCTTAGCTTCGATCGCTTCGCCTCTTGGGTAGGCCCAAACAATCAGAGGCATTCCGTATTCCTTTGCGTCATTGCGTACCTGATGAAATTGTGCGAAATCTTCTTCCTGCGCCGGTGAACCGACATAGAGTGTGTAACCAACTGCATCGGCGCCGAGTTGGACCGCATCTTTAACCGTGGCGTGAATTGGTGACAACGCTCGTGCATCTGACGGAATATCAGTCTTACCGTTCAATTTGAGAATTAGCGGAAGCTCGCCAGCAAACTCCCAATAAAATTTTTCAGCCAGTCCAATTTGAATTGCGATTCCGTTGAATCCGCCTTCTAGCGCTAAACGAATAATGTATTTGGGGTCAGATGAAGATGGATTCGAGAAGAAATCACGTGGGCCGTGTTCCATCCCTTGGTCATACGGCAAAAATAAAGCGGTCCCGTTCTTCAAACCGAATTGGTGCAGAATGCGATGTAGTCGGGCCTTCTTTCCAGTTCCGAGTCCTCTTTCGGCTAGCGACATCCTTTTGATCACCTGATACCTCCGAGCAACGTGAAGCATGTGACTGTCGCCACTTTGGACAGCCTACGCCGATTACCTGGCCATTAAAATATCAATGCGGGCCAATGATTTACGACGCGAATGGAGTTATCCTTATCGTTGAGGAGTTCAATCATGACTACGCCAGAAGTAGATGAGAAATCCGCATTAGAACAATACGGTGTTGACCTTACTCAACGCGCCCGAGATGGAAAATTAGATCCCGTTATCGGCAGAGATAACGAAGTGCGTCGAGTAATACAAGTGCTGTCACGGCGCACGAAGAATAATCCTGTGCTAATCGGAGAGCCAGGTACGGGAAAGACCGCAATCGTTGAAGGGCTGGCCCTTCGTATTGCAGCGCGAGATGTTCCAATTGGTCTTCGGGAGAAGAGAGTCATTTCACTCGATCTCGGTGCGCTCATTGCGGGAGCGAAGTATC
>JAHEXJ010000087.1 GCA_023252155.1 Actinomycetes bacterium | reverse complement strand
CATTTGAGAATTGCTCCTTCGAGGAAACTCATTCTCCAGCGATCTTCACTCGTTGGAGCGCCTGATCCAATCTTGCAACCTCGACGATTTCCATACCTGCAATTTTGGTATCACTGCCTTGCGGAACGAGCGCACGTTTGAAACCTAAGCGGTATGCCTCTGCAAGACGGCGACCAACTCCACTTACTTTGCGGATTTCACCGGCCAATCCAACTTCGCCGATTGTTACGAGGTCTCCAGGAAGTGCAAGTCCTTTGGCGGCAGAGGCAACCGCCAATGCAAGTGCTAGATCCGCGGCAGGCTCGGTCATCTTCATCCCGCCAACCGTTGCGGCATAAACGTCTCGTCCGGCAATGCGGACGTTGGCGCGGAGTTCGAGCACGGCAAGAGTCATAGACGTCCGTGCTGAATCAAGGCCACTGGTAACGCGACGGGCGTTGCCGTAATCGTTTTCGCGGCCGACGCCAACGAGAGCTTGGATTTCTGCAAGAAGTGGTCGTCGTCCTTCGAGAGTGACGGTGACACATGTTCCCGGAACGGGTTCTGCGTGCCGGGTAGTGAAAAGACCGGTTGGGTCAACGACGCTTTCAATTCCACCGTCATTCAAATCGAAACAACCAACTTCATCGCTTGCACCAAACCGGTTTTTGGTGGCGCGAATTAGGCGCAGACGCGAATGGCGTTCGCCCTCAAAAGATAAGACCACATCAACGATGTGCTCGAGCAATCGAGGACCCGCGATTGATCCGTCTTTTGTCACGTGACCAACTAGCAACAAAGTAATGTCGCGCTCTTTTGCAATCCGAATAAGTGCTGCGGCAACTTCGCGTACCTGAGTTACGCCGCCGGCTGCACCTTCGGCCGCAGCGCTGTTCATTGTTTGAATGCTGTCGATGATCAACAACTGTGGTCGTACCGAATCAATGTGAGTAATCACTGCGCCTAGGTCATTTTCGGATGCGAGCCAGAGAATGGGATCGACTGCGCCGATACGTTCGGCTCGAAGTCGTACTTGCGACGCGGATTCTTCTCCGCTGATGAAAAGGGAGCGAATTCCGCGAGAGGCACTTTTGGCCGCTACTGAGAGCAGAAGTGTGGACTTGCCGACGCCTGGTTCGCCCGCTAAGAGAATCGCTGCACCGGGAACCAGACCTCCACCCAGTACCCGATCGAGTTCGCTTACGCCTGTTGAACGCGCGGCCGCGGTTGAAAGATCAACGTCTCCGATGGGTGTGGCTGCACGAGTTACAGCGCCGGGAACCAGAGATAGTCGTTTGGGCGCAGCGATTTCTTCGACGCTTCCCCAAACTTGGCATTCACCACAACGACCAACCCATTTATTGGTAGTCCATCCGCACTCAGAGCAGCGGTAGGGATCGGTCGAAGGTTTTGCCATGGACACATGCTAGAGCCTGCCACCGACCCTTGAAGAAATAAAATGGCAGCCACCCCACGTGCGAGCAGGTCGATCTTGGGCTAGTGGTGATGAACTGGTCGCTACCGAATCTTCCTTACCTCGCAGGGCAATGTCTGGCACCGGAAATTACTCGCTGGCTGGAGCAATAAATCTTTTCACTCCCCTTCCTCTCTTATTTAAGATGCCTGCTCCAACGTTGCAAGTGGATACCAGCCCGAACAATAAGAATAAGGGAAAGAATAAAGAGCACTACCTTCTCAGCCGCAGGAAAGGTATGGCCAGAAATTGGGTCACGGAAAAATGCCAGAATAAGCAAGGAGCCAACTAACACCCTAAGTAGATTGGCTGTTACTTTCAAGCCTCTCGTCACTTGCTTGTCCCTTCGGAGACGCTCGCGCCAAAAGACCAATTCCGTGCGAACCAAAAGACTAATAATAAGCAGTATTAGCATCGAATGGAACTGAAGCGCATGAACAAGAAATGCCAGAATTGTTGATGAAACATATAAAAGCATTAGTACATTGAGCGCCCTTATTGTTAGTTTCTGCTGGCTAATCGTCAGTTTCAATTCACTCGCCGTTTATTAGACGCACGGTTCGACTACGGCAGCTGTCACAACTGTATATATTGCATGGTCTACCCAACCCGTCCCTGGAACGAAGAGTAAAACCAGCCCAACAAAAAATACAGTGGGCACTAGGACCGTACAATACGATGGCGGAGGAGGTGCACCCACATTGTCGCCACCACCACCGGCTAACGTCATATAGCGGCTCACTGTTGGCGTGCTGTTTGGGACTTTAATCGGATTGGCGACATGGTTCGTATTGACTACTCCACTAGTGGCGGTGGCGCTGCTAGTCGGCGTACTGTCTGCGGCGTTTGCTGATGGCGAACCAATGAGGATGAGCCCACCCGCGAGAACAATAGGCGTGAGAGCGTAAGTTATAAGTTTGTGCTTGTTGCTCACTTTTTGGGAATTGGCGGCAGTCACGTTCTTTCCTTTCGTAGAATGAAGGGAAGGAAATAACTTGCGAGATGTTTCATCTTTAATCGTTGGGGCCTCGGCCATATGAAGGATTGCACACACCATCGCGTGAAGCAATAGCGATCATGCAATCAGAGGTGAACATTTACCGTCATAGGGATTACGGTTTGCTTCGGCCCTAGATACATGTCCCCTGTTTTGTGGTCACCGTTGTCGAGTCACTACCTCACTTCAATCAATTTGGCCTTCAGTTTCAAATATTCTCTCGTTGGTAATCGGACCACCCTCACATTAGAGGCACACGAGCGAATGAGACTGAGCGGTAGTAACTCCGATCGAAAGGACGCTACCGCTAATAGAATTGGCGGTTTCCATTAACCCTTGGCTGCGAGGGTGGCCGGATGCTGAATAACGAAGAACGGGAGGGATCGTTTGGATATCTCGCGGATCGCAGCCATTCGCTCGTCACAATATTTGGCCAAAATGTTGTAGACATCTTGCCCGAGTAACGTTACGAGTTCGACTCGATTGGAAATGTAGACCGGCTCTGTTCCAACGTGTGCGTCAGAGTCGCTGGTGCAGTACCAATCGAAATCGTTGCCGCCATCGCCCCAAGCCAGTCGCTCATACTCTCCGATGACGGTGATGGAATATTCGCGATCGCCCACTTCTCTGGTTTCAAAACTGCGACGCATCGGAAGTTGCCAACATACATCGGGCTTGGTCTCAACGAAGTGACGACCCTCCTTTAGCGCAAGGTGGTGAAGGACGCATCCGAATGATCCGGTGAAGCCATCTGCTTCATATCCTTTTCGATTAAGAAAGATGCATGAACCGTTGACGGTGCGAGTCTTACGCTCTTTGTCCTCATCGACTTCAGAAATCTGAAGGTCTCCACCAAGTTTCTTTGGTCGAGACTCCATGTAGAACTGCCACATTTCTGGAGTGAGGTCGGCTGCGGATTTGAGAACGCGTGCTTCGTCGTCGGCGTCGGAATACATGGCACCTTCGGTACAGCATCCATCATTTGGTCGATCGGCAAATACACCCTTGCAGCCATCGCCGTAGATACAAGTCCAGTATGACGTTAACCATGTGAGGTCGCATTTATAGATTTCAAGCTCATCATTTGGATCCGTGAATTCAATCCAATCGCGAGCGAAACCTGGCTTCGTTTCAGACATAGTGGGAGAGCCTACGGGCTATCGAGAGATTACGCACATCAGTTGCGGGTAATCTTTCCTCATGAGAAGTGATTCTAGTCCAAAGGCAATTGGGGCAATTGGAGTAATTGGC
>JAHEXJ010000086.1 GCA_023252155.1 Actinomycetes bacterium | reverse complement strand
CCCGAAGAGTTCGCGCGCTTCGTGCGTGAAGACCTCGCCAAATGGAGCAAGGTGATCCGCGAGGCCGGCATCAAGCTCGAATAGGCATTCAGACTAGTGACCGCACAGGAGTTGCGTCGATGAAACTGCGCTGCATTTTCGCGTTGCTCACTGCCCTGCTGGCTGCCGCGATACGCACTGGCCGCGGACTTATCCACAGCGCCGGTCGCCTTTGTTCTGGAATCTTATGATCCATGAAGCCGGTAACGTGCTGATTCACGGGACGGATGACAGCGGCGTATACTAAATGTCGCCTTAAAAAGCAACTTTATTGACATCTATACCACGTTAGGCTTTTGCTTGTGCCACACCCTCGACTAAGCTGTTCCACCGTTCTTAACATCAACACAGGAGATCGTCATGGCCAATGGTGCTAATGCCCCAACGACAGGATTCAAGCAAGTCAATGCCGCTCCAACAATGAAAGCTATTTCCGGAGGTGTCGCCGGCGCCATCTCAGTTGTCATTGTTTGGGGTCTCAACTCCTTCAACATATTACCAAACGGCACACAGATATCTGGAGAGATCGCTTCTGCGTTAACAACAATCATTTCATTTCTCGTTTCCTATGTTGTGCCGCCCTCTGCAAAAGATGATATTGCCGCCAGATAAAGCCTAACCCGGCGGTCAACGCGGACGCCCACCGGCGAGGCTTCGCTTTCGCCGTGGGCGCCGGTTACCTTACTCGTTGAGGCTGTAGAAAAAGTCCCTGAACGTGATTTTTGATTTAGGCTCACAAAATGCGACCTCATAGAACACTCCATAATCCACGCAAAACTTTTCGGAGGGGTAAATGGGTCCCTGAAATGGAGCGAAAGCGCGCGCGAGTCGGAGTGCCCGGGGTTTTTCTACAGCCCCTTTCGAGACAGTTGATGATTGAGCGAAAAACCATCATGGCACATCGATGCCGCGCGGCTTCACCGCCGCTTCATCGGGACGGGGAAGTCCCTTTCATTCGTTAGACGTCCGCTGGCCGGAGCGTGAGCATGGAATTGACTTGGAAGATATCGGACAAGGATGTCACCGGGGTTCGATCTGTGGTGGGACAGTACAAGAACACACCGCTGGTGCGGTATCGTGTGAAGGTCAATTTGGCGAAACAGAAGCCCCTGATAAGCCGCGACCGCTTCTGGCGGGCTCTAGCTGGCTCGCTTCTGACTACGCAACAAAAATCAGGACCGACCAGTGCGGTGTCGCGGTTCATCAAAGCAAGGCCATACCCAATTCCATACAAGACATGTCGCGATGAACCACGCCTTGAGTCGTTCCTTCGAAAGACGATGTCTCAGTTTGGCGGTATTCGGTTCTCGACAAAGATTGCCGCAGAGTTGGCGGCGAATCTCGCCAAGCTTGAAGCCGGAGAATGGTCGGAGACGTTGCGTCGGGTGAATCTCCTCACTGAGCCAGCTACTTCAGAGGCCGAGCGAGACGTAGCAGAGTACCTAGACACAAGATTGAAAGGTCTTGGGCCAAAGCAATCGCGAAACCTTCTTCAAGGGCTCGGCTTGACTCGGTTCGAGATTCCGATTGACAGCCGAATCACGAAGTGGCTTAACCGAAACGGGTTCCCGGTCCATCTCGGCGCGGCCGCCCTTGGCGATAGAAATTATTACCACTTTGTTTCTGAGGGTGTCCAACGGTTGTGCCAGGCGGCCGATGTCGCACCATGCGTTTTCGATGCGGCCGTGTTCGCGTCGTTCGACAAGACCTCATGGTCTGAGGATATCGCGGGATGGTGAACCGGACGTCTAACTTCAAGTGGAACGGACGGGCCGGAAGCATCGTGCCACAATTGAAGTCCGTAGCGGCCCGCCGCAGAGCAAGACGTTAGACGAAGTATGGATGCCTTCGAGTTGCTCAAGCGGCTCCACGACGAACTGCTCCCACGCGCCGAGCGTATCGTCTTCGATAAGCGCAATCCGGTCGATTTTCATCGCATCGCACTCTACGGCTCGCTCGTAGAATTCTCGGGCGCTATCGTCGTGACCATTGTGAACAACGCGAGAATCGGCGTTCCTCCACTATTTCGCTCAATGCTTGAAGCGAGCGTTGAGTTCCGCAATTTGATCAGGGATCCAAACTATATTGAATTCATGAACGCAAACTACTTAGCGCAGTGGTTACAAGTTCTTGAAGAAGCCAAGAAGGCCACGAACCCGTACTTGGCATCAATAGCCAAGCTGCCTGATCTCGACGCCTACATTGCGACCGAGAAAGGAAAGCTGTCTCTGCTCAAGCAGCAAGGGTACCGACCGCTCAAGGTCAAAGAACGATTTGATCGCGCGGGCATGGCGGAAGAGTATCGATCTATGTACAACTACCTCAGTTGCGATACCCATAGCAACATTCGAGGTCTAATCTCGCGCCACGCCGAAATTAATGAGCGCGACTTTGAGGTCGTTTACTATCGGGACGAACCGATCGAAACGTTTCTGGCAACGATCGATTCTGCGGCGGGACTTCTTGTCGATGCATCACTAGCCCTCCACCGCGCGTATCACTCCCCCGTTATTTCAGAGATCGAGAACTTGGAACAAGAGTTGGTGACCGTCCGTGCAAGGTACGTCGTCTAACTTTAGGCGGAGCGGACGGGCCGCGAGCGTCGTGCCGAATCATCCATCTGTGCGGGCCCGCCGCTCACCAAAACGTTAGCAATCCGATGGCACGCCTGTTCACGTACACCATCCCCGTTGATGACGGCGCAGCGCCGAATCCCTTTCGGGGCATGTGCTCGTTGGCTATCTGCAAGCCGGGCATTCGACGAGTTGCCAAACCCGAAGATTGGGTAGCGGGCCTCGGGTCAACGAACGCGCCAAGCGGTGATCTCAGTGGGCGTCTAGTCTATGCAATGCGAGTTGAAGAAGTGCTTTCGTTGAAGGAGTACGACCACCAAGCACCTTCGAGATGGCCGCATCGTATTCCAAATGCT
Source organism: Actinomycetes bacterium (assembly GCA_023252155.1). GTDB lineage: Bacteria > Actinomycetota > Actinomycetes > Nanopelagicales > Nanopelagicaceae > QYPT01. The sequence goes on along the minus strand of JAHEXJ010000086.1, from coordinate 759 downwards.
CAGAGCGCCGATCTTTCGGAGCGCTTGGGCGACTGCATCTACGACTATGCGAGCGGTGGGCCCGATCAACGCCAAAGTGTGCATGGCCCTGCCAATGCGGCGACCGACTTATGGGGAGAGAACGTTCTAATCTCGAGAGACTTCTATTATTTCGGCAACCGTGCCATAAGGCTTCCTGACTACCTACTTCCGATCTGTCACCAAACGCAGGGGCACCGAAGCGACTCGAACTCTCCGTACTTTGATCAGTTTATTTCCTGGTTGCGGAGCTTGAAGCTGGCGCGAGGTCAGCTCTACGGTTGGCCGGACTTCATGGTTGACTGGGCGGCCATTGCCTCGTGTGGCGGCTGCACCACTCGTAAACTGGATGATGAGAACGACACGGCCTGCTAACTCTAGGTGGAACGGACGGGCCGTAAGCGTCGTGCCATATCGACGGTCCGTGCTGGCCCGCCGTTCACCACGACGCTAGGCTGTTGCGCCCTCACAAAGAGTGGTGCGTTAGAATAGAAACGAAATAGAGTTCACTAGTAGGAGGAAAGTATGGCTGGAGTAAAATTTATCGTTATCTATCCTCGTCCGAAAGATACCGACGCTTTTGAAAAATTGTATCAGGACGAACACGTGCCTATGGCGGTTGATAAGCTGCTTGGCAAAACGAAGTTTGTTGCAACCAAGGTGGTAGGCTCCCCTCAGGGAACACCTCCGTTTTACAGAATAGCGGAGATCCACTTTCCATCTATGGAAGCCTTACAGGCC
>JAHEXJ010000051.1 GCA_023252155.1 Actinomycetes bacterium | reverse complement strand
CCGGGAATCAATGGGCGAGTCTTATCGCCTAGAAGCGTTCTATACGTTCGCACTATTCTAAAAACTGCCCTGAAGTATGCAGTAGATGTAGAAGGATCGCTCACGAGTAACCCCGCCTCTAAGGTGAAACCGCCTAGGGCGACCAATAAGAGTTTCACGCCTTGGACTCTTGGAGAGTTGAACACTTTCCTAAACGAGGCACGCTCTCATCGACTCTATTTCTTTTTTCGGTTAAGTGCTTTTACGGGTGCTCGCCGAGGAGAGTTATGCGCACTGCGGTGGTCAGACTTTGACGGAAAAGCGATCACGATAAGTAAGAGCCGAACGCAATTGGAAGGCGAGTCTTTAGAACAAGGCTCAACTAAAGGCGGTAGGAATGGTCAGAGACGCGTGCCCTTAGATCCCGAAACAATTGAGCAATTTAACGCTCACCGTAAGCGACAATACGTAGAACGGTTGGCTCTTGGCGAGAACTGGCAGGAGACAGGCTACGTGTTCGTTCAGGAAAATGGTTTACCTCTCTACCCGGGAACGCCGTCGGATCTATTTAAGAAAATCCTTAAAAAGGCGGGATTGCGCCCTACCCGTCTCCACGATCAGCGTCATTTGCACGCTACCGAACTCCTACGCCTAGGAGAACCGTTACATGTTGTCGCAGATCGCCTAGGTCACCGCGACGCAATGGTCACGGCAACTATCTATGCGCACGTCTCTAGCGAACAAGCCGAAACTGCTTCCACACGTTTTGCGGATGCAGCAGTTGGAGCCATTTAAGTAGGGTGTTAGACAAGTGTTAGACAAACTTAATAAATGAAATGTTTGGGAACAGTTAGGACACAAAAGCCCTGGTCATAAGTGGGGCGAGTCGGGCTCGAACCGACGACGACGGAATTATGAGTTCCGGGCTCTAACCAACTGAGCTACCGCCCCCAGGGATGAACCTTACACGGGGATTGAGGCGGTTTTTTCTCCCTTGCGTTGGAGAAACCTCAAACGAATTCGATAGTAGGCACCGGATAGCCCACCTGGTGCAAACATAACGATAAATATGAAAAGAAGGCCCAGAATAAAGGCTGGCTCTGATAATGGTCCGCTTATGATTTTCGGCAAAGAGGCCAGCGCTTTGCCCTGATTTAGATCTTGAAGTCGCGTGCTCGCAATGGAATAAAGAATGCCACCGAGGGCGGCGCCCCATCTCGTACCTGATCCACCCAAGATGACCATCAATAGAAGTGCAATTGTCGTATCAGCAGTTGCATAGCGAGGCGCGGCATTCCCGCTTACTAATAGCATCGCCGATCCGATAACACTTGCCAAAGTTCCAGCAATAACAAATGAAAGTAATTTGTACCGATTTGGATTGAGACCAAGGACTGAGGTGCGCACTTCGTTATCCCGCAGAGCAGAGAACACACGACCCGCCGACGACTGAGTGACCCACCAGATTGCGGCGTAGACGAAGATGAGCACTGCTAGCGCCAACCAGAAAAGATATTTCGTATTTATTACGCCGATGAAGATACCTGGGACTCGATCGGCGTTGATCGGCAGGCCGTTCTCGCCATTGGTTAGGTTACCGAAGTTGCGACTGATAACAACGTGGCCTGCTTCGCCGAATGCAAGAGTCACCATCGCAAAAGTGATTCCCTTAGTTCTGAGGGAGGCCGAGCCAACGAGAACAGCGAGAATTGCAGATGTCGCGATAGAGGTGGGAATAGCGATGTACCAAGGCCACTTGTATGAATCGATCAAGATTGCCGTGACATATGCGCCGGAGGCGAAAAATAAGGCGTGGCCAAATGACAGTAGTCCCGTGAATCCGAAGAGCATGTCGTAGGTGAGCGCGAGTGCTCCGTAGAGAAATGCGACAGCGAGAGTCTGCTGAATGCCAGGCTCCTTCAACATTCCGAAGGAAAGCATCGGTCCGATTGCAAGGATCAGAATTAAGATCCCAAGAAGTGGGCGAGAATATTTCCAACGTAACATTTAGCGGCCCACCTTTCCAAGAAGACCCTGAGGTCTGGTGAGGAGGACTGCGGCGAGAAGGAAGACGATGACGAAGTCGCCGACTCCAGGGAAGTAGTAATTGGTGAATTGATTAACGACACCAATGAGTAATGCGGCTAAGGCGCTCCCGCCCAGCGAGCCCATTCCTCCGACAACTACAACAACGAATCCGTAAATAAGCCATGAGCCCGACATCAGTGGAGTGACTCCACTTTGGTAGGCCGCCACCAATACTCCACCGAGCCCTGCAGCAAATCCACCAAGGAAGAAGACGGCGCTAAAAGCCAGGCGGACATTTATTCCTAGTGCACCAACCATCGAGCGATTCTCGACACCTGCTCTGATAATCAAACCGATTCTGGTGAAGCGGAGAATCGAGGTTAGAACAATCAGAAGAACTAGGGAGGCGCCTATATATAGGAATCGATCAACGGGTACGAATGCCTTGCCGATGGTCACCGTATTGATGAACCAGTGAGGTGTGGGGAGCAACCGAGGATCATTGCCGAACCAGCCGCTCAACATCGCACCGACTACCAAGGCAACGCCGACAGTCACGAGAGCTTGTTCAATGTGGCGCTCGTAAAGTCGAGTGATTACAAGGCGCTCGACCAGGAGAGCAAAGACTCCGCCAGCTAGCCCGCCGAATAACATAGCGCCCACGAATGTCCATGTGTTGCTGATTGTGAAGACTTGGGTCGAGATCCAAAGTCCTGCAAAAGCACCGACGGTAAGAAAAGTTCCGTGGGCAAAGTTGAGCACGCCCATCAAGCCGTAGATGAGCGAGAGCCCTGAGGCGACGAGGAAGAAAAGCGCACCTAGCCCGATGCCGGTTATTGCGATGAGGACGAATGTATCCATCAGTGAAGTCCTCCGCTCACGCCCAACATGGAGTGCACGAATTCATCGTTCTGCAGGTTTGAAGGATCGCCTTGAAAAACGACCGAACCTTGCGACATCACAATGATGTGTTCGGCAACGGAGCGCACCAGCGCCAAGTTCTGTTCGACCAGGAGCATCGTGGTCTCGTTTGCAACGTGGGTGAGAGCTTCAGCAACCTCGCCAACCAATTTGGGAGCCAGGCCCTTAGTGGGTTCGTCAATGAGAATAATCTGATTCTTATTTAACAATGATCGCGCGATGGCCACCATCTGCTGTTGCCCGCCTGAAAGTGTGCCAGCGCGCTGAGAGGCTCGCTGTAAGAGTTCAGGGAAGAGCTTATACACGAGGTCGTAATTTGGGTTTTCGTCACGAACTGCGAGTGACAAATTCTCCGCCACCGACAGTGTCGAAAAAATTTCGCGATCTTCAGGGACGTATCCGATTCCGGAATGGGCGATCTTGTACGTGGGCATCCCATGAATGGGTTTGTCGAAAAGACTGATCGTGCCTGTCGAGGGAATGAGTCCCATGATCGCCCGCAACGTTGTCGTTTTCCCGACGCCGTTTCTTCCGAGCAAGGCAGTCACCTTGTTGCTTGGGACTTCAAAGCTGACGTTCTGGAGAACGTGCGAACCACTGAGATACACGTCGACATTGTTTAGCGTTATCGCGTTCATAGACCGACTCCGAGATAGGCGGACTGCACCGCGGGGTTGGCGATAACTTTGTCGGGTGAGTCGCACACGACGAGTTCACCGTAATTGAGAACTGCGATCCGATCGGCAAGTCCCAATATGACATCCATGTGGTGCTCGACAATCAGCACCGTTTTCTCGTGGACGGCCACTAGGGATCGAATAATTTCGACGAGTTCGGGAACGTGTTCGACGCTTAGCCCGGCCATCGGTTCATCAAGCAGAATGATCTCAGCCTTTGACGCCAGAATAATTGCGATTTCTAACCGTCTTTTATCGCCGTGTGAAAGTGAGCCGGCAACCTGGTTCTCTCGTCCCTTGAGACCAAGCTGCTCTAGTGATTGGTGGGCGAGTTCTACCGCCTCTTTAAATGTGTAGGCATTTCGAGTGAGATTCATCGAACGACCAAGGTTTGCCTGCGCTGCGATTCGGACGTTTTCAAGCAGGGTCAAGTTGTTAAAGACGCTCGATGTCTGGAATGTGCGTGCGATGCCGGCTTTAGCCCGATTAAAAGGAGAGAACTGGGTTATGTCCGTAGCGCCAAGATGAATCGTTCCTCTTGTTGGCGCTAAGAGTCCTGAAAGCAAATTGAAAAGCGAGGTCTTGCCGGCGCCGTTCGGGCCGATGATTCCGAGGGTTTCATGTCTTGAGACTTCTAAATTGATGCCATCGAGGATTTTCGCTCCTCCGATCGCCAAACTTAAGTCAGAGACGGTAAGGGCGGCGCTCATCTCTTCCTTTCTGTACATTCGCGAGGTTTAGACATCCAAAGAAGCCTGACGATTTTTGGCGCCAGGCTTCTTTGAAGTTTCTATCTAATTAATGTGCAACGTTATTAAGTGTCGTTACAAGAACTGGCTTGTAATGAACTCCATCCTTAACGAGTTTCACAATAAACATTGGCTGAACGAGCACGTGATCTGATGCTCGAACGGTCATATGCCCTTTGAGTCCGCTGAAGGAGAACCCTTCGAGATTGCTGATGGCGGTATCGACATTAGCGGTCGGGTTCTTCGTCAACGCTTGCACGATCATGCGGGCTGCATTGACTCCGTCAGATGTGAATAGATCCTGAGATGTGCCTGCTTTTACATAATCATCTGCTAGCGCATTGCTTGTAGGAGTCTTGACGACTCCAGGAAAGTAACTATTTGTAAGAACAGCGTTGGCGCCATCGAAGATGGTTCCATAGATGTCATATGTCCCAGTACCGGCAAGGCCAGTAATTGGACGAGTGTGGGCAAAGACGTTCTGCTGCTTGAGCGCGGTGAACATGGCGCCAGCGTTTAGAGCGTTTGACCAGGCGATGAATATGTAATCACCATTAGCATCTGCTGCCTGTTTTGCGTAAGGCGTGAAATCAGTGGCGGTGGTCGCAACTTTGATCTCGGTGAATAGCGCTCCCTTGGCTGCAAGGAACAACTTTGCAGCCCCGATATTTCCGGCGCCGAAAGCATTATCTTCGACGAAGAGAATGACCCTCTTGCCATTAATTGGCTTGATTCCACTTAATGGTGCGAAATCCTGAAGTGATGTATTCCCAGAGCGGAATACATACTTATTAGTAGCGCTGGTTACAGCGTCATTCTTGGCAGGTCCCGAGATGTAAAGGACTTTGTTCTGCTGTGCCAGCGGCGCAAGAGTTAGTGCCACACCTGATGAAGCGGTGCCGACGATGATCTTGGTGCCGTTTCCAACCATGTCTTTGAAGAAGGCAGTTGCTGCTGCGGGGTCAGCGGCGTCGTCCTTGTAAGTTAGTGACAACTTTGCCTGTCCAACTTTCATTGTGCCGTGGGTGTAGTAGTTCAGTCCCCAGTTAAGGCCATCCGTGTAAGCCACTCCGTATGATTTCAATGGACCAGAAGTGGATGTGATTACGCCAATCTTGACAACACTTGTAGCAGCGTGTGCAGGAACAGCAAGACCTACAGGAACTGCAAGTGCGAGTGCCAGGGCCGAAACGCCTCCCCGCATCCATTTAGTCTGCTTGCGCATTCTCTATTCTCCTCAACGAGTTAGGGTTGCTCTCCAGGGGAGCGACCTCGTGCGAGTGTAGCCCCGGGTTTAAAAAAAATGGGTAAATTTTCCGTTACCAATTTCTGCAAATTATGGCGAACCGTTCGGCTTACTGACAGGATCAAGCCATGGATACAAAGGCTTTCTTACCTGAAGTTAAATTGGAAGTTCCTGTTGCCGGTGGGGTGCTGGCAGTTTTTCAGTATGGACCGTCGGGCGGAAAACCTGTTCTTCTCATTCATGGAGTGACGTCCTCAAACCGAGCGTGGCAATTGTTTGCTGCCGCGTTAGTGCCTCGCGGCTACACGCTCTACGCGGTCGACATGCGCGGCCGTGGCGATTCCAACGATCTTCCGGGTCCCTTTGGATTCGGCGTGCATGCTCGAGATTGCATTGCTGTCATTGACTTTTTAGGGTTTGAGAAGATGGATGTCATTGGACATTCAATGGGCGCATTTGTGGCTGTGGCTTTGCTGGGTACGGCCCCTGATCGAGTTTCTCGAACAGTTCTCATCGACGGCGGTATCGCGCTGCCACTGCCTGAAGGGTTCACGGTCGCGCAGGTTCTTCCCTTTGTACTCGGACCAGCCCTTGCTCGGCTGAAGATGACCTTTGAATCCTTTCTGGCCTACCGAGATTTTTGGAAGGTGCATCCTGCCTTTGCGAAAGGGTGGAGCGGGGCTCTCGAGGAGTATGTCGACTACGACTTGCACGGAACGCCGCCGAACATGACTGCCAGCAGCAATGAAGCGGCCGTCGAGGAAGACAGCATCGACTTGTTCGGGAATGAACTTCTTGAGAGCACGCTTCTGAACTTGAAGGAAGAGGTTCTTATGGTGCGCGCGGTGCGGGGGCTACAGAACGAGGAGACTCCTCTCTACCCCGAAGCTGCGCTATTTGAAACGTTGAAGAAATACCCAAAAATCAAAGTTGTCACCATTCCTGATACAAATCATTACGACATACTTCTCTCAGATGCTGGCGCACAGGCGTGCGCCAACCTTATTTACGGGTCCAATTAAGGAGAACTCACATGGCTGGTTCGCTTCAAGGCAAACGAGCTTTTATTACTGGTTCGCTTCAAGGTATCGGACTTGGTATCGCAACTGCGTTTGCGCGCCAAGGCGCTGATCTCGTTCTTCACGGATTAGGTGACCAAGCCCTAGTTGATTCGGCCATCGCGACCGTGAAGGCCGCGGGTGCACAAAAGGTCGAAGGCTACGTGACGGACTTGAGAGATTCGACGGCGACTGAAGAACTCGTGAAGAAAATTCTTGAAGGCGGCAAGGTCGATATCTTGGTGAACAACGCCGGCATTCAGCACACCGCGACAATCGAGAACATGCCGAGGCAAAAATGGAATGACATTATCGCCGTCAATCTCTCTTCCTTCTTTGACACGATGAGATTGCTCTTGCCCCAGATGGAAAAGGCCGGCTATGGCCGCGTTATCAATATCGCCTCAGTCCATGGTCTAGTCGCATCCCTAGCAAAAGCCCCATATGTATCGGCGAAACACGGGGTAGTCGGTCTTACTAAAGTGGCCGCTCTGGAATACGCGAAGTGTGGCTCTCGCGAAACTGGTGGTGTGACCGTAAATGCGATCTGCCCCGGTTGGGTTGAGACATCTCTTGTCGAACCTCAGATACAAGAGCGCGTTGATAAATTCGGAGGAGATCGCGCCGCCGGAATTGCAGACTTACTAAATGAGAAAGAACCAAGTAAGAGGATGACTTCACCAGACGACATTGGTGAGTTGGCACTGTGGTTGTGCAGCAAGTCTGCACACAATATTACTGGCGCCGCTATTCCCATCGATGGTGGCTGGACGGCTCAGTGAGGAAACGCCTAGTTGTTTTGCTGGCATTAGGTTTTCTCGCACTGGGTTTTCTTGCGCCAATCCCTTTTGCGCAAGCAGCACCCGTTTATGCATTTCCAATTGTTGGATGCAATGTTCATTACGCGCATTCTCATCATGACTATCCCGCCACCGACATTTTAGGAAAGATCGGGTGCAAATTTGTTGCGGTGACTTCCGGCGTAGTAGATGAAGTCACGGCGGTCGATAAATTCAGTTGGAAAACCGATTTAGGTTCGCAGCGCGGAGGGTTGTCCATTTCCATTGTCGGTGATGATGGCGTGAGATATTATGGTTCTCATCTCAGCAAAATCGCAGCTGGCATTAAGCCAGGAGTCCGAGTGAAAGTTGGCCAATTGCTTGGTTTGTTGGGTGATTCGGGAGACGCAAAGGGGACTGCACCACACGTTCACTTTGGAATTTCTTGGCAGACACCAAAGGGAATTTGGTGGGTTAGGCGAGGCGAACTTTATCCGTGGCGATATTTAGATTTATGGCGCGCAGGTAAAGATGCTTCCCCAGCAAAATCAGTTGCTGCACTTGAAGCAAAAGTTGGAACAGTGCCTAAACACATTGGTTATTGATTGAATTAAAAAAGAAGTGCCCCCGCGATTCCTCGCGGGGGCACTTCTACTTAAAGTGGAGTTTATTAGTTAGCAGTTACGGCGTCGGCCTGAGGACCCTTTGGACCCTGTACGACCTCGAACGATACTGACTGACCCTCTTCAAGGGACTTGTAACCATTTCCTTGAATTGCTGAGTAGTGAACGAATACATCTTGTCCGCCACCATCAACTGCAATGAAACCGAAACCCTTTTCAGAGTTGAACCACTTAACTGTGCCTGTTGCCATGTTTTGCTTTTCCTTCGAATATGTGGGGTGAGCGAGAAATCCTCGTTCACCAGTCTTCCTCTTGCGCCAGCGATACCGAGTGAAAGCTTTAGGCCATGAAACGGGTACTGATTAAGCGTCCGACTGAGATAAAGGGTACTAGGCGGAGCCCCGTTTGCCTAAAGGGATGTTCAAGAGAACCTCTCTAGGATCACCAGGGGACTAGCGCTAAAGGGTCGATATGGGGTAAAAATAGACATCTACTCGTACTTGGTGGACTGGGGAAGGTCGCACCAACGTAGTACGAGGAGAAGCATGGACACTTATACAGCGCCAGTTCGGCGCCAAGAGCCCTTTTCGAAGGGGTATCTCGTCATTCACTCTGCGCCATCTGCTCTCACTCGCCATATCCAGTGGGCCGTGGCCAACCTCCTTGGGCGCTCAGTCCTGTTGATGTGGAGGCCACAACCTCTTCTTTCCGGAACCTACCGAACCACGTGCGAATGGCGGGACCGCACGGGCACCGGTGCTGAATTGGCCAGCGTTCTTCGGGGATGGCATTACCTTCGATACGAAATACGCGAAGAAGAGTCGAGTTCAACCACGCTCTACCGATACACGCCTGAACTCGGAATTCACCGAGCGGTATTGGATTCATCTGGCTCTGTGATGCTCACCGAAAATCAAATCACAAGTGCGCTGGCACTCAATGATGATGAATTGCGCGAATCGCTTTTACGTTCGATGGGAAGTGAATGGGATCTTGAGCTTGAGCAATTCCGTCGCGTAGAACTAGAAGGTATCTCACAAAGCCAGGCCATTTAGCGTTTACCTACAGGGAGTAGCATCTAAAACATGAGCGATTTGAAAGAAAGTCCAATTATCACGATTGAACGTCGTAAAGCAGTCACGATAATTATCTCTGCGATAATTTTGGCAGTTGCCCTCGGTGGCGGCCTCATGAAAGTTGGATCTGGCTTCGCCGCTCGTACAACAGATGGAATCACCGTAACCGGATCTGCTAAGACAAGCGCGACTGCCGACAATGCGGTCTGGACGCTTTCGGTTCAGGAGAACTCGGCAAAGGTTTCAGATGCAGTAACAAGAGTTGGGACAAGTGTTGTGGCCCTCTCGAAGTATTTGACGGCCGGCGGAATTCCAGCGACGGGCATTCAACTTGGCGCAGTGTCGACTTATTCCAATGCTGAATACATCAACGGCAATCCAACGGGGCGAATTCTTTCTTACAACGCGAGCCGCGATGTCACTGTCCGCTCAAAGGATGTTCGACTCATCGCGAAGTTGAGCCAAGGAATTGGCACGCTTTTGCAGACTGGCGTAAACATCAACAACTACGGCCCTCAGTACTACGTTTCAGTGCTCCCAGCGCTGCGTCCACAGTTGCTTCAGGAAGCAATGAAGGACGCTCAGGTACGGGCAATCGCATTGACTAAAGCGGTGGGCGGGACCGTCGGTGCAGTACTCAGCGTAAAGAGTGGGCCATTCCAGGTGACCACTCCAGATTCGACGACAACCTCTGATGCTGGGGCCTACGACACAACGACAATTGATAAGACAATCACTGCGACCGTTTCGGTAACGTTCAAGACGAAGCAGTAGTACTTTCTTACAGCGGTATGTTGCTGTGAATTCCGCGGTGTTGTGGTGCAGTTTTGATTGCTCGCGCAACTGCCTGACGCGTCTTTAGCGGTTCGATGATTTCATCTACAACTCCAATTTCAACGGCGCGTGCAACCCCGCCTGAAACCTGATCGTGCTCGGCTGCGAGTTCGAGTTCCATCATTTCTCGTTGTTCTTCTGGCAAGTCGGCCAGAAGCCTGCGATGGAGAACTCGTACCGCAGCGACCGCGCCCATGACGGATACTTCCGCGCCTGGCCACGCGAATACTTTTGTCGCTCCAAGGGATCGTGAATTCATTGCGACGTAGGCGCCTCCGTAAGCCTTTCGCGTAATTAGCGTGACTCGAGGTACGACTGCTTCGCCGAATGCGTGAAGCAATTTGGCTCCGCGCCTAACAGCGCCTTCCCATTCTTGTCCGGCGCCAGGCAGAAAGCCGAGCACGTCGACCACGACGAGCAGGGGGATTCCAAAGGAGTCGCAGGTGCGAACAAAGCGTGCGGCTTTTTCCGCAGCAGATGAGTCCAGTGCTGCTCCAAGATGTCCAGGATTGCTCGCGACAATTCCTACGGTGCGACCGCCGATGCGACCCAGCGTTGTGACGATATTCGGAGCCCACATGGGAAGTAGCTCGAGTTGCTCGCGATCGGCATCAAAGAGCGCATTCACCAGCGGATGCACGTCGTAAGTTCGCTTGTTTGACGCAGGCACAAGTGGTGCGAGATCGAGGTCGGCTAACGGAAGGGTGATTTCGCCCTGGTTTGCAAAAAGCGTGGTGAGGTTTCGGATCTCCTCGAATGCTTCGTCCTCGGTATGCGCGATGACATGCGCAACTCCGCTATTGCGACGGTGCGCGTCGGGTCCGCCGAGTTTTGCCATATCGATGCTCTCGCCCGTCACGCTCTTAACAACATCGGGGCCGGTTACAAATATGCGACCCTCTGGCGCCAAGACAACAACGTCGGTGAGTGCTGGGCCGTAAGCGCCGCCACCTGCAGTTGGTCCAAGAACTAGTGA
>JAHEXJ010000050.1 GCA_023252155.1 Actinomycetes bacterium | reverse complement strand
CCGGAATGACTCGACTGCCGAACTCACGCTTGATTGGCTTGCTCACATTTCCTCCTACACGGTTACGGGCGCTAGCCTACGTGGGCAATGGAAAACTCGTCACAAAGAGGCCTCCTCTATCCCGCAGAGAGTCCCATCCCACAAGTTATGGTCGATTTGGCCGCAGCTCTAGTTGGGGCTGGACCCGCCCTAGCCTTTGGGTCGGTCTCTGTGACACATGTTCCCGAACAAGTCGCGCTAGTAATCGCGACAAGCGGGTCAACGGGCGGTCCAAAGGAAGTCGGCATCACTGCAAAGGCTTTGCTTGCATCAGCCAAGGCGTCAAACAAGTTCCTCAATGCCAAATTCGGACAGGTGTGGTCGTTACTGCTTCCTCTTAATCATGTTGCAGGAGTAAACGTTCTCGTTCGATCCTTAGAGCTTGGTACCACCCCCATTGATCTTCGCGAGACAAACGAATTTCTCAAGGCAGATTTCACAGCAATCGTTCCAACCCAACTTTTCCGCGCGTTAAACGGAGATGATCGATTACTTGAGCATCTCAAGAATTGCCAAGCAGTCCTCGTCGGTGGATCGGCATTGCCCTCGGGCCTTGCTGATCAAGCGAAGTCGCAAGGAATCAATATCGTTACTACATACGGAATGACTGAAACGTGCGGAGGATGCGTTTACGATGGCGTCCCACTCGATGGCGTTGAAGTTGAAACGGACAACGAGATCATAAAGATAAAGGGACCTACGCTGGCGTATTCTTATTTGAATGATGAAGAAGCTTGGAAGGCGTGCTTCGTCGACGGTTGGTTTGAAACTAGTGACTGCGGCGAAGTTGTAAACGGAAAACTAAAAGTGTATGGACGTGCCGATGATGTCATCATCAGCGGCGGTGAGAAGATTTCGCTAAGTGCCGTTGAGGCCGCTCTCCAATCAGAATTTCCCGCCAATTCATTTGCTGCCTTCGCTGTTCCAGATGTCGAATGGGGTAATGCGCTTCACATAGCAATTGCTGGAAACCACGCTGAATCAACGGAAGAAATAACTTCATTCTTGGAGCGCAGCCTCGGAGTTGTTGCGAAACCAAAGGGGTTCCTTATACTTTCCGAGTTGCCCATGATGGGAATTGGCAAAGTGGATCAAAAGGCACTTGCTCAGGAAGTAATGAAACGGAAGGCTCTCTAGATGACATCACTGGACACATGGGTCAAGGGTGGAAGACCCCGAACCCTTGCCGCGGCTATCGCTCCAGTAATCGTCGGTAGCGCGCTCGCCGGAACACATGCAATGTACCTTCGTGCCGCCTTGGCATTGATTGTGAGTCTGGCCCTCCAGATCGGTGTCAACTACTCAAACGACTATTCCGATGGAATTAGGGGAACAGACTCTGATCGAATTGGACCTGTCCGAATTGTTGCAAGTGGCCTGGCAACACCCGCCGCGGTAAAAAGAGCGGCGTTTATTGCTTTTTCAATCGCAGGAATTGCCGGTCTTGCACTCGCATCGCTCACGACGTGGTGGCTACTAGTCGTCGGAGCCGCTGCGATTATTGCGGCTTGGAAATACACCGGCGGAAAAACGCCTTACGGTTACAAAGGGTTTGGCGAAATTTCAGTCTTTGTCTTCTTCGGATTAGTCGCAACGATGGGCACTTTCTACGTTCAAACTCAAACCCTGACTTTAAGATCTCTGGCAGCGGCAATCCCGATCGGTTCCTTGTCGTGCGCGATTCTGGCGATCAACAACATCCGAGACCGTGCAAAAGATGCCCTTGTGGGAAAGCACACGCTTGCCGTCCATTTGGGTGAAGATGGCAGCCGCAATTTCTTTGTCCTTCTCCTCCTTCTCGCTCATGTAGCCGCCCTATTTGTCTCACCGTGGGCGCTCATCACGCTTGCCGCCTTGCCTTTCTCGCTCCGCCTTGCACGTGAGGTGAAGCTTGAGAAGGAGAGCGTGGCCCTTATCCCCATGATTGCAAGAACTGGGCAACTGCAACTTCTTTTCTCGGCCCTGTTGGCAGTGGCAATCCTCATCTCATAATCCAGGGATACACTTCCTTTATGCGCTTCCTCATAATTGCTCTTCCTATTATCTTCACGATCTACACGCTAGTTGATTGCGCTGGAACAGATGCAGCGCAAATTCGTAATCTGCCAAAATGGGGCTGGCTACTCCTTATTATTATGTTCGGAATTATCGGATCAATCGGATACTGGGTTGCAGGCCGACCCGTTCGCGCTCAGGGTTTCAACTTCGGCGGTGGGACTGGTCGCATCCTTCCCCCTGACGACAACCCCGATTTTCTGAAAAAGCTCTAGTCCCTAACAATTTCTTAGCGAACCATCCGCACGTGGTCCCCGTGATGTTACGCTCGCATTCATGTCGGCGGCAGAACTTAAGCGAGCAAAGCTCGCCGTAACAATTACCTTCATTACAAATGGCTTGGGATACGGTTCATTTGTTGCGCGCTTACCTGACATAAAGACACACCTCCACATTTCCAACGCCGCTCTTGGCACGATCCTGCTTTCCTCCTCCATCGGCGTCTTTCTCGCATTGAGGCCATCCGGGAGGCAGTCGGCAAAGCACGGCAGTGCCCCAGTTGCATTTTGGGCAACGTTGGCATTGTTCGCAGCAAATATTCTGCTCGGTTTTGTCTTCAACGTTCTTTGGTTCTGCCTCACCCTCTTTCTCTTCGGTTTTGCAGCGGCCTTTCAAGATGTGGCGATGAATTCACACGCAGTCGCACTCGAACACAAGTCGAGTAAACGATTGATGAGTTCCTTCCACGCGATGTTTTCTATTGGTGGCCTGCTAGGCGGAGCAATAGGTGGACTCTTCTCGCAGGCAAAAATCTCTTTCAGCATACAAACGTTCTTCGTAGGTGCCCTAATTGCGGCGGTGGCTCTTTACGCAAAGCCCCGTTGGTTGCCAGCGGATGCAGACCGACATGAACCTTCCGAAGAAAAGATCGTAAAGAAGCGCCCAACAATTCTTTGGATTCTCGGGTTCTTCGGATTCTGCGGGGCACTCTCGGAAGGTGCTGCCGGTGACTGGGGTGGAATCCTTACTCGCGACACATTCCACGCATCGCATTTTCTATCGGCTCTTCCGTACATTGCCTTTTCCGCCACAATGGTGATTGGCCGTTTCTCAGGCGATCGCCTGGCGCATAGATTTGGCGCGCCAACGATTCTGTCTTCAGGCGGGGTAATCGCGAGTGTGGGTCTCGCCTTGGGTCTTCTCGTTGGTAGCACCTACGGCGTAGTGCTCGGTTGGCTTTTCCTCGGCATGGGTCTTTCGGTTGTGATTCCACTTCTTTACAGTGCGGCAGGAACGATTGCGGCCACGAAGTTCAAAGGACAGATTGCACCCTCACAAGCAGTTGCCATCGTTTCTGGAATTTCGTATTTCGGTTTTATCGTTGGACCACCTTCTATCGGCCTCATTGCCGATCGCCTTCAACTTCGCTGGGCAATGTTTGTTCCTGTCGTCCTCGTCGCATTTCTGATCTCAAGCGCGAGGTTTGCTAAAACCGAGTAGCTGTACCTCTATATTTCAGCGAATGCACGCACAGGAAAAGTTCCAAACCCTTTCACTTTTGGCGGAACGGCAGTAAACCGCGCGCCCTGAGCAGGTAATTGATCCAAATTAGTCAGGTGTTCGACGACCAGTATCCCCGCCTCTAATAGCAATGAGTGTGCGGGGCGATGTCCACCAGACTGAGTGTCATCGATATTGACTGAATCGATGCCGACTAATTTCACGCCAGCATCAATCAAATATCGCGCGCCAGATTCGGTAAGAAACGGGGCCTCTTTCCCATATTGCTCCGTGCCAAAGTAGCGATCCCATCCCGTGTGCAAAAGAACGGCAGAGCCCTTCAGCTCTCGTTCGAAAAATACCTCGGCAGGTATCCCACGAGCCGTCATATCGGTTAAGTGAAAAACCTCTGCTCGCAGTCCAACCACATTATTGATATCGATTTCTGACAAGTCGCCGCCGTTCGGATATCGATGAAAAGGTGAATCCAAATAGGTTCCCGTATTGCCAACCATGGATATTGAATCGATCGCGAATTCAGTTCCGGCAGCGTAGTGCGACTTGGATTCTTCTCGCGTTAGATGCGGAGTAATTGTCGGGGCAGGCAGTCCCGGATAAGTCACGAGGCCCGCATAAATGGTCTGACTTAAATCAATTACTCGTCGAGAATCGCTCATCGGGGAATAGTAGTTTCTCTCTCACTATCGAGGCGAGCCAATTTCTCCCATTAAAGTCCGGAATATGTATGTTTCCCGGTGCCCCAAATATTTATGTATATGTAATTGAATAAGAACGTGGAACCGGCGAAAAGGCATAGCCACGCCGCTTTGCGCCCACGCCAACCGACAGTAACTCGCGCATGTAAGTAAGCGGCATACGCAACCCACGTGATGAACGCCCAAGTCTCCTTTGGATCCCATCCCCAGTAGCGACCCCAAGCATGCTCGGCCCAGATGGCGCCAGCGATAACTGCAAAGGTCCACAGTGGAAATACGAATGCGACAAGACGATATGAAAGCTGGTCAAGAACTTCCAGCGAGGGCAAACGCTTTGCCCATTCTTTGCGCTCGCCTTTTTGCTCCATCGAATCCAAGTAAAGGTATGCAGCGGCAATGGTATTCGCCAAAAGAAATACACCGCCCGACATAATCGCGGCGGATACGTGAATCACCAGCCAATATGACTTCAATGCAGGTACTAGTGGCGCACTTGGTCGGTACAAAACGGTAATTGCCGTGCCAAGAATCAACAGGACAAAAATCGAAACAGGGAGACCGAGCCAACGAAGATCGTATTTGCGAAGAGCAATGAGGTAGGCACCAGTAAACGCGAGCGCTCCAGTTATAGAGAACTCGTACATGTTTCCCCACGGAACCCGACCTGCTGAAATTCCTCGAGAAATAACTCCGGCGAAAAGGAGCAGGAAACCCAAAATCATGAAGGCGGTTGCTATGCGCCCAGCTTTTTCAGTGCGTGTGTAATCCAAGGTCTTCACCATCAGAGAGCCTTCGGTGCGTTCGCCTTCTTTACCCTGTGGCGCGCGGACTGCCCACGCGGTCTCATAGGCGTGCGCGAAAAATGCGAGTGTGTAAACCCCCATCGCTGAATACACCAAGTAATTGGAGAGGTAAGCCCACGATGAATGCGTCATTTCCCATCCTTCTTTAAGTCTGCAACCAGAAGAGCAATTTCATTTTCCAAACCAGGAACTCCGCTCTTGGCAAGCCCAGCAACTTCAACTTTCCCATTCGCCAACATTCGAATCCATATCCTGCGACGGCGGGTGAATAGGGAGCCCAGCAGACCAAGGATGGCAAGAATACCCCCCGCCAATGAATACATTTTCCCTGGATCCCTCACGACCTGAAGGTTTACCCACGGGGTCACGCCGTCAAAACTGATGCTCCCCTCAGAGAATTTATAAGTCTGGCCCAAGGTCAAGGATTCAAGGCCGATCTTCTTCATCTTCGAAGTGTCTATTCGATAGACCGATTGCGGGATTCCACTATCTAGGCCGAGATTGCCGGTCCATACGGAAAATAATAGTTTGGGGTCGAGAGCCTCTGGATAAATAGAGAAGCCGCCGCGAACCTTGTCTCGCGCCGCAGTTGGAAGGAAGGATGCAACAAAGCCAAGTTGAGGATTTGAATCAGGAACTTTTATCGCACCAATAGATGTCAGGTTCGCATCCTGCGGCAGGAAGGGGATGGGACCTTGCAAGACTATTGCTCCACTCTTATCGCGAACAGTGACAACCGGTGAGTAACCATTGGCCTGCAAATAGACATTGGTACTTCCGAATTGAAGTGGAGCATTTACTTTGATAATCCTCTTAACCTTCGTGGCACCGGGCTTGGAAACCACACTCACGTTTAGCGTGTAATCCTCAGGCGCATTCGTCGCCGGATCATATTTCGCGATAAAATTGTCAACGGTAATCACAAAGGGCGAAAGCGATTGATCGCGGAACAACTTCCCATAACTCAAACTGTCGTAAGTAGTGGGTGTATTCGTAAAACGATCGCCGACATTGACGATCGCTTCGCCTTTCATTCCAAAGAGCGCCCCGAGACTTACCCCAACGAGAATGAGAATCAGTGCAAGGTGGAAGAAGAGATTGCCGGTTTCTCTCAAATATCCCTTTTCTGCAGAGATTGATCCCTCAAACTCACGAATTCTGAAACGCTTGGCTTCAAGCCATTTCCTCGACTGAGCAAGTTCGCTGCCATCGCCCTCCCAAGTCTGGAAAAACTCCATGCGGTCCAAGTTGGCTGGAGTTAAGGGCGGAAGTGCCCGGCTCGCCCGAAGATGATCGAAGGTTCGCGGAAGAACACAGCCAATGAGAGAAATAAATAGGAGTATGTAGATGGCGCTAAACCACGGAGATCCAAATACATCGAAGAGTGAAAACTTGTTCATCCAAGCCGCGAGGGTTGGATTGTTAGTGAAATAGTCCTGCACTTTCATTGGGTTCTGAGGTCGCTGAGGGATAAGCGAACCTGGAATGGAAGCAACCCCCAATAGCAAAAGGAGAATGAGCGCCGTTCGCATGCTCGTCAACTGCCGCCAAGCAAAGCGGAGGAGACTTACGAGGCCAAGCTCTGGAAGATCGCTCTGTTCACTCATTTAAACCACCGGGATGAAACTAGAGATGGATGCGCGCAAAGAATTCATGATCTCATTCCAGAACCCAAATACTTGAAGTAGGCCAATTATGATCATCAGCACTCCCCCGATATTGGTAATGACGTTGCCGCGCTTGGAAATGAACTTCCTCAATCTCTCCGATTTATCAAGAAAGAGCCCCGAGAGAATAAATGGAATGCCAAGGCCTATGCAGTAACCCAATGACAAGATCGCACCTCGCCATGCGCTTGCTTGTTCGAATGCGAGGGTTTCAACGGCCGCTAGAGCAGGTCCGATGCACGGAGTCCAACCGATTCCGAATAAGAAGCCAAGAAGTGGAGCCCCGACAAGCCCGCCGACAGTTGAGATCTTCGGCCTGTACGTCGGCATCATGGGGAACTTGCCCATGAAAACCTGACCAAGAGCGATCGTGAATACGCCAAGCACTCGCGTTATGACGCTTTGATGATTGAGGATCTTTGAGCCGAGCCCGCCAAAGAGTGCGCCGTAGGAGATAAATAGAACGCTGAACCCCAAGATGAAAAGTATCGAGCCAAGCAATACGCGGCCTCGACTTTTCGACATCCCAGCTGCATAAGAAAGGTATCCAGGGACCAACGGCAGCACGCACGGAGATAGGAAGGAAATCAATCCAGCGATAATGGCAATTGGAAAGGCAACTAGGAGCGCGCCATCCATTATTTGGCTTACGAATAAGTTCTTCATTCAGCGCTCACCCGAGTAATCAAATCCGTCAAAGAGGCAACGGTAATTTCGCCGGAGATTCGAGCCGCAACTTTTCCGTTCTTGTCGATTACCACTGTCGTAGGGATCGCGTTTGCAACCAATGAATTATGAAATCCCATCAGAATGGAGTCATCGACGAGTGTTGGATAAGGAATCGAGAATCGACGAACAAATGCATTTGCCGTTGCGACGCTATCGCGCGTCAATACTCCGACAAAACTTACATTTGGAAAGGTCTTAGACAATGCGGCCAAAGTCGGTGCCTCAGCTCGGCAAGGTGCACACCAAGAAGCCCATACGTTCAACACTGCGACGTGATGTGGGGCTAAGCGGAAAGTTCCTCCACTAATAGTGGCGCCCGCAATTGTCGGCGCTGATTGCCGATCCTGCGCCTTGATAAAGGTCACGGCCCCATTTCCTGCGATGTAACTTCGCGAGCCGGTTGATGAGCCTCCTCCGCAGGCAGTTAGCAGTACGGAAACTCCAAGCCCCAGCAAGGCCATTCGATAAGAAACTCTCATTACTTCTTCACAGGGAGCAAGTGGCGAGCGGGTTCTGAATAACTAACCCCGGAAATCATGTTCTCATCGTCGAAGTGAACAGTGGTAACGGAGGCGAGGGTGCACTCTCTCTTGCGCGGATCATGAATGAGGTGGCGACCTTCTATCGCACTTCGTACGATCCAAATAGGCAATTGGTGAGAGACGCAGATTGCATCCTTTTCGCCGGCTGCCTCGTGGGCGGCAAATATTGCAGCCATCATTCGTGTTATTTGCTCAATGTATGGCTCTCCCCAAGAAGGACGCCACGGATTCCAAAGGTGTAGCCATGCACTTGGGTGACGCAGTGCACCGTCTCCAATTCCAAACGGTTTTCCTTCAAAAATGTTGGATGCTTCAATCAAACGCTCATCAGTTGTGATATCGATTCCGTGCGCGAAGGCTATTGGAGCGGCAGTTTCTTGCGCTCTCTGCAGTGGAGAAACATGCAATGCGCCGAGATCTACGCTCTTCGACCATTCACCCAATACTTGCGCCATATCTCTGCCGCGTTCGGACAAGCGCCATCCGGGTTGGCGTCCGTAAAGAATCTTCTCGGGGTTGTCGACTTCACCGTGACGGACTAGATGAACGTTTGAGGCCATGAGCAAAGCATAAAGCGTCCCATTGAAGCTTTGGTCGCTACGCTAGGAACATGGCTCAAATCCCAAAGCGAGCGGCATTCTTTGATGTCGACAACACGCTCATCAGGGGATCGGCACTTTATTTCCTCGGCAAAGGCATGTACCAACGTGGATTCTTCACAAAGGCCGATATTTCACGATTTGTTCTCGCCAATTTGCGGTTCCGATTTTCGGGTCAAGAGAAGCCCGACGAAATTAAACGATTGCAAAATGCGGCAACTAATTTCATTGCAGGGCAGAAGGCAAGCGATGTTGCGAAATTAGCTCAAGACGTTTACGACGAACACGTCTCACCGGCCCTATGGCAAGGCACCATTGATATAGCGCAAATGCATTTAAGCCATGATGAAGAAGTATGGCTTGTCACAGCAGCATCTCAGGAAATGGCTTGCGTTATCGCCGAGAAATTGGGATTTACCGGCGCTCTCGGAAGTCGAGCCGAAGTGAAGGACGGAATCTACACGGGTCAATTGATCGGGAATCTTCTCCACGGCAAAGAAAAAGTAACTGCGATCAAGGAGCTCGCCGCCGAACGTGGCTTTGACCTTTCACAGTGCTACGCATACTCCGACAGCCACAATGATCTACCTCTGCTGCTTGCGGTAG
This sequence comes from Actinomycetes bacterium, assembly GCA_023252155.1. GTDB lineage: Bacteria > Actinomycetota > Actinomycetes > Nanopelagicales > Nanopelagicaceae > QYPT01. The sequence continues at coordinate 1,852 of JAHEXJ010000050.1, read as the reverse complement.
GCCATCCGAGCGCAATCAATCCAGACGCGGTCCTTAGGATCCGCGCGCTGCGCGAGTCATGGCCGATCCACGATTTCCGGCGAGCCAGAGCACTAAATCGCATTCTCGGCCCAGTCGTGAGTTGGACTGCGGCGTTGGGCATGATTCTCAAGCCAAGGCGAAACAAACCAAAAGATTAGGTAAACGCAAATCAGTAACACCCACTAATGTAGAGCGGTTATGGAAACGCGTTCTTTTGCAGACTACCTTCGCGGGCTAGACGACCCCGAACTGCTCTCGCTCTTTGCGCTTCGGCCCGATTTGGTCTCGCCGGTCCCCCATGACATCGCCTCCCTGGCCGTCCGCGCCAATTCAGCGCCGAGTCTTGCTCGAGCCGTTGACCGACTGAACGAATGGCAATTCCAAGTTTTGGAAGCATGTGCGGCCCTCGATGAGCCCATGGAAGAAAAAGAAATCGTCTCGGTAACCGATTCGTCCGCCAAATTCGTTCTCCCGCATCTGGTGAGCATGGCTCTTTTGTACAAATCCAAAGACGGCTTCCGACTGCCAAGTTCGTTGCGTGAAGTCCTCGGCAATGAGCCAGCCGGTCTAGGTCCTGCGTCAATGGCCAAATTATCGATGAAGAAATTAGACGAAGCGCCAGAGGCTTCAAAGAAAGTCCTCGAACGACTTACTTGGGGTCCGCCTAGAGGCAGTGTCGGCGATATTCGAAATCCGGGGCCCGGAATTGCCTGGCTATTGAAGGAGAATTTCTTAGTTCCGCTCGATCAGCGCACGGTGATACTTCCGCGCAATGTTGCGATCTACCTTCGCGGAGGAAAGATTCACAAACACCCTTCACCAAATCCTCCAACTCTCTCGGGTCGACCAATCGAACAGAAGATCATTGATCGCGCTGCGATTGCAAACATTTCAACAATCCTGCGGTGGTGTGAAGAAATCTTGAATTACTGGTCCGAGGAGCCACCAAGCGCGCTACGTGCTGGTGGACTCGGCGTGCGAGACCTCAAGGCAGCGGCTGAGCATCTCGGCGTTAACGAAACCTGCGCGGCGTTCGTCGCAGAACTGGTTTTCCTTAGCGGGCTCGTCGTCATTGATGGCGACGACCATCTGTTGCCGACACACTCATTCGATATCTGGCTCACTCAAAAACCCCAAGCACGCTGGCGCTCACTAGTTTCACTCTGGCTTATTACTTCGCGAGTAAGTGGCTTAGTCGGCCGAGTAGAAGCAAAACATATCGCTGCATTAGGGCCCGAACTTGATCGAGTGAACGCCGCAAGTACCCGCAAGTTGGCACTAGAAATACTTTCGCAGCATCAGGGAGTGTCTCCGGATACTGACGCGTTTCTTTCGCTTGTGAAATGGCGTTCTCCTTCTCGCAGAAACCCAGGACTTCAAGGCGACTTAGTGAAATGGACGCTTCGCGAAGCCGAGTGGCTTGGAATCACCGGGCAAGGCGCAATATCGAAATATGCGCTTGCATTCCTTCGGGATCAGGAGGACCTCGGCGTCGACACAGATTTGCCGAAGTCAGTAGATCACATCCTTATTCAGAGCGATAACACCGCAATTGCACCGGGCCGTCTCGAAATTGCAGTCGCCCGCACGTTGGATTCCATTGCCGACATCGAAAGCCGAGGCGGCGCCACCGTCTATAGATTTAGTGAATCATCCATTCGCCGCGGTCTTGATCATGGCAAGACGGGCGAAGAAATCAAAGACTTCCTACGTAAAACGTCAAGGACACCAGTGCCTCAGCCTCTCGACTATTTGATTGGCGATGTTGCAAAGCGACACGGTCGGCTTCGCGTAGGAAACACAAGTTCTTATCTTCGATGTGAAGATCCAA
>JAHEXJ010000014.1 GCA_023252155.1 Actinomycetes bacterium | reverse complement strand
CGTGTCATTCGCGAAGCAGGAATTACTCTGGTCGCGCGCATTGCGGGATTGCTATTGGCTGCGATCGCAGTTCAGATGATTGTTGAATCTATTAAGGGATTTGCTGCGACCTGGTAGAGAAGTTAGTTAGCCGCGCTCTTGAATTTCTTTGTGCGTGTTCTTGTTCGCTCCGTCTTGGGAGGAACCGCGGCCTTGGGCGCGTGGTGCGCATGAGACTTTGGCGCGGCCACTTTCTTTACAGGTTGAACCGCACGAGCCTTCTTCATTCGACCGGTCGAACCGGCCGGAATCTTCATGGTGGCAAAGAGATGATCTGAGGATGAATAAGTTTCGAGAGGTTCATCAAGGCCAAGCCTGAGGGATTGATTGATCAGACTCCAGCGGGACATGTCGTCCCAGTCGATGAAGGTAACTGCAATTCCGTGAGCACCTGCGCGAGCGGTGCGGCCGATTCTATGAACGTAGGTTTTGTCATCTTCCGGGCATTGATAGTTGATGACGTGGGTAATTCCTTCGATATCAATACCGCGCGCAGCAACATCGGTTGCGACCAATACGTCTGATTTGCCGGCTTTGAAATCAGAGAGAGCCTTCTCGCGTGCACTTTGCCCAAGGTCGCCGTGAATGGGCGCAGCGTTGAATCCGCGCTCGATTAGATCATCGGCAGTCTTCTGACATGTTCGCTTAGTGCGACAGAAGACCATCGTGGGACCGCGACCATCGGCCTGCAAAATACGAGCGAGCATTTCAATCTTGTCCATCGCGTGGGCTCGAAAGACATGCTGTTGAACTCGCGATACGACTGCGCTCTCATCGTTGTTCTCTTGAGTGCGGATATGCACTGGTTGCGACATGAAGCGCCTTGCCAGAGCAATGATGTCGCCAGGCATAGTCGCCGAGAAAAGCATGGTCTGCTGGCGGATCGGCGTGCTTGTAAATATCTTTTCGACGTCCGGCAAGAATCCAAGATCGAGCATTTCATCGGCCTCATCCAAAACCAAACGTGCGATCTTGCTCAGTTTCAATTTGCCCTGGCGATATAGGTCTAGCAAACGGCCTGGCGTGCCGACGACAATTTCGACTCCGGTTTGAAGCTGCTCGATTTGAGGTTCGAATGCTCGTCCGCCGTATACGGCGATCACTCGAATTCCACGAGCCTTTGATAATTGGTCGATATCTTTTGTGACCTGCACGCATAGTTCGCGGGTCGGTACTACTACCAAGGCTTGTGGCAGACCCTTATGTTGGAAGTCGGCCCACTCGGGATCCTTAGGAGCTATGACCCGCTCGATTAGGGGAATGCCAAATGCAAGGGTTTTGCCTGTTCCGGTTTTTGCCTGACCAATAACATCGCCGTCGCTAAGGGCGATAGGCAGGACCATTTCTTGAATCGCGAACGGCGCTACAAACCCGTTTAGGTGAAGTGCGTCAATTGTTTCCTTGCGAAGAGGAAGTTCGGCGAAAGTTAGCGACACCTTAAACCGTGCCGAAGCCGACGCGGCGCTCTACTTGTTCACCTATTTCAATGAAGCCGATTTTGTCAGCAGGGACGATGATTTCTCGCCCGTGTACGTCGCTGAGGACAAGAGGTGTCCCGTTAGTAATGGCCGATGTGACGGCGCTTCGAATCTCATCGACCTCAGATGGGCATTCGAAGGAGAGCTCCGAAGAGATATTGGTTACTGCAATTCGGACTTCAGCCTTGTGAGTGCCCGTTGATTTCTTTGAACTCATGCCTAAATCCTACCGAGTGAGCCTCATGATTGCCGAATTGTGATTATTTAACGCTCATCCTCGCTGAGGGAATCCTGAAATCCCTCGCCAAATGAGGTTGGAAACAAGTTCTGTCGCTTGATCGCGGGTTAGTTTGCTGTCTCGGTCTAGCCAATGACGGGCAGTAACTTGTGCGCTTCCGATGAGTCCGACACCTAGCAACATGGCCGCTTCTTCGGGCAGACCCGTATCAAGGGAAATCACGGCGCTAACCGCCGCCGCGCAGTCATATGTCATACGCGCAAGGCGCTCGCGAACTGAAGGTTCCACATTCATGTCGCTTTCAAAGAGGAGTCGGAACGCCTCTCCTTCGCTGTCAATGAAGTTGAAGTAGGCCTCGATCGTTGCGATGACGCGGTTTGAATTTTCTGGAGTTGATGCAATTGCTTTTTGAATGGTGAAAACGAGCGAATCAATATGTAAATCGAGCACTGCTAAGTAGAGGTCCAACTTGGAAGGAAAGTGTTGGTAGAGAACGGGCTTGCTCACGCTTGCATGGTCGGCGATTTCGTCCATAGCGGCCGCGTGGTAACCGGCGGCGGTGAAGACCTCAAGGGCGGCGCTGAGCAGTTGGGCTCGTCGCTCGTCGCGGGGAAGGCGCGCTTTGTTCTCTGTTCTGACCTCGCCTGTACTCATTGGCGTCATGGTACGGGGAATTCTCAAGGCAGGGAAACGGTTATATGACTTAAATTGTCAGTGGTTCGCGAGTGCGACACAATGGCGCACCTAGATCGATATCGGGGATGTCTATATGAAGGTTCCACCACTGGTTTCACCAGGTCCAGCGCTCACAGTCGAGGAAGTTCGTCGGTACAGCCGACACTTGATAATTCCTGATGTTGCAATGGCAGGCCAGCAGCGGATGATGAATGCCAAGGTGCTCTGCGTTGGCGCCGGCGGGTTAGGTTCCCCCGCGCTGATGTATCTCGCGGCAGCCGGCGTTGGAACATTGGGCATCGTTGAGTTCGACACTGTCGATGAATCCAATCTGCAACGCCAGATTATTCATGGCCAATCAGATATCGGAAAGAGCAAGGCGGTCAGCGCAAAAGAAAAGATCGCCGAGATCAACCCGTATGTAAAAGTGAATATTCACGAGGTGCGACTCGACACTTCAAATGTCCTGGATATCTTCTCTCAATACGACTTGATCGTCGATGGCACCGACAATTTCGCCACTCGCTATTTGGTCAACGATGCATGCGTTCTTCTCGGTAAGCCTTACGTCTGGGGTTCGATCTACCGCTTTGACGGACAGGCCAGCGTCTTTTGGGCTGAGTACGGGCCGTGTTACAGATGTCTCTACCCCGAACCTCCGCCACCTGGAATGGTTCCAAGTTGTGCCGAAGGCGGAGTACTCGGAGTTCTGTGTGCTTCCATCGGATCCATTCAGACCACCGAGGCGATCAAGTTGATCGCTGGAATCGGTGAGCCCCTTATCGGTTCACTCATGATTTATGACGCTCTCGAAATGTCCTATCGCAAGATCAAGGTGCGGAAAGATCCGAATTGCCCAGTGTGCAGCGAAAATCCGACACAGACACAATTACTAGAAGACTACGAAGCCTTTTGTGGGGTCTTATCGGAGGGAGCGGAAATCGCCGTGAAGGATTCAACGATCTCTGTTACAGAGCTAAAATCGATGATTGATAACAACGAGAATATTTTCCTCATAGATGTCCGCGAACCAAGCGAATGGGAAATCGTCCGTATACCTGGCGCGACATTGATTCCAAAACAGGAATTCCTTGATGGTCGCGCGCTTGCAAAATTACCGCAGGACAAACAGATCATCCTTCACTGCAAAGCCGGTGTTCGATCTGCCGAGTGCTTGGCGATTGTGAAAAACGCAGGATTTGCCGATGCGGCTCACGTCAGCGGCGGAGTGATTGCGTGGGTTAAGCAGATCGATCCAACATTGCCGGTGTATTGATATGCCACGACCATACTCGGGCTACCGGATGTTGCTAGTTCACGCCCACCCTGATGACGAGACGATCAATAACGGGACAACTATGGCGATGTATGCCGACCTCGGTGTTGATGTCACTTTAGTCACCTGCACGAGGGGTGAAGAAGGGGAAGTACTTGTTCCCGGTTTAATTCATCTTGCAAGTGCTGAAACGGACCAGTTAGGCGAACACCGCATTACCGAACTTGCTGCTGCGATGAAAGAACTTGGGATTGTCGATTTTCGATTTCTTGGCGATAACAAGGTCAAGTTCCGCGATAGCGGCATGATGGGCACCGAGCCGAATAGTCGACCAGATGTGTTCTGGCAGGCCGATGTTGATGGCGCGGCCAAGCTCCTGGTTGATGTTATTCATGAGGTAAAACCGCATGTTCTGCTCACCTACGATGAAAAAGGTGGTTACGGTCATCCAGACCACATCCAAGCCCACCGAGTGGCGATGCGTGCTGTGGAGCTTGCCGACAAATGGAGGATTTCTAAAATCTATTGGAATGCGATTCCTAAATCCATCATCGCTCAAGGGATTGATGCTCTGAAGGAGAGCGGGTCGAGTTTCTTTGGAGCCGAAAGCGTAGATGACATCCCCTTCGCTAAAGACGATGCACTTGTAACTGCGGTCATTGATGGAAATGAATATGTTGATCGCAAGATGGCGGCAATGAAAGCTCACGAGACCCAGATAGCTTTGGAGGGCCCGTTTTTTGCTCTATCAGATAACTTGGGCACTCAAGTGTGGGGAAACGAGTATTACACGTTGGTCAGCGGTAGGGCGGCGGCTCCATTCGACAAGGATGGACGAGAAACCGATTTATTCTCCGGAATAGTTCCTTAAGCATTTCTATGAAATATATTGGTTCGCTGATCTGGGGCGGAGTACTGGGTGCGGCGGCGGTGATGATTCACAACGCAATCGTTCCCGTTGGATTGATCATTGCGGTGCTCGGAACGGGAGTCGGCATCTGGATTCTCGGCAAAGCGTGGGGAATGCGCCGGTACAAAGTGCTTGCAAGTCTCGTATGGGCATACGTCGCATTACGCGGAGGAACTTCAGGAGTTGGCGGAGAACTTCTGGTCCAAGGCAACACGGCAGGAAATACCCTCATGTATGCTGGTGTTGCAACGCTGGCCGCCGCGATTGCACTTCAAAGCTAAATTAGCGCCATTGCCAATCTTGGCGATCGGACGAGTCTCTAATAATTAAGCCTTGGTCTTCGAGCAGTTGACGGAGTCGATCGCTCTCTGCCCAATTTTTTTCATCACGCGCTTTCTTGCGTGACTTTAGTATTGTCTCAAGTTCTGGAGTCAGTTCTCTGACTTGTTCCTTTCGTGAAAGATCAAGTCCCAGTATTTGGTCAGCAAAAAGAAGGTGTCCCACCTTTGTTTCTATCTCTAGGTCGTGATCCTTTTCAAGGGAACGAATGATCTGAATCGCCCGAGGAGTGTCCAAGTCTTCGCAGATGGCTTGGGTGATCTTCACGTTTTCGGATGGGATTGCATGCATTACTTGATTGACTAACTTCCGCCAACGCTTCAGAGTTTCATCCGCGGCCGCGATCGTTTCCCAGTTTAGATCCATCTGACTTCTGTATCGGTTTTCAAGAAAGACCAGCCTCAAGGCAAGCGGGTCGTAGCCATGTTCGACGACATCTCTAATGAGAACAACATTGCCAGCGCTTTTGGACATCTTTCGCCCCTGAAAAAGAAGGTGCTCACCGTGCACCCAGAGGTCAACGGTCTCATTGCCTGTGACTGCATTTGATTGGGCGCGTTCGTTCTCGTGGTGCGGAAAGCGAAGATCTATGCCACCAACGTGGATATCAACGTGGCCGTCTAGGAATTGAATTGACATTGCTGAGCACTCAATATGCCACCCCGGAAAACCTGGCCCCCATGGAGAGTCCCAAATCATTTCGGTTCGATGGCCTGCCGCCTTCCAAAGAGCCCAATCAGCATGAAATTTCTTTCCGCCTTCATCGGTGTATTCAAATCGATGCCCAGGTTTGAGCGCATCGAGGCGATTTCCGCTGATCATTCCGTAGCCAGGAAATGAGGACGCATCGAAATACACAGATCCATCGCTTCCCACGTATGCATTTCCCTTTGCAATCAACTTGGCGATCAGATCCTGCATGAGTGGAATACATTCGCTCGCTTTTGGATATTTGTCAGCGGGAAGAATGTTGAGAAGGGCTAAATCAGTATGAAAGTGTTCTTCGTATTTTCTTGCCACGGCGAGAGGGTCGATGTGCTCGGTCTTGGACTGAGCCAGCAGTTTGTCTTCGGCCTCGAAGTCTTCGCTCATGTGTCCAACGTCGGTAATGTTTTGAACGATGGAAACTTGATAACCCAATACTGTCAGGGTGCGACGGATTAAATCTGAAAGGAGAAATGTGCGCATATTGCCAACGTGGGCATCCCTGTAAACGGTGGGTCCGCAGCAGTACATCCTGACTTTGTGATTGGTTTCGTGAACTGTTTGAATCTCGCGACTCTTGGTGTCGTAGAGGCGAAGTTCCATGGTCAGCACTGGCTTTTCGTCGGTTGAGAAGTCAAAAGACGGTATTTGTATGCGTGATGCAGTGTGAAACCCATCTTCTTGTATAGAGCGATTGCGTTTGCATTTTTGGAGTCGACTTGCAGTAAGGCTTTTGTAGCGCCCTGCTTCTCGGCAGCCATCAGAAGGTTCGTCACAAGGTCTTTGCCTAAGCCTTTGCCCCGATAATCCGGATGGACGAAAAGCCTGGTTAGCACGGTCCACTTTTCAAAATTGGCCGTCCTGCCTACAGCGATGAGTCGGCCGTCGACGCGGAGCCCCGCGTAAATAGCCGGATAGCCCTTCATGATTTCCTTCGCGCCATCGTCTTTTTGTACACCAATCCATTCGTCACTCGGTTCGGTTGAGTACTCCCAAGTCCCGAGTCCATCGTTTACGGTTTCGCCGGCATTGATATCACTCACCATGACGTGCACGACGATTTTTTCTGACCATCCTTTGTTGGCAAGCAATGCGTCGAGCTCGACATACGTTGGCAATGCGACATGGATCGTGGGAGTGAGGTTTCTTTCTTGGTAGAAGGCGACAACTTTGTCGATCGCCTCGGAAATCTCAATATGTGGGTCGCCCAAGGCGAGGGCGGAATTAGCGCGCATCGTGAACTTCCCGGTAGCTCGAAGAATCCAATCGCCAAGCCGGACTTGTTCTGCAGCCGGCCATGTGGCAGAGGCAGCTCTTTCAATCTCGTCGATGCGCAGTGAAAGTGGAGAGCCTTTACCCGCACGGTCAACGCGGGGTTCGATTTTTCGCCAGAGGGCGATGCGATCAGGATCGAATGAAACGAGGGACCCATCTCGTTTTCGGATGCTGGTTGGCGACTCCAATATTCCGAGGATGTCCCTATAGCCTCCATCAGGGTCGTGCATGCGCACTGTCATACGCTGGCCCACGTCGCTGCGCCCGGGTCGGTCCATGAGAGGCATGACACAACGATAACTTGAGAACAAGGGCTCGTGGAGTGCCAAAATCGCCCCTGCGGGCCGTGGGGATTAGAATGACGGCACTTAACTTGGAGGTTTGCCTTGACTTACATAATTGCAGAGCCTTGTATCGATGTGAAAGACAAATCATGCATCGAAGAGTGCCCAGTTGATTGCATCTATGAGGGCACCCGAATGCTCTACATCCAACCCGATGAGTGCGTGGACTGTGGTGCATGCGAACCAGTCTGCCCGGTCGAGGCGATCTATTACGAAGATGATGTTCCTTCGCAATGGAAGGATTACTCCAAAGTTAACACCGAATTTTTCGTTGAACTCGGATCCCCTGGTGGTGCGAGCAAGGTTGGGCTTACAAACTCTGACCATCCAATTGTTGTAGCTGCTCCGCACAAAGAAGACTAAGAAGTTTCAAGCTGATACTTCCTGATTTTCCATGGGATGCGTTGGCGCCGTTTGGCCAACGTGCCCGTGAGCACCCGCGCGGCATAGTCGATCTCTCCGTTGGAACTCCTGTTGATCCAACGCCTGAATTCATTCAAGAGGTTCTGCGCGAGAGTACGAATGCGCCCGGCTATCCGCTGACAGCTGGCACTCCAGATTTGCGTCAAGCAATTCGTGACTGGGCGATCAATCGGCTTGGTGCGAGCGGCGAATTTGATGTTCTACCGGTTATCGGCTCAAAAGAATTAGTAGCGTGGCTGCCAACCCTTTTAGAAGCCAGCAGCGTTCTGTATCCAGAGATCGCCTATCCAACGTACAGCGTTGGCGCGATTATCGGATCGGCAGTTGGTACTGCCGTCGCAGTGGATCCCTCGACTTGGCCCGAAGCTGATCTGGCATGGATCAACTCTCCATCCAATCCGACTGGGCGGGTTCATACCGAAGCCGAAATGGTTTCGGTGATTAATTGGGCTCGTAGAAGCGGATCAATAGTGGCTTCGGATGAGTGCTATTTGGATTTCGGTCATGGTGTCGAGCCGCTCTCTATCCTGAGTCTGACCGGCGGGAATAATGAAAATATCATTGCAGTGCACTCATTATCTAAACGTTCATCAATGGCGGGCTATCGTGCTGGCTTTATTATTGGCGATTCTAAAGTCATTGCTAAATTGCGCGAAGTCCGCAAGCACGCAGGCATGATGGTTCCGCTACCGATACAGATGGCAATGATTGCTGCACTTTCTGATGACGTCCATGTAGCCGAGCAACGGGATAGGTACAACTCTCGTCGCGAAAGGCTCCGCCCAGCTTTGGAGTTAGCAGGATTTGAAGTCGAAGAATCACGTGCAGGTTTGTACATCTGGTGTACTCGCCACGAGAAGGACTTGGTTTCGATTGCCTGGCTTGCAGAATTAGGCATCCTGGCTACCCCTGGTCATTTCTACGGGCCAAAGGGAGACCACCACATCCGCGTGGCCATGACCGCGACGGATGAAAAAATCGATGAAGCCGCGGCAAGACTTTTTAGTACGTCGGGTCGCCAGTAGTGATTGCACCAGTAGTTGACGTCTCCTGGTTGACAACTCATCACGAGGATGTGGTTTTAGCGGACTGTCGCTGGTATTTGGACGGTCGGTCGGGGCGCAGGGCTTACGAAGAAGGACACATTCCAGGAGCTATTTTTGTCGATCTAGAAACTTGGCTATCGGGCGAAGGTGGCACAGAAGTTGGACGACACCCATTACCTTCGCCTTCGCATTTTGCTCAAGGAATGTCTGAACTTGGAATTGGCGATGGTGCCACCGTTGTTGCCTATGACGATGCTGGGGGAGTAATCGCGGCTCGACTTGTATGGATGTTGCGCGCCCTCGGAGAGAATGCAGCACTACTAAATGGCGGCCTTCAAAGTTACAAAGGTGCACTTCAAAAAGGTTCGCAGTCGCTGGATCCAGCTAATTTTTCAACGCGACTTTGGCCAGCAAATCGGCTTGCAGATATTGATGAAGCAAGTGACTTGAGAAATGTGGTGATCGATGCGCGCAATCGCGAACGCTACAGAGGCGAAGCTGATCCCGTTGATCCACGCCCGGGTCACATACCTGGTGCCATGAATGTTCCTTGTCGAGAAAACCTCAATACCGACGGTACTTTTTTGCCTCTTGAGATTCTCAGAAAGCGCTTTGAGGAGGCTGGGGTCAAAGAGGGTGAGGACATAATTTCGTATTGCGGCTCGGGCGTAACCGCGTGCCACAATTTACTTACGATCGAATTGGTGGGTCTGGGGCAGGGCAGGCTTTTCCCAGGATCATGGTCTCAGTACAGCCATGCGATGGACCGAGAGGTTTCAACGGGAAGTGAACCTAAGTAGACTCAACAAACTATGGCCCAGGCAATACTTTTAGTCGGCGGATTCGGAACGCGGTTGATGCCGCTCACAGGCACCGTCCCCAAACCCATGCTTCCCATTGCTGGACTGCCCGTCACGGAGCATCAATTGGCAATGGCCAAACGAGCCGGTATCACCTCACTTGTATTGGCAACCTCATATTTGTCTGAAGTCTTCATCCCATATTTTGGCGATGGATCTAAATGGGGAATGAAACTCCAATATGCGGTGGAGGAGGAGCCACTTGGAACCGGCGGAGCAATTCGAAATGCGGCCCAACTTCTGAACAAATCTGAGTCGATCGTGATCTTCAATGGCGACGTCCTGAGCTCGCATGATCTTTCCAAGCAAATCAAAATGCACGAATCTTTAGGTGCCGACGTCACCATGCATCTGACCCATGTTGCAGATGCCAGGGCATTTGGGTGTGTGCCGATAGATGATGAGGGTCGCGTAACGGCTTTTCTAGAAAAGATGGAAAAACCAGTAACTAACACTATTAATGCGGGGTGTTACGTCTTCAATCCACTGATAATTGACTCTATCCCCGAGGGAAAAGTGGTCAGCGTCGAGAGAGAAATTTTTCCCCAGCTAGTGGCCAACGGTCAGGCAATCTACGGAATGGTCGATGACTCATATTGGCTTGACATCGGCACACCAAAGGCGCTTCTGCAAAGTTCGGTCGATCTCGTTCGTGGGTTAGCAAACCCGGGAGCTCTCGAGGGAATACCACTCGTACATCGATCTGCGGAATACATTGCACATGAAGGTGCTGTGGTTGAGCCAGGTGCAATCGTGACTGGCGGCTCGGCAATTGGTCGAGGCGCTCATGTAGGTGTCGGGGCTTTGGTGGACGGCTCAATCGTCTCCGAAGGCGCAACGGTGATGCCTGGTGCGAAGATACGTAATTGCTTTGTAGCCGCACATTCAACTGTTGCTTCGCAGTTAGATGTTGAAGATTCTTTTATTTCCAACGACGAAGTTGTGAGCCTGCTTCCCCTATAGCGTGAAATTAACTGCAGGTAAAGGTGAAAAATGACTTGACTTCAACGACTTACACGCGTGTAATTCAACTATTGGATTTACGTCCGTAGGGCCTAATCCGACAACAGCCTTAATTTTGAAGTACACAGTATTTACTTCAAGAGATTGTCAAAGAGTGTTACTGGATTAATAGAATTGAGGAGTGTAGGAATGTCAGATATTCGACCTGATGGTCCCAACATCCAACTCATCACAGGCGAGAACGTCGAACTTTCATGGCAAGAGCGCTCGCTCTGCGCCCAGACCGACCCAGAGGCATTCTTTCCTGAAAAGGGCGGTTCAACTCGTGAAGCAAAGCGAGTATGCATGTCCTGTGATGTTCGATCAGAGTGTTTGGATTACGCCCTCGCCCACGATGAGCGATTCGGAATCTGGGGCGGGTTATCAGAGCGCGAGCGCCGTCGACTTAAGCGTCGTCCCGCCTAACCCGCGGACTGGCAGTCCGCATGGCTGACTCCAACCACAGCAGCCATCACGTAACGGCGATTCTTGTCGTGCATGATGGAGCGATGTGGCTTCCCGAAGTGGTTGCTTCATTGGCTTCGCAGACTCGACCCATCGATTACACCCTCGCAGTAGATACGCATTCTGCTGATAGTTCCTCAAAACTTTTGCGCAACGCTCGCGTTGCATCGCTTACTCTTCCTCGCGAGACGGGCTTTGGCGAAGCGGTTTCAGCGGGTCTGGAAACTTTGCCGAAAAAATCCGGCCAGACCGAATGGATCTGGTTGATCCACGATGATTGCGCACCCCAGCCAGGTGCACTGGAAGCGCTGTTGAATGCGGTCGAAGACCGTCCGCAAGTTGCAATTGCCGGGCCCAAATTGCGCGGATGGTATGACAGGTCCCATCTTCTCGAAGCTGGCGTGAGCATTGCCAACAACGGCGCTCGCTGGACTGGTCTTGAACCCCATGAGTATGACCAAGGTCAGCACGATGGAATACGAGAGGTCTTGGCAGTTAGTACCGCGGGCATGCTGATTCGGCGTGATGTTTTTGAAGAACTTGGTGGATTTGACCCAAACTTGAAACTCTTTCGGGATGACGTCGACCTTGGGTGGCGAGCCCACGTCGCTGGATATTCCGTAATTGCCGTGACTGATGCGGTTGCTTTTCACGCGGAGGCCGCTGCATCCGAGCGCCGAAAGTTGGATGTTAAGAGTGGCGCGTTTAGGCGGCCTCTCATTCTGGATCGTCGCAACGCCGCTTATGTATTGCTTACGAATTCTTCGTGGTGGTTGCTCCCTTGGCTTTCCATCCAGATGCTTTTCAGCGCGATGGTACGTGCAGGTGGGTTTTTGCTAGCGAAATTGCCAGGTTACGCCTCCGATGAAGTACTCGCGGTGGCCCTATTACTCGTGCGCCCGGGTTTGATTCTCGAGGCGCGCAAATTAAGAAAAAAGAAAAGGATGATTTCAGCGAGAGTGGTCTCCAGTTTTATTCCGCCTCGATGGTCTCAGTTGCGGTTAGGGCTACTTAGGGCCTCCGAATCTATCCGACAAAGTTTGCTGCCTGCACGGCCTGAGGTCGCGGGAGAATTAGATGCTCCGTCCGAAGATGAAGACCTCCTGACACCCGAGCCATCAAAATATTGGCGAAGTGCTATACGTCGTCCTGGGGTTTTAGGAGTCGTTGTACTTGTCGCTCTCACCTCTCTTTGGTCGGCACACCGGTATGGCTCATTAGTTGGTGGCGCACTTCCGGGCTCTCCAATCGGGGCAAGTGATTTATGGAGCAAGTATGGGGAGTCTTGGCATCAAGTTGGAATGGGAAGTTCCACGGCCACCCCCACTTGGATACTCATTCTCGCGATCCTCTCGACACTCTTTTTCGGAAAGGCATTCGCTCTCCTTGCATTTCTCTTTTGGATTGCTCCGCTGCTTTTCATGTGGTCTATGTATTCGCTACTTCGAAAACTCTCTCGCAACGCTTGGCTCATCATGGGGGCAAGTTTTTCCTATGCGATCTCACCCGTTGCAATTGCGGCAATTAACTCTGGCCGACTTGGGACAATCGCGGCATTAATAATTGGACCGCGGATCGCTTTCTTCCTATCTCGGTTGCGCAAAGTCGAAGAAATTCACTGGCGGGCGATTTTTGGCTTCAGCCTTTTGCTCGGGGTGTTAACCGCATTTAGTTTCCCGGCCTTTGTGGGGATTGCGTTGATTTACATTCTTGGTTTGGTCTTGGATGTGCGTGATTTTAGAAAGGGAAGTAGCCGCTCACTTCTGTTGAAAAGATTTAGCAAGCGGGCGACGCTGATATTCACGCCGTTCGCCCTTTGCTTGCCATGGTCGTTTGAAGCATTGGTGCACCCGAGCCGTTTATTAATAGAACCTGGGTTGCTCATTCCTGGAGGCGGGCCCAATTTGGCATTTCTAGCCAACCCTGGCGGACCAGGTTCGTTGCCTTGGTGGATCTTAAGCCCCGTGGCCTTTGTGCTGATCATTTCAGCCCTGTCATCTGGAATGGCCCGCAAGTACGCCGAAATCGGACTGGCATTTTTGCTCATTGCCACATTATTGAGCGTCCTAAACATTTCCGGACATTCCAGCGCGAAAAGTGAAATTCTTTGGACAGGCTCACTGCTCGCTTACGCGACCATCGCATCCTTATGCGCAGGCGTTGTGATCTTGAATGGGTTGCGTCAGAAACTTGCCAATGTCCGCTTCCATTATCGGCACATACTTGCCGGTCTTGCCATTGGTACCACGATTTTCTACGGCCTATCCGCTTCCATTTGGGTAGTCACGTCAGGGGCCGCCTCGCCGGTCCGGGCGAATCATCCAGGCGTTCTGCCTCCTTTCTTGGCTGTGACACCTGGGGTCAAAACGCTGGTCCTTCGAAATATTTCCGGTAGCAAAACAGACACAATTTCATTCTTCATCGCTCGTGAAAGCGATGCGATGCTCGCAGATCCCGACGTTGCCCCCGCTGACTCGAAGGATCTAGAGGTTGCAGTGCGCGAAATTGTTGACGGTTCGGGAATCAGCAGTAGCAAAGTTTTGGCGGCTTACGGGATCAAATACCTCTTCATGAAGAAACCAGTGGATACTCAATTGGCGAGAGAAGTCGACGGGCTTGGGGGATTCCTCAGAACTTCATCGACTCAGGCAGGAATTGTTTGGAAAGTTGCAGGTATAAGTGATCGATTGGTTTTCACTGATTCAAACGGCAAATCGACGGCTCTTCCAACGCAGGATGTTTCAGCACGAGTTTCTGCGCCGGGCCCTGGGATTTTGACCTTAGGCGAGAATTATGACAATTCATGGAAGGTAATTCAGAACGGGAAGCAGCTGGTTCGTTCGAGAAATTCTTATGGCCTGCCGCAATTCGAAGTTACCCAAGCAGGCGAATTCTCACTTATTCATGACGGCACTTCCAGACGCGCCTGGTTATCGCTGCAGATGATTTTCTTCTTATCTGTGCTCGTGATGATCGTGCCAAGCGGACGAAGGCGTGGCGAAATGTCCCTTGAGGAGCTCACATGAAATTCAGAAGAGCCCTGATAATTGCCGTGGCGGTGATATTTGTTCTGGTGACAAGTAATTTACTCACGACCAAAGGTGTTTCTGCAAAGTTTTCGCAGAGCTATCCAGCCGTGGTGTGCCCGCCAACTGATTCCAACGTTACTTCGCAGGTTTCAATTGCCACTAAGAAAATTCCATTTCGAATTATTTCAGGCAAGTCCACTGTGATGGCGCCAATTGGAACGACTCGGTATTCGATCACAAAAGGCGCGATCCTGCTCGACCAGGGAGCAACTAGTTCACTTGCATGGCAGAACCTGAGCGGCGTATGGGCCGGTTCCACGTTATGTCGGGCACCGCAAGGCGACCAGTGGTTTGTGGGGGGCGCAGCAGATGTGACCAGCAAGGGTCGACTGTACGTAGTAAATAGCGGGCTTAGCGATGCGATCGTGGATGTCGCAGTCTGGACTGCCGCCGGTCCTCAATCTGGAAAGGTGCTTACCGTTCGCGCGAACTCTTCGTCACGCGTTTCACTTGATCTCCTGGCTGCTGGCGCGACGCGTCTGGTCATCAGGGTCACTGCTCGATCTGGACGTATCAATGCGTTCTTGGTCGATGAACGCGCCAAGGGATTGAAAACATTGGGCGGAGACGCTGTTAACTCGGTGGACTTCCCCCGAACCGATTTTGTAATCGCCGGGATACCTCATCAAGTTACGAAGGGTGTCGGCGGCCCCCATGTCCTGCGGCTACTGGTACCCGGAAATGTTGACGCAAATATTCGAGTGGATTCGATATCCAAAGACGGCGTCTTCGTGCCGGTCGGCTTTGACGGAAGAGTCGTGCCTCACGGCCAGGTGATTGACGTGCCTCTGGCATCCACCATCGCTTACAGCGCATTTTCGCTTCGAATTCGATCCGATCAACCGTTGGTGGCGGGCGTATATTCGCCACTTCGAATGAGCGATCATCAAGACATTGTGTGGAACGCCATGAGCCCGCCCCTGGTACCGATGGTGATGGCAATTACGGGGCTGACACCCACGTTGGTTTTCACTGGCGACGTTGTCGATTTGATTGTCTCGACGCGCCTCACATCGGGTAAGACGGTTACAACCCATATCGTCGGAAACGACAACGTGATTTGGAAGGTTCCGGACAAGGCGCAGTCGATCACTATTTCAGGTATCAAGTCCTCGGTGGCTGCAAGTGGTTTGATCACTTCGACGAGTGGTATCGGCGCCTTTCCGCTGGCGGTTGGAAGCACATTGGCAAAGGCGCCAGTTCCCGTATCCGACATCGCAGTGATTAGTCATTAGCAAACGGGTCATTGCGATCTAAAACGAGTTTCGCCCACTAACCTGTATGGCATGACATCTCGCGTCGGCCGTGGTTGCTCCCGTGGAGGTTGCCGCCGCAAAGCGGTAATGACGCTCACGTATGTATATGCGGATTCGGTTGCTGTGGTTGGACCTTTGGCGACATTTGCCGAGCCTCATGCCTACGATCTTTGCGAAGTCCATGCCCAGCGTTTGACCGTTCCAAATGGATGGAGTGTCATTAGACAAGAGTTGAGTGGCACCGAACCTGGGCCAACGGATGAAGACTTGATGGCAATAGCCGATGCTGTCCGCGAAGTTGCCCATCCCGTGAAGGCCGCAGATCAATCGAATTCTCAAACCGGTAACCAGGGCCTTGGCCGGCGCGGTCATTTGCGTGCCGTTCGTTCATAACCATGAGCGAGTTTAAATCGCCAGATATTTTCAAGGCCTACGACATTCGCGGGCTTGTCGAAACGGAAATTACACCTGATTTTGCCTTTCGCGTTGGTTTGGCCTTTGCAAGATTCCTGGAGCAAGAGCGCGAGCCCGGCACGATTGTGATCGGCGAAGATATGCGCCCCTCGTCGCCAACTCTGGCAAGTGCATTCTCTGCAGGTGCAACATCGAACGGGATGGACGTCATCCGGATCGGTCTGGCATCGACGGACATGCTTTATTTTGCTTCCGGCAAATTGAATATGCCCGGGGCCATGTTCACCGCCAGCCACAACCCGGCTGAATACAACGGAATCAAATTGTGCAAAAGTGGCGCTCGCCCGATTGGCAAGGAATCCGGATTGCAGACGATTGAACGCCACGTAGTCGAAGGCAGTCCAATCATCATGCGGCCGGTGGGCCTTGAGTCGCAACGGAATATGTTGGACGACTATGCAACTCACTTGCTTTCGCTAGTGGACGTAGGCGCCATCCGCCCGCTCAAGATAGTGATCGACGCCGGCAACGGAATGGCCGGGTACACGGCGATGCCAGTCTTTGACCGACTAAACGTGGAGATCATCGAGTTGTATTTCGAATTGGATGGCACCTTCCCAAACCACGATGCAAATCCAATTGACCCCAGCAACCTCGTCGATTTGCAAAAAGCAGTGCGTAAGCATCATGCAGACATTGGATTGGCTTTCGATGGGGATGCAGATCGTTGTTTCTTAGTCGATGAGAAAGGTGAGATCGTAAATCCCTCGACACTCACAGGTTTAATTGCCGCGCGCGAGTTGGCGAAGTACCCCAATTCCAGTGTGATTTATAATCTGATTTCATCTCGATCGGTTGCCGAGATCGTTGAGGAATCTGGTGGCACTGCGATAAGAAGCAGAGTCGGTCATTCCTATATCAAGAAGCTGATGGCAGATACTGGTGCAGTATTCGGGGGAGAGCATTCAGGGCACTTCTACTTCAGAGATTTTTGGTGCGCAGATTCGGGGATGCTCGCGGCTCTTCACGCCGTTGCCGCATTAGGCAATCAGGACAAGGCGTTGTCGAAGATCTTGAAGAGCTATCAACGGTATTTTTCAAGTGGAGAAATCAATTCGACTGTCGCCGATCCCGCCTCCATTCTTGCCAATATTGAAGAGGTATATGGAGGGATGGCGGGTGTGACTTTGGATCACCTTGATGGTCTGACGGTCAATGCCGAAGGATGGTGGTTTAACTTGAGATCCTCCAACACAGAACCACTACTTCGGTTGAATGTTGAAGCTAAGACAAAAGCTCGGTTGGATCGGGTTCGGGATGAGGTTTTGGACCTTATTCGCCGCTGAGATGTGCCATTAAGAGCCCGACCAAGTAACCTAGGAGCCTTGATAACGCTTTGTCCGAGAAGGAGTTTTTCGTGAGTTCATCAGCCACTGTCACACTGCCTAGACACGATATTGCAGATGCGAGCCTTGCTGCAGAGGGGCGAAAGAGAATCGAGTGGGCCGAGAGGAACATGCCCGTTCTTGCCCAAATCCGCGAACGTTTTGCCAAGAGCCAGCCGTTTGCTGGAATCCGCATCGCTGCCTGCATGCACGTGACTACAGAGACCGCAAACCTCATGCGCACCCTGAAAGTAGGCGGTGCTGAAATCGCCCTTTGTGCATCCAACCCACTTTCTACGCAAGATGATGTAGCCGCGGCCCTGGTGCACGAATACGGAATTAGCGTTTTTGCCCGTAACGCGGTTGACCGCGACGGCTACTACTCCCACATTAATGCTGCGTTGGATACTCAACCTCACCAAGTTTTTGATGATGGCTGCGATTTGGTAAATACCTTGCACACGACACGTACCGAACTCATTCCAGGAATTACGGGTGGTTGCGAAGAAACGACAACTGGCGTCATTCGATTAAGTCAGATGGCAAAAGATGGGGCGCTGAAATTCCCGATGATCGCCGTCAACGACACCGACACCAAGCACATGTTCGACAATCGCTATGGCACCGGACAGTCAAGCCTTGATGCGCTCTTCCGTTCGACCAATTTCTTGCTGGCCGGTCGAATCCTCGTTGTCGCAGGATTTGGTTACTGCGGAAAAGGCGTGGCAGAGCGAGCTAAAGGCATGGGCGCCGACGTCATAGTCACCGAAATCAATGCCACCAAGGCCCTCGATGCGATGATGCAGGGCTACAGAGTTATGCCGATGATTGACGCAGCCAAGCTGGGCGATGTATTTATCACCGTCACCGGTAATCGCGACGTATTGCGCGAAGAGCATTTTGCCGTGATGAAGGATGGAGCAATCATGGCCAACTCCGGACACTTCGACATTGAAATTGACGTTGCTTGGTTAGAGAAGAGTGCGACTAAGAAGAATTCCAAGATTCGCCATCAGACAGATGAATACGTGATGGCCGATGGCCGTCGCTTGTTACTTCTCGCAGAAGGTCGCTTAGTGAATTTAGGTGCCGCAGAAGGACACCCAGCTGCAGTTATGGACATGTCTTTCTCAGATCAGGCGCTTACTGCTGAGTGGCTTGTTGCCGAATCAAAGAACTTGTCTGCTGGCCTTCACAATGTTCCAACGCACATCGATCTTGAGGTTGCGAAGATGAAGCTCAAGAGCATGGGCGGTCAGATTGACACCCTTACTCCCGCCCAAGATATGTACTTAAACTCTTGGGAACACGGTAGCTAATGACCTTGGTTATGGTCGTTGATGATGACCAGGACCTCGCGGAAATGCTCGGCATTGTGTTGACGAGCGCAGGTATTGATGTGGATTTGGTAAGTCGGGGGGATGAAGTCCTAGAAGTCTTTAGGGCGAATCCTCCCGACCTAGTACTTCTTGATGTTATGTTGCCAGGACTAAATGGCATTGAAGTTTGCAAACTTATTAGAGCTGAATCGATGGTGCCTATCGTGATGCTCAGCGCAAAGGGCGACACCCTAGATGTCGTCGAAGGTCTTGAGGCCGGCGCCGACGATTACATGATCAAGCCATTCAAACACCCGTCAGAACTCGTTGCTCGAATTCGCACCAGACTTCGTCGTTCATCCGCAGGGCTTTCAGGACGACTTACTTTGGCCGATCTGGCAATTGATCTGGTGGCACATCAAGTCACACGCGGAGGAAAAGTAATTGCGTTGACTCGACTTGAGTTTGACCTCCTGGTTGCTTTGGCCAAGGAGCCTCGAAGAGTCTTTACTCGAGATGCCCTACTGAGCGAAGTTTGGGGCTATCGACATTCGACTGACACGCGTCTTGTAAACGTTCACGTTCAAAGACTTCGCGCGAAGGTCGAACATGATCCGGAGAACCCCGAGATCGTAGTTACCGTTCGCGGCGTGGGTTATAAAGCGGGAGTAACAGGCGGAGCGTGAGGTGACTCGCTCGTCAAGGATTGCCAGCTTTCGAAATTCCCTGGCGTTTAAGGTCATTTTCTCAACGGTGCTTCTCTGCCTTGGTGTTGTATGGCTGACGGGTTCGGCGCTGTATGCCCAACTTTCTGATGGCATCAAGAACGTCAAAGTCGAATCATCCGTCGCAGAAGCGCGATCGGCGATATTTAATGCGCAGTACCGGATCATTCTCGCCTCGGATTCTGAAGCCAAAGCGATCAAGCAGATCGTTGATGACATCATCGTGAATTCTCCAAGCGTGATCGGTACGGCAATAAACGGAAGAGAAGTCGCACTTTTGCGAACGAAGCCCATGCCAAAAGGAGCAATTGATTACCAGCGAACTTCCAACCAGATGTTGGTTTCCTCGATTCCTCAAGAACTGCGACTGAGGGTTCAAAAGGCCGTCTCCACTGAATGGTCTGAGACGATGATTCGCTATACGGACGGAACAAAAGTTCCGGCGTTGGCCGTCGGTGAAAAGATCACAATCCCAAAGGCTGGCGACTACGAGATGTACCTGCTGTTCAGCTTGGATAGCCAGAATGCAACCCTTGACCTGCTGAGTCGTTCGTTGCTTTTAACCGGTATTGCCCTTCTCTTATTAATCACTCTCATTACTTCTCTCGTTGTACGTCAAATTGTCCGACCAGTGCGAGAGGCAGCAAGAATTGCCGAAGGATTTACAGCCGGTAATTTGAACCAAAGAATGCAGATTCGAGGCAAGGACGAGATAGCCAGACTGGGAACGGCCTTTAACGAAATGGCATTGTCATTGCAAGACCAGATAACTCGCCTATCCAATCTCTCTCGTGTCCAACAGCGATTTGTTTCGGATGTTTCGCACGAGCTCCGAACCCCGCTAACCACGTTGCGAATGGCCTCAGAAGTTATTCACTCCTCGCGAGATCAATTCGATCCTAATATCGCACGGAGCGCGGAATTACTTGTCGCTCAAATCGATCGCTTCGAGAGGTTGCTTGAGGATCTCTTGGAAGTAAGTCGCTTCGATGCGGAAGTCGCCATTCTTGAAAGCGTTGAATTCGACATGACTGCACTTGCGACGAGATGTATTTCGGACCTGTCGTTACTGGCGAAGGAGCGATCGACATCAATTGAACTCTCGCATCCTAAAGAGCCGGTACTAATAAACGCAGACATTCGACGCGTGGAACGTATATTGCGAAACCTATTGAGCAACGCCATTGAGTATTCTGACGGAAAGCCGATTCGGGTGAAGATTGTCGCCTCTGATACTGAGGTTGCGGTGGGTGTCCGCGATTACGGTGTCGGACTTGAAGAACAATCGGCATTCAGGGTTTTCGATCGCTTCTGGCGCGCCGATCCGTCTCGTGCCCGTGTTCGAGGCGGAACCGGGCTCGGACTCTCCATAGCTCTTGAGGACGCCAGATTGCATAATGGAGAACTCGAAGCGTGGGGCAGGCCCAATAAAGGCGCGCATTTCGTGCTGACACTTCCCAGGCGCGCCGGCGGGGAAATTGTCTCTCGTCTCATTCGTTTGCAGCCAGAGGACTATCCATCCACAGTTTGATCTCGGAGACCCAATAATCTCGCCGAACTATCAACACTTTTGCTATGAAGATTTCAAACGGTTTACGCGACCTCATTTTTCCGCCTCGATGTTTATGTTGTTCTTCGCTTGGAAAGGAAATTTGTGACGCGTGTTCCCTCGAACTCCAAATCCTTCAATATCGGACTTATGTCGGGAACGTGCCGGTCTTCTCTTCGATCAAATACGGTTCGAAGGCAGGACGCATACTGTTGGCCGCCAAGGAAGATGGGGTTCGCAGAGCTGACGAACTGATGACGGATGCACTCGTGGATTCCTTGAGAACTGCAATTAAGACGTTGAGAATTCATCCGACTTTGATACCAATCCCACATTCGAAGAGGGCGCTTCGCAAGAGAGGTCGAAATTTTGTGGCAGAAATTGCGGGTCAAATCGCCGCGCAAGAAAACCTTCCCATTCGACAGGTCATTGGGCACAACCGCAAAGTTCGCGACCAATCTCAACTTGACGCACATTCTCGAATAGGGAATCTTTCTGGGTCGATGAGCGTTGTAAGGCCATTGGCTCGCCCGTGTGAGGTGTTCCTGATTGATGACTTGATAACTACCGGTGCGACCATAGGTGAGGCTGTGAGAACCCTGGAAATAGGCGGTTTTCGCGTTCTCGCTGCGGTTACCGCCTTCGTTGCTCTACCCCTACGATAGGACAATGGGTTGGGGCAGTTCCCCTATAAGGCACCGATTCGCGTGAATATGAGAAAGGTTGTGGCATGCCAGCATTTTTAGATCGAATCTTGCGGGCAGGAGAAGGACGAACTATCCGAGATTTGGGCAAAGTCGTCACGCTTGTTAATAGTCACGAGGCAGAGATTTCCGCGCTCAGTGATGAAGACCTGCGAGCGATGACTGGAAAATTCAAAGAGCGACTTTCCCAGGGTGCCACGCTAGATGATCTACTTCCCGAGGCTTTCGCTGTAGTCCGCGAAGCCGCAAAAAGAACTCTTGGACAGCGACATTACGATGTTCAGCTCATGGGTGGAACGGCGCTTCACCGGGGAAATATCGCGGAAATGCGTACTGGTGAAGGAAAGACACTTGTCGCCACACTGCCCTCATATTTGAACGCTCTTACGGGACGCGGCGTGCACGTAGTAACCGTTAATGATTATTTGGCCGAGCGCGATAGCGAGTGGATGGGTCGAATCCACCGTTTTCTGGGGCTCACCGTTGGAGTGATTCTGGGGTCGATGGACCCAACAGAGCGCCGCATCGCTTATGCAGCCGACATCACTTACGGAACCAACAATGAGTTTGGCTTTGACTACTTGCGCGACAACATGGCTTGGACTCTCGATGAGTGTGTTCAGCGGGATCATTACTTTGCTGTCGTCGACGAAGTTGACTCGATTCTTATCGATGAAGCACGTACGCCTCTCATTATCAGTGGACCTGCAGACAAGGCCACCAAGTGGTATGTGGAGTTCAATAACATTGCTCAAAAGTTAGTCCGCGATCTTCACTATGAAGTGGATGAGAAGAAGCGCACCTCTAGTATTCTCGAAGAAGGCGTAACAAAAGTTGAAGAACTTCTGGGCATTAGTAATCTTTATGAATCAGCAAATACTCCTCTAATCGGCTATCTCAACAATGCTGTACGCGCGAAGGAACTCTTCAAGCGCGACAAGGATTATGTCGTCATGAATGGCGAGCTTCTCATCGTTGACGAGCACACTGGCCGCATCCTTGCGGGCCGCCGTTATAGCGAAGGCATGCACCAAGCCCTTGAAGCAAAAGAGCGCATTGAAATTCAGGACGAGAACCAGACGTTGGCAACGATTACCCTGCAGAACTACTTCCGTCTCTACGAGAAGATCTCAGGTATGACCGGTACGGCTATGACCGAGGCGGCCGAATTCAGCCAGATTTACAAGCTGGGCGTAGTTCCTATCCCAACAAACCGCGAAATGATCCGTGCAGATCAAGCAGATCTTGTCTACAAATCCGAAGTCGGAAAGTTCGAAGCGGTCGCCAAGGACATTGTCGCCCGTCACCGCAAGGGTCAACCAGTACTCGTAGGAACAGTCAGCGTTGAAAAGTCCGAAGAACTCTCGGCAGTGCTGAAGAAGAATGGCGTCGCTCACGAAGTTCTTAATGCTAAACATCACGAGCGTGAAGCCGCAATTATCGCAAGGGCCGGAACGGTTGGAGCAGTAACAGTGGCAACCAATATGGCCGGTCGCGGTACCGACATCATGCTCGGAGGAAACCCCGAGTTCATGGCTGACTTCGAATTGCAGCGTCAAGGGCTTTCGCCAGTTGATACTCCTGAAGAGTACGAGCGCGCATGGCCTGCCGAACTTGCAAAGCAGAAGGCCGCCGTTGCCGCGCAACATGAAGAAGTAATTTCTTTCGGTGGGCTTTACGTTCTAGGCACCGAAC
The DNA here is from genome assembly GCA_023252155.1 of Actinomycetes bacterium. Lineage (GTDB taxonomy): Bacteria > Actinomycetota > Actinomycetes > Nanopelagicales > Nanopelagicaceae > QYPT01. The sequence continues at coordinate 14,777 of JAHEXJ010000014.1, read as the reverse complement.
GCCACGAATCCAGACGTATTGATAATCAGCTGCGTGGTCGGTCTGGTCGTCAAGGCGATCCAGGAGAGTCACGTTTCTATCTCTCTTTGCAAGATGATTTGATGCGACGGTTCAACTCGGGAATGGTCGAGCGATTTCTTTCTGCTGCCGGAATACCTGAGGACACACCTATCGAATCCAAGATGGTTAGCAATGCGATCCGTTCGGCTCAAACACAAGTTGAGTCCCAGAACTTTGAAATTAGAAAGAACGTCCTTAAATACGATGATGTGTTGAATCGCCAACGCCAAGTAATTTACGGCGAGCGACGTCTGGTCCTCGAGGGCAAAGATATTCAAGACCAGGTGCAAGAATTCCTGAAGGAGACCCTTGCCGCATACATCACGGCGGCAACTTCTGGCGGCTATGCCGAAGATTGGGATCTGGAAACTCTCTGGGTCGCCCTGAAATCACTTTATCCAATCTCGTTCACCATCGAAGATTTGGATAAAGAGCTTGGAAGCCGAAACGCTTTGGATGCCGATTATCTAGAGCACAAGGTCGTTGAAGACGCACTGCTGGCGTATAAGGCCCGCGAGGAATTCCTTGGCTCCGAAGTCATGCGCGAACTAGAACGCAAAGTTCTTCTCTCCGTTCTCGATCGAAAATGGCGCGAGCATCTCTACGAAATGGACTATTTGCAAGAGGGAATCGGCTTGCGTGCGATGGCTCAACGTGACCCACTTGTCGAATATCAGAATGAAGGCTTCGAGCTATTCTCGGCCATGATGGATGCGATCAAGGAAGAAATCGCTGGCTACTTGTTCAACATTGAAGTTACCGTCGAGGAGAGCAGCAACGAAGTTACCGGCAAGGGTCTTGAAACCCATTCGGCGCCAACAGAACTTCAATACTCCGCTCCTGATGAATCGGGTACCAGCACAACTGGTGGAATCTCGAGGAATGCTCCGTGTCCGTGTGGATCAGGGAAGAAATACAAACGGTGCCACGGAGCGAAGTAATTCGCCTATAGCAATGTCAGGGCTGTGCAGAGCCAGCGATGGTCTACACCTTCAAAGCGCATGACCAGAGATCTGATTCGATCATTGAATCTGACTGTGAGTGCAGATTCAGATATGCCATCTAGCGGCTGGCAAATATGAAGTTTTCGAACCTTGCCTACCTCTTTTAGCGATCCAACTCCGGATACAAGTTGTGTGTAGATGGTGTGGTGACACCACCTGGCAAGCTGACTTGGCTGCCTCTTTGCAGCCAAAATTTCTAATGTGCTGATCGCAAATTTGAAAGTCCACTCGCGAAGTTCGGGAAGGTCCGAAGCCGATGTTGGTTGAGGGGCAAATTCGGGGTCGTATTCTTCGCCGAAGTTGCTGGGAATCGAGTACAACAAAGGTTGGCGCACGATGATTTTTTCTTGGTTCTGTCGGAAGAGATCCAACATGGGGTGGTTCCAGATATCGTCCTGGGTGCTTGAAACTTGCGGAAATGAAACGGGGCGGCAGATCAAAGTTGAGGTGGTCATGGTTCCACCATCGCCCGAGAAGGAGCATAGAACCTCAGTCCTTTGACCGATCTTTACCTCATCCCAAAGGATGACTGTGGGTATCTTTCGCAGAGAACTCGCTGGATGACCTTTAGTTGCTCATTATGAGAAAACCAAAACAGAGAGTCCAAACACGCACGATCGCTGCGGTTAGCCTTATTTGCGCATCATTTCTATCTGCATACGTGCTCTCGTCGATGGCCAATAGAACTGAACTTGTGTGGAGCGCTAAGACATCACTTGCACCGGGAGTTCGCATTTCACTCGGTAATCTGACTCCAACACGAATCGCCATTCCCGACGGAATCCAGGCCTACATCCGTGCCTCCGAGAACATAAATGATTTTGTCGTCGTGAGATCCGTTGGGGCTGGCGAGCTTTTGCCGAGCACGGCGGTTAGCTCGAATTCATCGTCGCTACAGATGAGTGCCGTGCCCGTGAGTGTTCACGCATCAGATCTTCCAGCGGACTTGGCAACCGGTGAGATCGTGAATCTCTACCATGTCGGAGATTCTCATCTCGCCAAGGAAATCGGACCGCCCAATCTAGTTATATCCCACGCCTACATTCTGGCTATCGATCGAAAAGGTCAGAACCTCGGGGGAGATCTCACACTTACGCTGTCTGTGAACACGAAGCTCATCATGCAAGTTTTGGACGCCACTGCGTCGGGACGTGTTGTCGTAGTCAGAACTCATGGCTGAAATCGCCTTACCGATAGTTGTTACTGCGATCGCCAATTCTGAAGTCGAAGGATTCGTCGCTGGAACGCTCTTCAGCCAGGGATGGAATGTTGTTTTCAGGGCATTGGATTTTGATTCACTTATGAAATTTATCGATTCCGATCTCTCTGCCAATAAGAACGTAGTAATTATCTTTTCGCCGGATCTTCCAGGGATATCGGCGAAATTAGTGGGTTCGCTCCAGGCAAAGGTGCGGCAATTAGTTGGGTTTATATCTGGAAATTCCGATGACCAAGAATATTCGGGTTTGTTCGGAGTTCCGCGCGAAGCATCCGAACTCCTTAATCTGGTCCGGGGCTTCGTACGGGCACCACTGATTCGAAGCGCGACAGTCGAGCGCGCTGCAAAACGTCGCGCGCACGTGATAGCCATCGGCTCTCCCTCGGGTGCTTCAGGCTGCACAAGTTTGGCAATGAATCTCGCCATGGAGTTGAGCGTCCTTGGCAAAGAGACTCTTCTAATGGATGCCGATATACGCCATCCCTCAATCGCGCCTATGCTTTCGCTCCATAAATTGGATGCCGAACAATATTCACGAACGATCGCGCCGCACTTAAGCGTGAGTGAATTTACCCGGGAGCATGTACTTCGATTAGGTGATCATCTTGATGAAGTAGTAAGCAAGAATGATTTCGTAATCATCGACCTAGGATCGATCGAGGGCGTAGCCGATTCGTTGACCGATCGTCGTTGGACTTCGACAATGATCCATTGGTCGTGCGAGCAAGCCGATGAACTCTGGCTTGTCAGCAAAGCGGACGTACTTGCGATTCATCGACTTGAGACCTTGGTGAGGGAGTTCTCCCAAATCACGATTCATGCGCGGGTAAGCCTAGCCCTCAACATGAATGCAAGGGGAAAGAAGGCCAAGTATCGAGAAGAGCAATTCTTATCCGCCGCAACGCCTTTACATCCGAAGGGAGTCTTCACCTTGCCTCGCGACGTTGGTGCATTGACTCATGCCGAAGACGAGCGGGCGACGCTGGTCGAGACCGATGATCGATCATCGATTCGAAAATGCATTGCCAAGATCGCGGTCGAACTTTCTTCCTAGATACTTATATCCTTGTGGCATGCGAGCATATGTGCCAATCACCCTTGTAGAGCTTAAAAACTTTTTAAACGATGGAGAGTTCGAAGTAACCGAAGCGCTGATTGTAGAGCCTGGTGCATTGGCGGCAGCCCAGTTGGATGAGGCCGAACAAGAAGAATTGGAATTTGAAAGGTCGTGGCATGCCGCGCTCATCTCGAAGGAAAGGCAAGGATCTGAATCAACTTTAGGCCTTGTGTTGGCTGCCGATTTAAAGAGTGAGCAGGCGGGAAAAATCGAAGGCGATCATGTGGCGTTGCTCTCAAAATTGGAGTGGACTCAAGTCCAATCCCTCCTAGTCGCTGAATCAGAGGAGGCAGAATTATCGTGGTTCGCGCCTCAAGAAATCGCAACGTATCTTTCGAAATGGTTGGCGTGAGAGAGTTTACCTATGGCGCAGATTGAAGATTTGCTACAGGGCCGCAGTCCGCTCACTACAGTGCAGATCCATCGACTGCACGAACTTACTGCCGATTGGCAAATGCTTTCTGATCTTTCTTTTGCAGATTTGATTCTTTGGGTCCCACAACGCAAAGACAGCAAGAGTTGGCCAACGGGCCATATTGCGGTCGCACACATTCGTCCAACAACTGCGGCGACAGTTTTCGCCCATGACGTAATTGGAGATGAAATCTCCTGGGGAGCAAAGGCACGAATTGACGCGGCATTATCCAATGGTGAAATCATTCGGGACTCTGAGCCTGAACTCGTTGGCGAGTTGATGATTAAGGAAGAAACGATTCCCGTTACATTTGAAGGTCAGGTCATTGCAGTTATCTCAAGGCACCGCAACGCAGATTTGATGCGTTCTCCCAGCAGACTCGAATTGAATTACCGCGAGATCGCGCACAACCTTTATCGAATGGTGGCCGAGGGTAATTTCCCGTATCCAGATGCGATTTCTGTTTTCGATCCCCTTCCTCGAGTCGGCGATGGATTAATACGTCTCGACGTCAACGGCGTGATTTCCTACGCGAGCCCAAATGCCCGATCGGCATTTAGCAGATTGGGTTGGGCCAATGAACTCGAAAGTTATTCACTTGGCGATGTCGCAGAATCTTTGACCAAGGCTCGACAAGAAGCGCATGAGGAGGGACTTCGCAGTTCTCTAAGCGGTAGAGCATTGCGTCGTGTCGAATGCGAGAACTCTGCCGGAACGATTGATCTTCTGGTCATGCCACTGATTCAAGGAAGTGATCGAATCGGTGCAATCGTCTTGCTCCACAACATCACTGAAGTTCGACGACGAGATCGCGAGTTGGTGACAAAGGATGCCACGATCCGAGAAATTCACCATCGTGTGAAAAATAATCTTCAGACCGTTTCGGCTCTTCTTCGTCTTCAATCTCGCAGGATTGAAGACCCTTCTGCCAGCGCGGCGCTGGAGGAGGCGGTACGTCGAATCGGTTCTATCGCGATGGTCCATGAGACCTTGTCGGGAAGTTCCGAGGAGACCGTCGCCTTTGACGAAGTTCTAGATCGCTTGGTCGCAAATGCCCGCGAACTAAGCCCCCGGGTCAACGCCATTCGGATTGAGCGTGAGGGCCGGGTCGGTACTCTCGAACCCAGGTTGGCCACGCCGCTGGCTCTGGTCGTCACCGAGCTCATCCACAACGCCCTCGAGCACGGCTTGGCCGCCAAGGGGGATTCGCTGCGCATTGTCGTCGAACGGGACCAGACCGAGTGCTCGATCCGAATTTATGACAATGGTGTGGGTCTCCCGATCGATTTCGACCTAGGTTCATCCTCTAATTTGGGCCTGCAGATAGTCCGGACTCTGACCGAAAACGAACTTCGCGGACGCCTCGTACTTGAGGGCGCCCACGAAGGCACTTCTGCGCTGGTAACTTTCCCGATTTAGCGAATTTGGCTGGATTGCTCCATGAGGCGTGCACGGTTTCGTGCCGCGCGGCGCTTGAGCGCCCTTCGCTCGTCCTCGGACAGACCACCCCAGACCCCAGCATCTTGGCCGCTCTCCAGAGCCCAAGCCAGGCAAGCGTCTTTGACGATGCAACGGTTACAGACCTTTTTTGCTTCTTCTATCTGCGTGATCGCAGGGCCGGTGTTTCCAACCGGGAAGAACAGTTCTGGATCTTCGTCGCGGCATGCTGATTGATGTCGCCAGTCCATAGACCTACCCTTCCTTGTGATAGCCATACGGCAGCCGCAACGTTGCGCCCAGTATGTGGTGATGGGATCTAACTAATGTGATCCGAGAGACCAATTCTCCCTGCTCCCGTGTGTATTAACAAGGAGATAGGCCAAAAGATTTCCCTATGGCAAAGTGATTTATCTCGCGCAGCCTAATTCACGCTACATGACACCTCATTAGTACCACCAGTTGAGATCGGGTGCCCCCGGCAGGATTCGAACCTGCGCTCCCGCCTCCGGAGGGCGGTGCTCTATCCCCTGAGCTACGGGGGCGCACATGTACGGCATTCTCAGGAATTCAAGTGGTGCTTTCATCCTGAGGGCGAAAGAATACCCTGATGTCTTCTACCGCATACTTTGCAACGGGCTGCTTCTGGGGTGCCGAGCGCCGGTTTTGGAAGATGCCCGGAGTAATTCGAACCGCAGTGGGCTACATGGGTGGTAGCACTTCCAATCCCACATATGAGCAAGTGTGCACCGGACTCACTGGCCATGCTGAAACGGTCTTTGTCGAATTTGAAGGTGGCGATGCGGATTACCCAATCTATGTCGGTGAATTTTGGGGCATGCACGATCCCACTTCTCTGAACGCACAAGGAAATGACATCGGGTCTCAATACCGCAGCGCGATTTTCTTCACGACACCCGAACAACAGCGCGTTGCGCTCGCCACAAGCTTGATCTACCAAGAATTGATCAGGCCTGCTGGTTACGGTGACATCGTCACAGAGATTGTTCCCGCCGATGGCCACATCTTTTGGCCTGCCGAGGAATACCACCAGCGCTATCTTGAAAAAAATCCCAACGGTTACGACTGCCACTCGAGCACAGGGGTTGCATACCCCATGGAGCGCCATGTCTCCTAGAGATTTTGACGGCTTGCGCCCTGATGGCACTCCTTACCCAGTTGAACTAGATGAAGCGAAATTGAAAGAGGCGTTAGATCCACTTTCCTTCGATGTTCTCCGAAAGGGAGCAACTGAACGCCCTTTCACGGGAGAGTACGTCGATACCGAAACCGTAGGCATCTACAAGTGCAAAGCGTGCAATGCCGAGCTTTTCCGAAGTGAAACCAAATTCCATTCCGGATGCGGATGGCCGTCCTTTTACGCGCCTACAAAAGATGATGCGGTCGTTCTAGTCGAGGATCGCTCACTGGGCGCACGCGTTCGGACCGAAGTTCGTTGTGCGGGTTGCGGGTCACATCTTGGGCACGTCTTTGAGGGTGAAGGCTATGACGTTCCAACAGATCAGCGGTGGTGCATTAATTCCGTTTCGATGTTCCTAGAGCCAAAATAGTTTATTTATTCTCAACGGCTCGCCAGCAGTACCAGGCAACAACGCTTCTGTGTGGACGGAACTTATCGCCGCGGGTATGAAGTTTCTTGGGCTCGATTTGCTCTTTCAATCGATGAATCTTCTCCCAACCTCTGCGCACCCCTAAATCTCCAGTCGGCCACGTATCTAAACGTCCCAATTGGAACATCATGAACATATCGACGGTCCAGGGCCCAATACCCCAAAGTGAATTGAGTTGTTGTGAAACCACTTCATCTTCGAGTAAATGCAATTTATTGATGTCAACCTCGCGGCTTAGCGCTGCGCTGGCTAGCCCTTGAATTGTTTTAGCTTTTGCTCCGGAGAGTCCGGCAGAACGTAGGTCGGTTTCTTCCAATTTTGCGATTCTTGCTGCGGTGATCTTCCCACCCGCCAGGGTAACGAGCCTTGCATGAATCGTGTCTGCTGCTCGTATCGCCAACTGTTGAGAGATGACAGATTCGACGAGGGATTCGAAATGCGTGCTTTTCGATTCATTAATGCCTATGGGGCAGAGGGGACTGGCCTCGATGATAGGTATGAATTTCGGGTCGGCCTCACAGATTTGAGCGACGGCACGCTTCATCTGAGCCTTCGTGAAAGTCATCGAAGATTAAAGAGAAAAACTTGGATACTCATCCGTCACTAGGACGAATGCATAACCATTGACTCGATTCCAATAAGCGATGGTGCCAATAACTCCTTCAGCGCACCATTCAGGGTATGCACCTGTTATGACAATTGTGAACCAGGCGAGAATGGTCAGCATCATTGCATAGACGGCGTAAACCACTCCGACGATGTAAAGCGGGATAGCCAACAGCCATTTCACAAGTGGCAGACCGCGGCTCAAGGTTTTTCCGCCTTGTATGTCTGGAAACTCGACACCGATTTTTTCGTTTGCCTCGATAGTGGGGTAGTCGTCCGTCAACAAGAGGAAATACGCCCCGATTCTTAAAGACAAGCCAACCAGTGCTTTATTGAATTGATAGACGTAAGAGGGATATACCCCACGAAATAGGAGAGTAAGCACGACCGGGAAAACAAAAACGCCAGCCATATAAGATTTAGTGGAGGTGTATCCGCCGAAAGAATCAGCCAGTATTGCCACGGGTATGATGAAGAAAACCCGGAAGAAGACGGTAAATCGATCTCGATTGTTCACCTGCAATTGAATATACGTTTTGATTTGCTGGCCCATACGCCTAATCTAGCCTTGCCCTTGCCTCGAGTTCCACCCCTACTCTAGTTTTGGCGAATTCTTTTGAGGAGGTTGCACCGATGGCTGGTATCAAAGATGTCGCCGAATTAGCCGGCGTCTCTATGGCCACAGTCTCGCGAGCCCTACGGGGTATGCAGCACGTCAACCAGGAAACACGCGAGAGAATTATTGCGGCTGCGGAGAAATTGAATTACCCGCTTGAGGTCGCGTTGGCTAGCACTCGCATGCATAGTGTCGGTGTTGTCTCCCCGTTCATCTCCAATTGGTACTACTCAAATGTTATTCATGGCGCAGAGCATGCCCTTCGGGAAGCTGGGTATGATCTCCTGCTTTACAACTTTGGCCAGATGAAGGGCCGTGAGCGTCTCTTCCATCACAAATTGCTCAAAGGCAGAGTCGACGGAATCATCGTCATTAGTGTTCCCCCCAGCAAAGAAGAATTTGATTCGATGCTCAATCTTGGGATTCCCATCGCCCTAGTGGGTATGCATCACGAGGGTTGTGCAAGCGTTGCAATCGATGACATTGCCGGGGCACGAACCGCGACTCAACACTTGGTCAATCAAGGGCATAAGCAAATTGCATTGATGTCTGGTAGCACTCACGACCCTTTCAATTTCAGCGTTCCGCAAGACCGACGTCTTGGTTTTATGCAGGTGCTTGCAGAAAATAGATTGGAATGGCTTCCAAATCGCGAAGTTCATGGTGACTTCACCATGCACGCTGGTGCAAGGGCCATGGATGAACTCTTGGCCCGTCCAAATCGCCCGACTGCGATTTTTTGCGAATCGGATGAAATGGCAATCGGCGCAATGCAAGCGGTTCGGCGGCACGGGCTAAAGGTTCCCGATGACATGTCGATCATTGGATTTGACGGGCACGAGATGGCCGAATTCTCCGATCTCACAACAATTGAACAACCAGTCCAATTGATGGGCGAACTCGCGGCAAGTGCGATTATGGATAAGTTGCGGAGGCCAAACGCGGAATTGCCTTCTATTACGTTGCCGACAACGTTAATTGTTCGAAATTCGACGAGAAGGATCAACTCCTAGCATAAGCCGCCTTCAGAATGGGATACTGACCCAATGTCTGTCTTTGAAGTGAAAGCAATTGAACTTACAGAACTTCGTCATCATCGAAGTGAGAAATGGCGCGAATTCCCGGCCGACGTTCTTCCACTGCCGGTTGCCGAAATGGATTTCCCTGTTGCTGCGCCGATTCGGAATCTGCTGATGGAGATGGTTTCTAGGTCAGATCTTGGATACTTGGGGCCGATACCAGAGGTTGCTTTGGGCTTTGAGTCTTTTGCAAAGAAACGCTGGGACTGGATGGTCGATCCGAATCAGATTCATATTGCGACAGACGTCGGAGTAGGTGTAGTTGAGGTTCTCCGCTTATTCACTAGCCCGGGAGATCGTGTCCTTATAAATAGCCCCGTTTACCATAATTTCAATACCTGGATCCAAGAAACGCATTTGGTGAAAGTTGATGTGCCATTCGTTCAAGATGGGGACGAATGGACACTAGATCTTGTCGCCGTTGAAGACGCTTACCGATCTGGGGTGAAGGCGCATTTGGTTTGCAATCCTCATAATCCGATCGGGTACGTCTATTCAAAATCAGAACTCTTGAAGATCGCCGAGCTCGCTCGCGAATATTCAGTTATCGTGATTAGTGATGAGATCCATGGGCCGCTTACTTATTCTGAATCTACGTTCGTTCCATTTCTATCTTTAGGTCCCGTGGCGGAGGAAGTCGGAATAGTTGTAACTGCGGCGAGCAAAGCGTGGAATATTGCAGGATTGAAGTGTGCCATTGTGATTAGCCAGAGCGCGAAGATGGATGCGCTCCTGAAGAAACTTCCTATAGCCACGCATTACCGAGCGTCACTGCTTGGTGGATTTGCAACCGCCGTTGCATATTCCGAAGGAGAGGAGTGGCTGGACGGGGTGCTTAAGACCCTTGATTCCAATAGATATCTTTTGCGAGATTTGCTTGCCAAGAAAATTCCGGAAGTTAAGTACCGCGTTCCTAATTGCACCTATCTTGCTTGGTTGGATTTTGAATCACTTGATATCGGTAGAAATCCGTCGGAAATTCTGCTTGATCGAGGCAGGGTCGCCCTATCGCCAGGCAAGGTTTTTAGCCCAAAGACTTCAAGTTTTGTCCGGCTCAATTTCGCGACAAGCCCAGAAATTCTCACTGAGGCAGTAGATCGAATGGTGGTTGCAATCTCATGAGTACAGCAAAGAAACCAAAACCTGCAACGTTGGCGATTTCGGCTGGGCGTCCAGATCCCGCACCGGATGCCCCACTGAATCCTCCGATTATTTTGAGTTCCACGTTTCATGCGGGAGGACCGCTGGGTTATGGTCGCTATGGGAACGAGTCATGGAGTGCATTGGAAAGTGCAATCGGTGCATTTGAATGCGGTTCCACTCTGGTTTTTTCATCAGGCATGGCCGCTATTAGTGCAGTATTTTCCATCTTGCCGGTGGGCGCGGTTGTAACAGCGTCGCATCAGGGATACAGCGGCGTAATGACCCTTCTTGGAAGTTTGGAAGCAAGCGGCAAGATCGAAGTGCGCTTCGTTGACGTATCGAACACCGAAGAAGTGCTCACAGCGCTACCAGGTACCGCACTTTTGTGGTTGGAATCCCCGACCAACCCCACTCTAGCCGTGGCAGATTTACCCCGAATCATCTCGGCGGCAAAGAAGGAGGGCTGTGGCGTAGCCGTAGATAACACGTTCGCGACTCCTCTTGTGCAGCAACCTCTGCTCATGGGCGCAGATATCGTCGTTCACTCGGTGACTAAATACTTTGCTGGCCACAGTGACCTAGTGATGGGATCTCTCTCTACTCAAGATCCAGCCTTGCTCATACGCCTCTCCGATGCCCGAAAGTTTGGCGGTGCTATTCCAGGACCTTTTGAAGCGTGGTTGGCCCTTCGAGGACTGAGGACTTTTCCGTTGCGTTTTGAACGGGCGCAGGAAAATGCGCTCGAGCTTGCTACTCGACTTTCAATCCACCCTAAGGTGGATCGGGTTTTTTATCCGGGCCTTCCGAGCGATCCCCAACACATGCGTGCCACAAGTTTCATGAAGGGCTTTGGCGCGGTTCTATCTTTTAGTCTCAAATCGGGAGCAGAGCAGGCCGACCGCGTTTGCGAATCCTCGTTGATCATCACCTATGCCACAAGCCTCGGCGGAATTGAATCATTGTGGGAGAGGCGCCGTCGATGGGCCAATGAAAGTTCGAGCGTCCCTGAAAGTCTTATTCGGCTCTCGGTTGGCTGTGAAGATGTAGAGGATCTTTGGGAGGACATTGTTCAATCTCTAGAAAATGCATAAAGGCCACAAGGTAATTAACGGGCGAGTAGGTTCGAACTAGAGTATTTTAGAGTCATGTTCAAATTCATCCGACGCCTTTCGGGAGTAGTTGTATTCACTATTCTCTCGTTTCGCGCCGTCGGGTCCTTCCTATCTTGGATAGAACGGCAAGAAGACGGTCCGCAAAGTGTTTGGACCGACGAAGATGAATTTGAAGACGCCTGAATATAGTTCGGGCTGTTGCATTCTCCGTAGTGTCCGCACTAGTTTTTGCCCGCATTCCCGCGTAAGTCTGTGAAGAATTCTCAGCACTTTCTCGGGACTTTGCCTACCACGAGGTGTCCGTTTGTGGCATTGTAGGTGACGGAGACAGGGAGTGTTACATGAAAATCGTTGTCCACGCTCGTCAAGCTCAACTAGCAGAAGATTTCAAAATGATCGTAGAAGAAAAATTAAATTCAATGAATCGATTTAGTATCACGATTGATCGCGTAGAAGTAGAAATAATTCATGAAGGAAATCCCAGACAAGGTAAATTCTCTCACAGGGTGATTCTCACCTCTCATGGCGCCGGACCACTACTGCGCGCCCAAGCTGCGGCTTTCAATGATGTCGCTGCATTTGATCTCGCGGTCAAGAACTTTGAATTACAGATCCGAAAAATACATGAGAGGGCCAAAGAAATTACTCACGACAGCGTACGGCGCAAGGCTGTTTCGGAGTAATTTCTATTCGGCACCTGCAATTCCACGTGTGGCGGTAAGACTGGCGACAGTCGTGATGACGAGACACGTAATAATTGATCCGAGGCTAAAAGTAAGTGAAAACTCGGGTACCCGAACGCCTAGAATCTTGTGAACACCCACTCCGTTGAGTGCCTCCAAGATCATTTTCACACCAATAAATGCCAGGATGATCGAAAGGCCCTTGGAGAGATAAATCAGGCGTTTTAGAAGGTTTTCTAGCAAGAAATAAAGTTGGCGAAGACCCATGAGAGCGAAGATGTTTGCCGTAGTAACAATGTAAGCGTTTTTGGTGAGGCCGAAAATAGCCGGAATCGAATCTAGAGAAAATACGAGGTTGGTTAGGCCCAAGGCGACCAGAGCGATCGTAAAAGTACTTATTCCCCTGGCTTTCATCTTCCCTACTATTTTTCCCTCTTTCCACTGTGCTTCATCACTGCTTTCGCCGTAGAGCTTGAAGGCGGTGTAAAGCAAGAATGCGCCGAACAGGAAGAAGACGCTGGCGAATCGAGAAATCAGTGCGGCCCCCAATGGAATCAACGCTCCTCGCATCAATATGGTCAACATAATTCCAAGGAGAAGTACGAGTTGTTGCTTTTCTTTCTTCACATGAAGATGTCCCAAAATAATTATAAAAACAAATATGTTGTCGACCGAGAGCGCGTATTCGGTTAACCATCCCGCAAAAAACTCTTGTTGCGCTTGTTGATTTGCGAATAAAGGGAGCAAGAAGAAGCCGAAAATAAGAGCGGCTCCAATGTAGATAGTCGTCCAGATTCCAGCTTCAAGAAGTGAGGTGTGGACATTTCGACGAAGTATTGCCAGCCACAAGTCAAAAAGGATCACCACGACTAAGACCCCAATAGTGACCACCCAGGTGGTTATCGAGATCATGTGGTTATCCTGTCACATCTCTGGCAACTGGAAGAACTAAGAAACTAGCTTGCCTTCGATGTCCCTCAATACTCGATGGACCTCTACTGAAATAGTTTTTAGTTCAGCAAGCTCTTCATTCGCTATCTTTCTAGCCTCTTTGGCAAGTTCAAATTCTCCAAGGCTCGCCTCGTGAGTTTCGTTTATTTTTTGCTCCACGCTCTTTGATTGAACATCCTGTCCAACCATGATGATTGAAAGAAGTACCAATTGAAGAAAGGTTTGGGCGACCCAGGCGATAATTACAACCGTATCGTGAGTTTTAATGGCCTGCGGTAGCGAAATCAGGGCGATCGCAGCGAACAAATATGCGCACCACATCGTCCCGACCAACTTTGTGATTAACGCTCCCAGTTTCATATTGAATTTTCCGAGTGAGTTCATAAGCGCATCCTTTTTTTAGGTTTGTCTAAAAATCTTGAGACAAACGATATCGCCAACCATCATTTTCGATCTGAGGACACCCTTTCTTGATACCCTCGTCCATCATGCAAAGCGAAGAGAGCGCCAAGGCTGGGCCACACTGGCATCGCCCGCATATGGGCGAACATCGATGGCCGGTAGCACTTGTCGTCTTGCTTGTAATCTCGATGCAGTACCTCTTGCCCCAAAAACTCTCTCTTTCCTTTCAAACCCCAATCTGCTTCGTTGAGGCAGCTCTTCTTCTTGCCGTGGTGATCGTCAATCCAAAGCGGATTTCAGAGCACGTAATGTCGGCCAGGGTTTTGGGAGTACTTCTAATTGCCATAATGACGCTGTCGAATACGGCATCCGCAGTTAAATTGATAGATGCGATCATTGCTAAAGGCGTGACGGACGCACGAAGCCTCCTTCTGTCGGGCGGATCAATCTGGTTGACCAACGTGGTTGTTTTTGGACTTTGGTACTGGGAACTCGATAGAGGCGGACCCGGAAAGAGGGCGCAAGCGATTCATCCCTTCCCTGATTTCATGTTTCCTCAAATGTCGGATCCTCTTTATGCGCCGCACACCTGGCATCCAAATTTCTTCGACTACTTGTACACCTCGTTCACTAATGCAAGTGCATTTAGTCCTACCGACGTAATGCCCTTAACCCGTTGGGCGAAGATGTTGATGTTGGTTCAATCAATGACAGCTTTGTTGATGGTCGGATTAGTAATTGCACGAGCAGTAAATATTCTCCACTGACCATGATAGAAAATCGGGTTGAATTAACACCTAGACAAATTACCGATTTGGGTTTGATTGTCGATGGGCGTATATCCACCAGCCAATCCGTGCTGGATCAATATGGACACGATGAATCGGCTTTCCCAAGTTCCCCGCCTTCCGCAGTCGTCATGGCTGCATCGACGGAGGAAGTCTCGAAAATACTCAAGTACTGCAACAGTGAGCGAATTCCGGTGGTTGCATACGGTGCAGGAACTTCACTGGAAGGTCACGTCGTGCCGATTTATGGCGGAATCAGCTTGGACCTTTCGAGTATGAATCGTGTTCTCGATGTCAGACCTGATGATCTTGTGGTGCGAGTCCAAGCCGGAGTGCACCGAGTCGCGTTAAACGAAAAATTAGCCAATGACGGACTCTTTTTCTCTGTCGACCCTGGGGCGGATGCGACATTGGGTGGCATGGCGGCTACCGGCGCGGCCGGAACAACCACTGTTCGATATGGATCAATGAGGGAGAACGTGCTTGCACTAACGGCGGTACTTGCTAATGGCGA
>JAHEXJ010000049.1 GCA_023252155.1 Actinomycetes bacterium | reverse complement strand
TCTACGCGCAGTGGACCGCCACTTACACCATCACCTATGACGCCGACGGGGCAACCGGGGGATCCGTTCCGGTTGATCCCTCCAGTCCCTACACCACCGGTTCCACCGTCACCGTCCTTGGCAACACCGGCACTCTGACCAGAGCAGGCAACACCTTCTCAGGGTGGAACACCACCTACAACGGAACAGGGACTGCCTACAACCCCGGTGCGACATTCACCATTTCCTCCAACGTCATCTTGTATGCGCAGTGGCACGCAACCCTTACCTACAACGCCAACGGAGCAACTGGTGGGACCGTCCCGGTCGACAGCTCGAGCCCCTATGAGAACGGGACGACCGTCACCGTCCTTGGTAATTCAGGTTCTCTTGTTTGGACGGGACATACATTCGCCAATTGGAACACCGCCGCCAACGGTTCGGGCACTCCCTATGCGGCCGGCAACACTTTCTCCATCGCCGCGGACACGGTGCTCTATGCGCAGTGGACGGTGACGCTGACCTATGACGGCAACGGCAATACCGGAGGCACCGTTCCCATCGACGGATCTAGTCCTTACGCGGACAACGCAACCGTCACGGTCCTCGGCAACACCGGCTCGCTGGTGAAGACCGGCTTCATCTTCGCCCGTTGGAACACCGCGGCCAATGGCTCGGGCACGAACTATTCCGCGACCAACACCTTCACCATCTTGGCCAACACTGTCCTCTACGCGCAGTGGACCGCCACTTACACCATCACCTACGACGCCGACGGGGCAACCGGGGGATCCGTTCCGGTTGATCCCTCCAGTCCCTACACCACCGGTTCCACCGTCACCGTCCTTGGCAACACCGGCACTCTGACCAGAGCAGGCAACACCTTCTCAGGGTGGAACACCACCTACAACGGAACAGGGACTGCCTACAACCCCGGTGCGACATTCACTATCTCCTCCAACGTCATCTTGTATGCGCAGTGGCACGCAACCCTTACCTACAACGCCAACGGTGCAACCGGTGGGACCGTCCCGGTCGACAGCTCGAGCCCCTATGAGAACGGGACGACTGTCACCGTTCTTGGCAACACGGGTTCCCTTGTTAAACTCGATGAAGACAGTTCTTCCTATTACTCATTCGCAGGTTGGAACACCGCGGCCAACGGTTCGGGCACTCCCTATGCGGCCGGCAACACCTTCTCCATCACCGCTAATACGGTGTTGTACGCGCAGTGGACTCCGCCGACGTACACCGTCACGTATAACGGTAACGGCAACACCGGCGGGACCGCTCCTGTAGATCCAGCGAGTCCTTACGTTGATGAAACAACTGTTACTGTCCTTGGAAATTCTGGTGGACTTGTAAAGACTGGTTATCTCTTCGATCATTGGAACACCGCAGCCAATGGATCTGGAATTTCCTACGCCCCGAATGCGACTTTCGTAAGTGAATCCAATATCGTCCTTTATGCGCAGTGGATCATTACATACTCCATCACCTATGACGCCGACGGGGCAACCGGGGGAACGATTCCCGTGGACACTTCGAGCCCGTATGCAACTGGTTCGATCGTCACTGTCCTAGGTAACACTGGCTCCCTAGTCAGAACGGGAAATACCTTCGGCGGGTGGAACACAGTTGAGAACGGAACGGGGACTGCATACAACTCTGGCGCGACTTTCACCATTACCTCCAACGTCATTTTGTATGCGCAGTGGCACGCCACCGTCATCTATAACGCCAACGGAGCAACGGGTGGGACCGTCCCCGTCGACAGCTCGAGCCCGTATGAGAACGGGACGAGCGTCACAGTCCTTGGCAACACAGGTTCGCTGGTTAAGACCGGTTTCATTTTCCTAAATTGGAATACCGCGGCGAATGGAACTGGAATCTCCTATTCAACTGGGAACATTTTCGCTATACCTGCTAACACCATCTTGTACGCCCAGTGGACCGCGATCACGTACACCATTACGTATAACGGCAACGGCAACACTGGCGGAACCGTTCCTGTTGATCCGTCGAGTCCATATGTCAATGGCGCGACTGTGACTATACGCGGTAACACCGGGTCACTTGTCAAAACGGGGTACACCTTCTCACATTGGAACACGGCCTCAAATAATTCTGGCACCAACTATTCAGGAGCCGACACTTTTACTATCGGGGCGAATACCACGCTATACGCGCAATGGACTATCACATACACCATCACCTACGACGCGGACGGCGCAACAGGGGGATCCGTTCCGGTGGATCCTTCCAGTCCCTACGCCACCGGTTCCACTGTCACCGTCCTTGGCAACACCGGCACTCTGACTAGAGCGGGAAACACTTTCTCTGGCTGGGACACAACTTACAATGGCAATGGCACCGCCTACGCACCCGGGTCAACATTCACCATTACGTCCAACGTCATTCTCTACGCGCAGTGGCACGCAACCGTTACCTATAACGCAAACGGTGCGACTGGTGGGACCGTCCCCGTCGACGGTTCAAGCCCGCATGAGAACGGGACGAGCGTCACTGTTCTTGGAAATTCAGGGTCCCTTGTCAAGGCCGGCTATTCATTTTCAAATTGGAACACCGCAGCGAACGGTACCGGGACTGCGTACGCACCGACCAACGTATTCTCGATTACGGCAGATACCGTTCTATACGCTCAGTGGACTCTCCTCGGCACGCACACGGTCATCTACAACAACAACGGGGCAACAAGTGGTTCGGTGCCAATTGACACTTCTAGTCCCTACACCGTCGGCGCCACTGTAACCGTGCTTGGAAATACTGGGTCCTTAGCAAGAATCGGCTACAGATTCTCTCATTGGAATACAGCCGCTAACGATTCGGGTACTTCTTATTCACCATCCGCTACTTTCACTATTAATGCCAATACTGTTCTTTACGCACAATGGACAACCACCTATGTCGTGATTTACGACGAAGACGGTGCCACTGGCGGAACAGTTCCCATCGATTCCTCAAGTCCTTACGTGAGCGGAGCTTCCGTCACCATTCTTGGAAATACTGGTACTTTGACCAGAACCGGAAGCATATTTGCAGGTTGGAATACGGCCGAAGATGGAACTGGATCTTCGTACTTGCCGGGAGCAGTCTTCACCATTGGTGCCAACGTAGTTCTGTATGTTCAATGGAGAGCCACCATCACGTACAACGCGAATGGTGCAACCGGCGGAACCGTCCCCGTTGACAGTTCGAGTCCATATTTTCTCAATTCGAATGTCACGATACTCGGCAATTTAGGGTCATTGATCAAGACAGGAAATTCTTTCGCGCATTGGAATACTGCCGCTAACGGCTCTGGAGTGTCTTACTCCGCATCTGATTCATTCGCGATCGCAGCCGA
Source organism: Actinomycetes bacterium (assembly GCA_023252155.1). Classification (GTDB taxonomy): domain Bacteria; phylum Actinomycetota; class Actinomycetes; order Nanopelagicales; family Nanopelagicaceae; genus QYPT01. The sequence continues at coordinate 7,945 of JAHEXJ010000049.1, read as the reverse complement.
CACAGTTTTGTATGCACAGTGGCAAGCGAGTCTGACTTACGACGGCAATGGCGCAACGAGCGGCACCGTCCCCGTAGATTCATCGAGTCCGTACGCAGTTGGCTCTACCGTCACCGTGCGAGGGAACACGGGATCGCTCATGCGTGTTGGAAAAAGCTTCACCGGTTGGAACACCGCGGCAAACGGTTCTGGAACAACGTATGCGCCATCGGCCACTTTCGCGATTACAGTGAATACGACGCTCTATGCCCAGTGGACGGGGGTGTACACCGTCCTTTATGACAATGACGGTGCCACTGGGGGAACCGTCCCAGTCGACACATCCAGCCCCTATTTACTTGGAACCACTGTCACGGTTCTAGGTAATACGGGTTCACTCGTCAAAACCGGAAATACCTTCTCTGGTTGGAATACGATCGAAGACGGTACGGGAACCGCATACGCGCCTGGGGCTTCATTCACAATTGCAGGAGACACGACCCTCTTTGCCCAATGGACGGCGACGCTCACTTACAACGGAAATGGCGCGACGGGCGGAAGCGTCCCCGTGGATTCCTCAAGCCCTTATCGCACTCCATTTGGTGCGACCACGACTGTCACGGTCCGCGGTAATACCGGATCACTTGTCAAACTCGACGAAGACAGTGGCGATTACTTCACATTCTTTGGTTGGAATACTGCGGCTAATGGAACGGGATCGGCATACTCGGCTGGCAACACTTTTGCTATAACCGCTAATACGGTTCTTTATGCCCAGTGGGCCGCCCCAGTATTTACCGTCGCTTACAACGGCAACGGCGCAAACAGCGGAACCGTCCCAGTCGACACGTCAAGTCCGTATTCCGACGAGGCGACTGTCACTGTGAAGACCAACAGTGGATCCCTCGCCAAGATCGGATACGCATTTGCGCATTGGAACACTGCTGCGAATGGTTCCGGCATTTCGTATTCTCCGGGCGCCACTTTCGTTATTGAGACTAACACCGTTCTTTATGCCCAGTGGACCGCGGTATACACACTTATTTATGACGAGGATGGCGCAACAGGTGGCGATATTCCCGTCGATTCGTCAAGTCCCTATTTAAGCGGTGCGACAGTAACCGTCTTGGCGAACAGCGGATCCTTGGTTAGATCAGGTAATACTTTCGGGGGTTGGAACACCATCGAAGACGGTACAGGTACGCAGTACGCGCCTGGCGCAACTTTTACAATCAACGCGAACACAACTTTGTTCGCGCAATGGACATCGACGGTTACTTATAACAGCGACGGCGCAAGCGGCGGAAGCATTCCCGTTGATTCGTCCAGTCCATACCCGAACCCCTATGGTGGTCAGACAATTGTCACCGTACTGGGCAATCCGGGATCTTTGGTTCGAACTGGTTACACTTTCGCGCATTGGGGAACGAGTCCTAATAACGCCGGTGAACATTTGCGACCTGGAGATCAGTTCATACTTCAAGGCAACACAATCCTTTATGCTCACTGGGAACTTATCGGCACTCACAATCTCGTATACAACGACAACGGTGCAACAGGAGGAAGCGTTCCCAACGATCCAGCCAGTCCGTATCTGGCTGGATCGAGGGTGACGGTTCTCGAGAACAGTGGATTGCTTGTGAAGGATGGCAGCATCTTTGATGAGTGGAATACATCCGCAAACGGTTCCGGCACTTCGTACGAGCCAACCAATCAGTTCATAATAAACGCAGACACAATTCTCTATGCGCAGTGGACCAACCAAGTCCATCAAGTAACTTATAACGGCAATGGTGCGACGAGCGGAACTCCTCCGGTCGATGCACGCAGTCCGTATGACATCGATGATTCAGTCACGATACTGACGAACTCTGGCTCTCTTGCAAGGACTGGGTACACATTTGCTGGCTGGAATACTGCCGCCGACGGATCCGGTACTACCTACCGCGCAACAGGACAGGCGACATTTTCCATTTCCGCCGATACGACTTTGTATGCATTATGGATCCTCAATCACACCGTAGTTTTCAACTCGAATACGGGGACCGCAGGTTCCATGGGTGCGCAAACCGCCGGTGGTGCTGCTTCCCTGAGCGCCAATGCATTTACTAAAACGGGGTATTCATTTGACAGCTGGAATACCTCGCCTGACGGAGGTGGAATTCCTTACGCCGACGGCGCGACGTTCGCTTTCACAAGCGATCTCACCTTGTACGCGCAGTGGACTTTGCAACTCCAGCCACTTCCACTGCCACCGCTAGTTGCGACTTCTCCGGTAGCTACCGTTTCGACACCGGTTTCGGAGACAGTAGATTCAGACGAGACTACCGAGAGCGTTATAGAGGCGACCCTTGAGTTGTTGGGGGGGGAGAGAGCCGAAGTCTCTGTGACGGTTCCAGCCGGTGCGAGCCCGTCTGACCTAACACTCTCTATCTCGCCAGCGACGAACACAGGTGGATTAGGCAGCAGACAGCTTACGATCAAGGTCACCGCAACGGATTCTTCCGGCGCGGCCGTCACCCATTTTGACAAGCCACTTTCGGTAAATATGGGACACGTCGCAATAACTTCCATTCCGATGTTTTCAGAAGATGGAATAACGTGGACGGAAGTTCCCTTGCTTGCCGGCACCACTCTTCCTGATTCCATGCAAGAGGGATATTACGTGGCTTCTGACGGTCACATGGTAATTCTCACTCGCCACCTGACGTATTTCGGTATCAGAAGACTTCAGAAAAATCTCGTGGCAACACCGCGCACAACGTCTATAGAAGCGGGGAAGAGCACGAGAGTCATTGCAACAGGGGGATCCGGTATTGGCTTGCGAGGATTCATCGCTTCCACCCCGGACATCTGCAAGATCTCCTCTGGCGGACTACTTACGGGACTTACGGCCGGAAAATGCACATTCCAGACGACCAAGGCAGGTGATTCAACTTATTCAGCAAGTCAGTCAGCGGAAAACAATGTGACTGTGTATAAAGCCGCCCAGCGAAAGTTGTGGTTGACCGTTGGTACTAATTCGATCCAGGTGGGAGAAAGAACCTCACTCGCCATTCATGGTGGATCGGGAACAGGGGTACTGATTTTTAAATCGAATTCTCCTTCGGTCTGCTCGATCTCATCACAGGGAATTATTACCGGCATAGGTATCGGAAGTTGCACACTGTCGGCAACGAAATCCAGTGACAACCGATATCTCTCAACTACTTCTCGAACAGTGACTGTAACCGTCTCGAGGCGAGTACTGGTGAAACCGTGATCAAGTCGGGCTAGAAACCTAGAGTTGGCCGCGTATCGAATGCGCAATGCCGGAGGAGTTACCACTCAAAGTACAACTCCGGCAAAGTTGCCGAAACGCGTGTCCATCGCAGGAAGCCAAGTGGCGGTTCAATTATGACGCCACTTGGCTTCCCTTACTTTGAATTGGTCTTATACGAACCAGGTGTTGATGAGCGACGTGAAGAAATAAATCACGAAGAGAAAAGTAACAATCAACAACAGCGGATGAATTTCTTTACGTCGACCCTGAATCAAGCGGATAGCGACGTGGGAAATAAATCCGGCTCCAATACCTACCGAGATGCTGTAAGTAAATGGCATCAGGATGATCGTGAGGAACGCAGGGATTGCGATTCCCAAATCTTCCCAATCAACTTGCTTGATCTGTGTCATCATCAAGAAACCAACAATGACTAGAGCGGGCGTTGCAGCCTCATAAGGGATGATGGCTACTAGGGGAGCAAGGAACGTCGCAAAGAGGAAACAAATTCCTGTGACGACAGATGCAAGTCCAGTTCGAGCGCCTTCTCCAACACCTGAAGCAGACTCGATGTAGGAAGTGTTCGAGGAAATGCTTGCAGCGCCACCGGCGACGGCTGCCAGAGAGTCGACAAAAAGAATTTGCTCAGTTTTTGGAATGTAACCCTTTGAATCAACGAGTCCTGCTTCAGTTGCGATGGCAGTAACTGTTCCGACCGTGTCGAAGAAATCTGATAGCAGAAGAGTGAAGACAAGCAGAATTCCAGCAATAATCGAGACTCTGCTGAAGGATCCAAGCAGACTGAAGTGACCAAGGAGCCCAAAGTCTGGTTTGTCCACGATCTTGGATGGGACTGTTGGAACGTTAAGTCCCCAGCCCTTTGGGTTGAACTTGGTGTCGGAGATGAAACTTGGTCCGATTTTGAATACTTTCTCAATAAGGACCGCGGCCAAAGTTGCCGTCGAAATTCCAATCAACAAAGCGCCCTTGACCTTCTTAACTAAAAGACCGATCATCAAGAAGAGGCCGAAAGCGAATACTACGATTGGCCAACCAACGAGAGTTCCGTTATCGCCGAGTGTTACTGGGACTGGACCCGTGCCTGTACGTCGAACGAAACCGGAGTCGACCAACCCAATTAACGCGATGAACAGGCCGATGCCGACGGAAATCGCAATCTTGAGTTGTTGAGGCACTGCACGGAAGACTGCCGTTCGAAAGCCCGTGAGAACGAGGACGGTGATGATCAAACCTTCGAGAACAATCAACCCCATCGCATCTGCCCAGGACATCTTCGTTGCGATTCCAACTGCTACGAATGTATTCAGACCAAGACCTGTTGCAAGGGCAAGTGGGAAATTAGCAACTAGCCCCATCAAGATCGTGATCACTCCAGCGACGAGTGCGGTGGCAGCTGCGATCATTGCAAGATTCGGATGTGTTCCGTCGCCACCGAGATATTTTCCGTCACCGTCTTTGGTCAATCCCAAGATCAACGGGTTGAGTGCGACGATATAGGCCATCGTGAAGAAGGTGACAAAGCCACCTCGGACCTCACGGCCAATCGTGGAACCTCGTTCGGAGATTTTGAAAAAAGTGTCGAGCACGCGCTTCCCCTAACTGTTTTGGTATCGGGGGTTATTTCGACCCCGTGCAGTTTCACGACCCGCAAGCCGGGAGAAGATGAGGAGACGCTATCGCGGGGGCTATGTTACTGACGGGTAAGTCGGGCGAGCACGCCGAAAGAAATTGCGATCGACTGGCCGATTAATAGGGCGAAGAGAGCGGTTCCCAGTCCCACTCGACCTCCCAAAAGGAATCCCGCGACCAAGACCAGGGCCTCGATTCCCAGGCGGACGCGACCCACCCGGATCCCGGTCCGGTGATGAATACCGGTCATCCATCCATCGCGCGGGCCTGGGCCAAGGCCGCATGTGATGTAAAGGGAAGAGGCGATACCAACGACCATGATGCCGCACAGCGAGAAAATCAGGCCGCTGAAGAAGTTGTGCTGCAACGGCAGGAAATCAACGCCAATTTGAAGTGCCCAGGCGATCACGATCATGTTGAGCAATGTCCCAAAACCGGGTTTCTCCCGTAAGGGAATCCAAAGAAGAAGCACTACCGCGCTGATCAGAAGGGTTGCCCACCCAAGGTTAATCCCTGTCTTGATTGAGATGCCTTGCGAGAGAACAACCCACGGTGAATTTCCAAGATGAGACTGCACAAGGAGAGATTCGCCAAAACCAAAAAGAATGAGAGCAAAGGTAAGAATGGCCACCCTTTTCGGGGCTAGATCCCATCGATGCTTTGCTCTCCATGGCGTGACGGGAATTGTGCGATGCGGGCGAAACCACTCGACTACGCGTCGTGAGAAATCAGGCATTGAGGGAGGCTACATCATCAGCGCGGGGCACGGGCGAGGCATTATGTCTCAGATAGCCTCCGATAGCATTGCCAACATCATGGGCCTACACGTTATCTTTCCTGGCATCGGAACCGTCATAAACATTGTTGCGATAATTCTTGGCTCAGGTTTAGGGATTCTCCTTGGTGGCAAAATGTCCGCGCGAACGCGAACCTTGCTCACGGATGTTCTGGGTATCACGGTAATTTTGGCCGCAGCCGGCGCGCTGATCAATCTCTGGTCTAAACGTTTTGTCGCTTCGTTACCCAGTGGTTGGACGCTCCTGTCGATTCTTGCGGCTCTGTTAATCGGCGGGCTCATCGGGTCAGCGATGAAAATTGAAGACCGATTAGATCGATTTGGTGAACACCTGCGCCTGCGTTTTCGGGCATCGAGCGAGAGCCATTTCGTAGAGGGATTTGTTTCAGCATCCTTGATCTTCGTCATCGGGCCACTTGCCATACTTGGAAGCATCAGCGACGGAATGTCTACAGGAATCGATCAATTAGTTTTAAAGAGCACGCTGGATTTCTTTACGGCCATGGCATTTGCCGCGTCTCTGGGTTGGGGAGTTGCTGTATCCGCATTACCAGTTGGCATATATCAAGGTTTTTGGACGCTTATCGGAGTGGGCCTTGGAAATATTCTCAGTGGTTATCAGATTGACGCGATGACCGCGACAGGGGGAGTACTCCTAGCGGCAATTGGTCTCAAGCTACTAAAGATCAAGGAGATCGCCGTGGGAAATTTGCTTCCTGCGCTGGCTGTTGCCCCCTTGTTCGTGTGGGGGCTTCACGTTCTAACTCGTTAGAAGGTGCGTGCATCAATCACAAAACGGTATTTAACATCGCTAGCAATTGTGCGTTCGTAGGCGGTGTTGGCATAGTCGGCATTGATGACTTCGACATCACTTGTGATGTTATGAGTTCCGCAGAAGTCCAGCATCTCTTGTATTTCAGGAATGCCTCCGACTTGCGAACCAGCCATCGAACGTCGCGCGCCAAGAAGAACACCAGCGCCCACTGAATACGGTTTTCCGGGCAAACCAATTACGACGAGGGTGCCATCGAGCCTGAGCAGATTCAAATACGCACTTATGTCCAATTCGGCAGAAACGGTATTCAGAATTAAATCGAAAGTTCGCGACAATGGTTTCAGCGCAGAGATGTCCTTGGTTACGACAAATTTGTCGGCGCCCATCGCAATGGCATCTGATTCCTTATTTGGAGAATGAGAAAAAACTGTAACGTCTGCACCGAGTGCTTTGGCAAATTTGACTCCCATGTGTCCCAATCCGCCAAGTCCGATGATCCCTACCTTTGTACCTTTGCCTGCTTTCCAATGCTTCAAGGGGGAGTACAAGGTAATTCCTGCACACATCAATGGTGCAACGCCGGTTAAGTCGAGATTCTTGGGAACATGCACCGCGAAATCTGCATCGATAAGGAAGTTGTTTGAATATCCGCCAAAAGCAATCGTCTTTCCATCGCGCTCGTACCCGTTGTAGGTTCCGGTATTGCCGTTTTCGCAATATTGCTGCAGACCTTTGAGGCAGCTCGGACAAGTGCGACAGGAATCGATGAAGACTCCCACCCCGATGAGGTCGCCCACCTTGAATTTTGTGACGGCCCTTCCTAGTCCAGTTACTGACCCGACAATTTCGTGTCCAGGCACCATTGGATAAAGTGACGGGCCCCATTCCTCTCGCGCTTGATGAATATCTGAATGGCATATGCCGGCATAGGCGATCTCAATGGCCACATCGTTGTCACGAAGTTCGCGTCGTTCAAACTCAAATGGCTCTAGGGCAGATTTTGGATCTTTTACAGCAAGTCCTCGAGATTTCATGGGTGCCTTCCAGCGCTAGGGGATTAGGAGTTAAAAGGGAGCGGTTCGGTGGAAATATGGCCAGCCTTCGATGCACGAGCCGTAACCTGGCGCATATGGTGGCGCCTACACAAAACTTCATAGCCGACTTCTTGACCAGCAGATACATCGCCCACGACCACTTGCTCACCTTCAGTGATCATGACACCGCCCAAGGTGCGCGCGTTGTGGGTTGCTCGAGCACCGCACCAGCAAAGTGCTTCGACTTGAAGGGTGTTGACGCGATCGGCTAACTCGATGAGACGAGCAGATCCAGGGAAGAGGGAGGTGCGAAAGTCGGTGAGAATTCCAAATGCAAATACATCGATACTCAAACCATCAACAATTTTCGCGAGCTGTTCGATTTGCGCCGGCTGGTAGAACTGAGCCTCGTCGCAGATCACATAATCGATTCGCTCACCCATGGAAAG
>JAHEXJ010000085.1 GCA_023252155.1 Actinomycetes bacterium | reverse complement strand
CACGCTACGACTGTCGAACTTCCCCACGCTTCGACTCTCGATTCAATTAGTTGGCCTTCTTTGCCAACGTATAGCCATATGCCGGCAGGTGAATCAATGATGATCTCATCCACTTTTTTCGAGATCGCCTCATCCAATTCTGTTTGTGTTGTGACTTTTACGGTTGCCATCTACTTTCCCCACTTTCTTAGTCCGAGTCCGAGTACCAATGTGCAGATCGCAGGGCCAGTGACCCATGCGAAGAATTCGAGAGGGTTGAGAGTGATCATTTGCGCATCGCCACTCTCTTGTTGTGGCGCAGTACCAATTGCTTGCCGTGTCGCTTCCAGTAGAAGTTGTGGGTCTTGCTGATGTGAATGAGGAGATCGCGGTTGGCCTTGAGTTCTTCGGTCTTCGTGAGATCGATCTCGAACCAGCAGGGTGCAAGGTCGTGGGGAGTCGTCTTTGCTTTGATCGATGCAGGGCAACGTAGTTTCTTGATAGTGGCCGTCTTAGTCATGCCCTCACCGCCAGCATCGGACTCATGTGGCACCACGGCGAGCGGACCTGCGCCGAAGCGCGAACGTGCATCTGGGTATGACAGACAATGCACTCGAAAGTCAGCATCGTTACTTCGGTTTCTTGCGTTGTCATTTCATCCTCTCTAGTAACTGTTATGTAATTGCCAGTAGTGCCATGCGTTGCAAACGCTGTTCGAGCCACCGAATCGACGTGCGATATGAGCAAGAGATGCGACGACTTGAGCCAAGGGATCACCCGTTTTCTTAAGCCCGATCGTGCGGTACGTCTCATCGAGTAACTGCCCGATGCCAGACGCCCCGGTGTCGGAGTTGACCGCGTTTGGGTTGTAGCCGTTCGTCTCTCTTTTAAGAATTTCTCGAAAGCAGGCGGCGGATTTGGATGTGAGAAGCTCGTCGATGAAGAGTTGGATGCGCTCTTGATCCGTGGTCCACACGACTTCCTTTGTCTGGATGACGGTTCGCGTGACAACCTTCTGAGTCCTTAATTCCACATTCGTTGCGATCGAGAAGACCATCGAGATGATCGCGATAACGGCCATCGTGAAGCCGACGGTCATGAGGTGCTTGGTGCGATGAGGTTTGATCACCATTGCGATTTGCCTCCCTCTTTGCGTTCTTTCTCGGCGATGCGTGCGAGTTCGATGTCCAGCGCCATACGTGGTTTCGGATTCCAGCGATCGAACGTGTCCGCATGGCAAGGGAAGATCACGGCTTCGTAGTAGCGGATCGCATTTTTGCGAAGAGATGTCCACTTAGAGACGATTGGATAGGTCACAGGCTCGTGCCTCTGTGCTTGCGACCGACCACGGTTTTCACATCGGCATTTGGGACATTCGCTCCGATGAATTTGCGAAGTCTGACGAGTTCTTTTCGTTCCTTCGTTGTAGTCCCTGCCCATATACCTTCGGCTTTGGTTGCGATCGCCAGTTCGAGACATTCACTTTTATGGACGCATGAGACGCAGAGACTTTTTTGCACACGATTAGACGCCTTCTCACTAGCAGGGTGCATGATGTCGAGATCGACTCGACGACAGACCGCATGGGTAAATTGCGTGACTTGCATCCCGAGAAAATCCACGACGACGTTGTTGCTCATGCCGCGCTCCCACCATTAGCGGGGCAGTGCATGCAGACGCGAGCGACTTCGCCGTTGACGTTTGTGGTGACGAAGCGATGCCCTTGCTCTTCGCAGTTCCATTCGGATGAAGAGGGGAGCGCAGTGTTTACTGGCCCGGATACGCGCTCCCCTTCCCCTGTCCCGTCACTAGAAAGATTTTGTATGAGTGTTCTCAGTTCTTCGGTGGTCTGGCGTTCATTCTTCAAAGCAAGTTCGATGTCTTCGATGTGATTGAGAAGTCCCACGTTGACATCTACTTCGGCATCTAGCCAGTTCTCAAGGTCGCGCTGACCGCCTTTGCGGTAGAGATCGAAGAGCGAGCAACCGATGTAGCCAAAAAAGAGACATGCTGCGCCCGCGACGAGTGCGGTCTGCAAAACGTTCTGTGATGTCATTTGCCCACCTGATCGATCAGATCAGTACATGAGCCGTAGCCGGCACCCGTCCAACAAATGTTCGCCGTTGAGTAACCGATTAGGACAGCCAGGAGAGAGCCTGCAACCGCGAGTGCGATGTATCCGCGACGGGTCACGGTGAAACGGGCTTGACTGTCAAGAAATTGGGTGTAACGAAGCTGTGCCAAGCGATGACACTCTCGGCAGGCTCGCTTACCTTCTGAAGTGTTATAGGTATTCACTTCGTTATAGAAATGGCCTCGCCTACACTGAATTTTCTTTTGTTGGAAATTACGACCCTTCGAAGACATATCGCGTGAGTTGTCTTTAGATGTGCCGAGCCACAGATGTTCGATATTGCAACATGGCGGGTTGTCACAAGAATGACAGAGCAGTATGCCGTCGGGAATGGGGCCATTGACAAGTTCCCATGCGATGCGATGAGCACTGTAAATCTTTCCTCTATAAGAAAGACGGCCGTAACCATTACGTCGTGTGCCATTCCATTCATGACAACCTGAAGGCATAACGATTACTCTTTGTCTTAATTGTGTGGCCGGTTCGATTGTGATCATGCGATGCTCGCGATCACTCGCAACATCTCAAGACCGCCGATCGTGTTACGACCTAACTTGAATGCTGCGATCTGTGCCGGAAATCCCTCGGCGAGATGGGCCAGATTCTCGTTATCAGCTCGTGATGCCAATTCGTAAAAGGCCGAGAAGAAACCGCCTGGCTGAATCCCCTCATCGTGGGAGAAGTACCAGAGGACATGTTTTGCCATTAAGGGAGTGATCGGTGCTTCGGTTTGAGACATGTGCTGTTATCCTTTTTCTACTAGAAGGTCGGTTCTCTCTTTGTCGGGTGAGCCGGCCTTTTGGCTTGGCGTTACTTCTGGTTTGCGTTTTCCAATGAATCGATCCAGTTCTTCAAGTTCTCGACGGGAATGATGATTTTTGAGCCGATACGTTTGGCAGCTAGTCCGCCGTGATCCGCGCCCTTGTTGACTGCGTTGCGGATCGTGGTCTCACTGACACCTGTTGCATCGGCCGCCTGGCGAATCGATAGCGACACGCTGTTCATGCGCTGATGCCTTTGGGATTCTCGATAAATCGATCGAGGGATATTCCTGCCCAAGCCGCTGTTTTAATTGCTTCGCTCACGGACCACTCGGCCTTACCGTTCAGTAACTTGTAAGCGTGAGAGCGGGAAACGGCTAACAGCCCTTGAAGTTCTTCAATTTTGAGTTGGTTCTTAGCGACATGAGCCCTGATTTCTGCGGAAAATTGAGCGGAAAATGAGTTCATGGACGGAAAGTAGTCGCTAATTAGCGACTATGCAAGTGTCTAAAACAGCGTGTCGCTATTTATGGACTATTGGCTCTTTTTCTGTGATTCTTTACGCATGGGACGCAAGGCACTCAAGGTGGATGAGGCTTCTCTCGCCTGTGCCCGAATGTTTTCTGAGATTCGTAAGCGGCGGGGCATCTCGATGTATCGAATTAAGCAAGATTTTCATATCTCTCACGGCCGGATAGATCGCCTCTTCAAAGGTCAAGCGCCGTGGATGCTTGATGATTTTACGAGGTTCTGTACCTACTTTGACGTATCTGCCTCTCACTCAATCAAGGAGATTGAGAGATTGTCATCCCAAGAGAGTATCCAAACTTAGGCAACCTGTTGGCTGTACTAACTTCAACCTCGCCTTGAGACTTCGGGCGATTTGAGCGTGATTTCTAGTGGGGCTGTAAGACTTCGGCTGATCTTTGACGTTTGCTATTCGCCTGATCCTTGACACTTCTAGGGTTATTTATAGTTCATTGCGCCTTGAGAATCGAGGCGTTCTTCTTGCGTATCA
>JAHEXJ010000013.1 GCA_023252155.1 Actinomycetes bacterium | reverse complement strand
TTTAAGGCGCGATACCCTAGCCTCATGCGCATTGTCCGATTCTCACCCGCTTTGGCGGACCCAGCTCTAGATCTCGGAAAAGACCCGTTATTTGGCGTCCTTGGAGAGGGCTCGATTGCCGTTATTACCGGAGATCCGCTCTATTCAGGCGTGAAGCCCACTGGTCAAGTCGTTCCGCTCTCACAGGTGCGTTTGCTCGCTCCCGTGCTTCCCCGTAGCAAGGTCGTCTGCATCGGAAAGAACTACGCCGATCACGCCAAGGAAATGGGCGGGGAGGTTCCTGAGGAGCCGATCATTTTCTTAAAACCCAATACGTCTGTAATCGGCCCAGATGACACGATCGTGTGGCCAGGCATGAGCGATCGCGTCGACTTTGAAGGCGAGCTCGCAATTGTCATTGGTCGCATCTGCAAAGACGTACCAAAAGAGCGCGCTCACGACGTGATCTTCGGTTACACCATCGGCAATGATGTAACTGCGCGCGACTTGCAGAAAAAAGATGGTCAGTGGACTCGTGCAAAAGGCTTCGACACGTTCTGCCCACTTGGACCATGGATCGAAACTGATTTCACTCCGGGGGACCAGAAAATCACGACAACCCTCAACGGTGAAGTGAAACAGTCTGCAAGATTGTCGGAAATGATCAGCAATGTTCCGGCCATTATCCATTTTGTGACGCAGGTGATGACTCTGCTTCCCGGAGATGTAATCCTGACCGGCACCCCTGCAGGCATTGGTCCAATGCCCGAAAGAGCATTAGTCACGGTTTCAATCGAAGGCCTCGGCGAACTAACGAATAAGGTAAGCATTCATGGTTGAAAGACAAGTCCGGGTGCGATTCGCCCCTTCACCAACGGGTGACCTTCACGTCGGAAATATCCGTACGGCACTTTTTGATTGGGCCTATGCCCGACACACGGGTGGGACGTTCATTTTCCGGATCGAAGATACAGACACCACCCGAGTAACGGATGAATACATCGCTGCGGCAATCGACACTCTTCGATGGCTTGGACTGCAATGGGACGAGGGTCCCGAAGTCGGCGGCGCATACGGTCCTTATAGGCAATCTCAACGACTCAATATTTACTCCGATTGGGCACAGAAGTTCCTTGATCAAAAGGACGCTTATTACTGTTTCTGTACAGCCGAGGAACTTGAAGCACGTCGCGAAGCACAACGCGCTGCCAATGTCGCCCCAGGCTACGACGGACAATGTCGCAATTTGAGCGAAGACCACATTGCTGCATTTCGTGCAGAGGGTCGAAAGCCAGTTATCCGAATGCGAATGCCTGACGGACAAACCACATTCGTAGATCAGATTCGCGGTGAAGTCTCCTTCGATCACAAATTTGTTCCAGACTTCGTGTTAGTTCGCGGGGATGGCTCACCGCTCTACACCCTCGCTGTTGCAGTTGATGATGTGATGATGAAGGTGACCCATGTTCTACGTGGTGAAGATCTGCTTTCATCTACTCCGCGGCAGATCCGCGTTTATCAGGCGATGGGACTCAAGGATGAGGATTTCCCAACATTCGCTCACTTGCCATTCGTTATGGGACAAGACAACGCCAAATTATCGAAGCGAAACGGTGAAGTCTCCATTGCGTGGTATCGCGAAATGGGATTCCTACCTGAGGCCATCTGCAATTACCTTGCCTTGCTTGGTTGGTCGCCGGGGGAGGATCGCGAGAACGTGACAATGAAGGAACTCACCGAGCTCTTCACGGTCGAACGCGTTCACAGTTCGCCCGCGAAATTCGACATGAAAAAACTTGAAGCAATTAATGGCGACAAGATTCGCGCACTAAATCTTGAAGATTTCCTCACTTGGTCACTTCCTTTCCTTAAAAATGCAAAGGTGATCTCTGGTTCAGAGGAGGAGATTGCACTCGTTAAGGCGGCATTGCCGATTATCCAAGAGCGCATAACAAAGTTAGGCGAGATTCCAGCGATGCTGAAGTTCCTGTTCGTTAAAGACTTCGCCGTCGATCCCGAATCCGTTGCGAAGGTCAGCGACGTCGCTTCCAAAGCTGTATTGACGCGAAGTCTTGAAGAATTGATCCCGCTCTCAGAATGGACTCATTCATCAATCGAATCTGCGCTTCGCTCTTCGCTGATTGAGGAGATGGGGCTCAAGCCACGTGTGGCATTTGGCTCGGTGCGAATCGCGGTTACGGGAAGCACGATTTCGCCTCCGCTATTTGAATCCATGGAGTTACTGGGCAAAAGTGCTTGTCTGGAGCGGATTTCCTCGGCCTTGGCGCTGTAGTTTCTACGGTATCCTTGCGAACGCCTTTTGGGGTATGGGGTAATTGGCAGCCCTGCTGATTCTGGTTCAGTAAGTCTAGGTTCGAGTCCTGGTACCCCAGCAAAGTAGTCTGTTCATTTATTATTATCTCAACGCTCTAGCAAAAACCGCTGCGGTCACTTATCGTTTTTACGTCTGATCCGGCCCTGGGTCAGTCAAAAATCGGAGAAGATCATGAAGAAATTCGTATTACTTTACAACGCCGAACCAGACGAAAAACCGACGGACGACGTCATGGATGTGTGGATGAAGTGGTTTGGAACGATTGGCGGGAGCATTTTGGATATGGGTAATCCATTGATGGATGGGCGACTGGTTAATGCCAATGGTGCATCAAGCCTTACCCAGGAGAATCGCCCCGTGAGTGGCTACACGATCATAAAAGCGGAGGATATGGATGCCGCAGTAGAGATCGCCAAAACTTGTCCTGGAAAATCAGGTCTGCAAGTCTACGAAGCGATGGAAATGTAGTTTTCAACCTGTTCGGAGGAGAAAATCGAAGGGCGCAATCCCTGTATGATTCGCAGGCACTAGGGCCCCGTCGTCTAGCGGCCTAGGACTCTGGCTTCTCAAGCCAGCTACGAGGGTTCGAATCCCTTCGGGGCTACCAACGCCGTCTCAGGCGATTTGTCTACACTCTGGGACATGGATATCAACGATTACGCTCGCGAGTACGAAGCATCGACTGAGTACTTCTTTGAAAAATTCGCAACCGTCACACCCGCCGATCTGGATAAGCACATTCCAGATGGTTGGTCGCCTAGGCAGATCGCCCACCACATGGCCGATAGCGAGGCCCAGTCGTATGCACGCCTTCGCAGACTGATTGCTGAACCAACGGGCTCGGTCATTCAGGGATACGACGAGGCGCTCTGGGCGGAGAATTCGACCCTTGGTTATACAGAGCTTCCGATCGAGCATTCGATTGCCGTATACAAGGCCGTTCGTGCGGCGAGTTTGGACATCCTCAAGCGACTAAAGATGGAAGACCTAAATCGATCAGGAGTCCACACGGACTCGGGCCATTACACCGTTATGAATTGGCTCCGCGCTTACACAAATCATCCGCGCGCTCACGCGGATCAGATGATGGAAGCTATAGGCAAGTAAGAAAATGTTGGGTAATTTCTGACCATGCCAATTGCAAAGTATTCCTACACGGCCCTTGATTGTCCGGATCCACTAGCCCTTGCCGAGTTCTATTCGAAACTCACGGGTTTTGAGATGGAACCGCTGGGAGATTTCGATCCTGAAAAAGTTACGTGGTACTGCCTTTTGCGTAATGGCACTGAGGCAATTTGTTTTCAAAAGATCGATAATTACATTGCCCCTACTTGGCCCGAGGGTCCAGTCCCTCAGCAGATGCACATGGATTTCCATGTGAGAGATTTGGATGTAGCAGAGGAGAGAGTCCTCGCTTTGGGAGCGACGAAATCGGATTTTCAAGCGGGCACAAATTTCCGCGTCTATCTAGACCCTGTGGGACATCCATTCTGCTTGTGTCTTGATCCCAACGTTGAGATGTTCGGGTACGCCTAAATGCTGACCACTTGAATTTCATCAAGCCACCGAGATTAAGTGTCGGAGACACCGTAGGAATCGTTAGTTCATCTTGGGGTGGTCCAAGCGCCTATCCTCACATTTATGAGAATGGCTTAAGTATCTTGCGGAGCCTTGGACTTCAGATCAAGGAATATCCAAGCGCTAGGGCTGACGATCGTTTTCTCAGCGCCAATCCACGGGCACGCGCCGCAGATATCAACGATGCGTTCCTAGATCCTGAAGTGAAGGCAATCATTTCCTCCATCGGTGGAGATGACGCGATAAGAATTCTTCCGTTTTTGGATCGCGAGGTGATCAAAGGCAACCCAAAGATCTTGATGGGCTACTCGGATACGACCACGCTTTTGACTTTCATCAACCAGTTGGGGTTGGTCACTTTCAATGGCCCCTCGGTAATGGCCGGATTCTCTCAGGCCGCAGCGCTTCCAGAGACTTTCATCCAGCATATTAAGGCATTGCTTTTTTCTGTCGAGGAGGAATACGAATACTTCGGTTTCGGTGTTTATTGCGATGGCTACCTTGATTGGCGCAAACTTGAGAACACGGGAAAAACGAAGGAACTCAAACGAGATGACGGTTGGAGATTCATTCAAGGCTCGGAATTGGTGGCTGGAGAACTTTATGGTGGCTGCATTGAGGTCCTTGAGGTTTTAAACGGCACGCCCTTTTGGCCGCACAATGAATTTTGGAATGGCAAAGTTCTGTTTTTCGAAACTTCTGAGGAGAAACCAAGCATTGAAAGGGTACGGCGCATGCTCCGGAATTACGGAATGCAAGGGGCCCTAGACCTGGTTGCAGCAGTACTTTTTGGCCGAGCAAGGGATTACTCAGACTCTGAGAAAATGGATTTTGATCAGATGATTCTTGGTGTCATTGAGGGTGAATTTGGTCGGAGAAACCTGCCGATCGTTACCAATATGGATTTTGGGCATACCGATCCGCAATTTATTCTCCCCTTGGGAGTACGGGCCGCAATAGATTGTTCAAGACAAAGTTTCAAACTTCTTGAATCGCCGGTCTGCTAGGGAACCAATTCAGTATTTAACACGTTCCCAACCAGGACGCGCTTTGCGATTACCTGGTTTGCCTCGCCCATCTCTTGTGCGATAAATAATTGGCGGACGGAAGATATACGTGAACGGGGCGCTCATGGCGTGAACCAGGCGGGTGAAGGGCCAGATGATGAAGAGAAGCATTCCTACAACGGCGTGAATCCGAAATGCAAGTGGCGTGTGGGCCATGAGAATCCCATCTGGTCGAAGGAGCAGAATGGAACGGAACCACGGAGAAACCGTTTCGCGATAATTGTGTTCTGTACCAATGACTCCGGCACTAGACAGCGTCGCGGCACAACCAGCTAGAAGTGTTGCAACTAAAAAGATGTACATCGTTTTATCATTCTTAGTTGTCGCGGCAAATACAGCGTCTGTAGTTCGCCTTCGATAGATGAGTAACGTAATTCCCAATAAGGTCGCAATCCCGGCAAAACCACCCATCGTTATTGCGCCCAGGTGGTACATCTCTTGGCTGATTCCCAAAGCATCGGTCCAGGATTTTGGAATAAGCAAGCCGACGATGTGCCCGCCAATGACCGCAAAAAGGCCAAGGTGAAATAGCGGGCTCGCAATTCTCAACATTCGTCCTTCGTATATTTGAGATGAACGAGTGGTCCAATTGAACTTGTCATACTTATAGCGCCAGACCAAGCCGAAGATGAATGAACCGATAGCTACATACGGCAGGACCGACCAGAGCAGAATGTCGAGGGATGTCATAGTCTCACTCCGTTAGATGCAAACGAGGGAATCGTCGAAAATGGTTCGAGAGCCACGTTAACCGCGCCGCTTATACCCACAAATTCAACGGGTGGTCCACTTAGGGCTAGTGCCCTCGCACGCTCTTCGATTTCAGGGGTCATGGGAGGAAGCGTTGCCACGATTGAGTCGAGGACGTGTACGTAAGGAGAATTTGCCGTACGGAGTGCATCTCTGATCAACTCAATGGGGGCTCGATGCTCGCCAAGAAGCAGGCTGCCTTCCAGAGGATCAATGAGCGCTGCGAATTCGAGAACCACTGCCAAGTGATCCGGCAATTCCACATCTGACATTACGATCCCAGCGTCCTTGTACTTCTCCTTGAAGTAGATCAGGGCCATACCGCGATTGCGCGTGTCACCGTGTGTCCACGATGTTAGGAAGAGCGAGCATCGTCGGCGCATATCGAAGATTTCGACGTAGTGACGTTGCAGTTCGTCCAATGTCATCGTGAAAGTGATGTCTAGGAACTCAAGGAGGGGTTCGCCCCATTCAGGATCGAGTTTCTTCGCGATTGATTCCATTTCAACACGTCTGCCCATGAAATCTTTTTCGGGGTAGACGAGCATCGACGACGCGATCATCTGTGCAGTGGCGATGCTCATTTTGTCTGCCGTTCTTTCATCGCAAGAAAGCTTTCGATCGTCACTGGAACGGGGTTACCAGAGGATTGTCCGAAAGGTCCTCCACCCAACTTCTCGACTCCTTCAATACCGTCGAGCGAGCATCCAAGGTGGTCTAATTCTTTGGCTTGTTCAGTGTGCGCGGCAGGTATTACATAGCGATCTTCATATTTTGCTATTGCAAGCAGGCGGTACATCTCGTAGATAGATTCCTCGTCCATGCCCACAGCCGCAGGAATTTCGGGTCGAGGCTCTCGACCTAGATTGATGTCACGCATATAAGAGCGCATCGCGGAGAGTTTACGAAGCGTTTTCGTAACCACCTCGACATCTCCCGCGGAAAACATTTCAGCGAGATACTCCAACGGAATGCGAAGTGCTTCGATGGCACCGAAGAGATTGCCCGCTTCCTCACCGTCATGCCCGGTTTCCGTAAGGACATCAACGATGGGAGAGAGCGGAGGTACGTACCAGACCATGGGCATAGTGCGATATTCAGGGTGAAGTGGAAGGGCAATGCGGTAGACCTTCGCTAATTTATAAACGGGGGATTTTTGTGCGGCGACTAGCCAATCCTCAGGTATGCCATCGGCGCGAGCGGCTTCTAAAACGACTGGATCATGTGGGTCCAAGATAATGTCCATCTGGGCTTCATAAAGGTCCTGATCGTTTTCTGTCGACGCCGCTTCTAAAACTCGGTCGGCGTCATAAAGAAAGAGACCCAGATAGCGCAGACGACCGACGCAAGTCTCGGCACATACAGTTGGCTGTCCAATTTCCAGACGCGGGTAGCAGAATGTGCACTTCTCCGCTTTGCCCGTCTTGTGATTGAAATATATTTTTTTGTAGGGGCATGCCGAGACACACATTCGCCACCCTTTGCACTGCTGCTGATCTACAAGAACAATTCCGTCTTCTGCTCGTTTGTAAATTGCACCTGATGGGCAGGCGGCGACACAGGCAGGGTTTAAACAATGCTCGCAAATTCGTGGAAGATAGAACATAAAAGTCTGTTCAAATTCCAATTTCACTTTGGTGGTGACATCCTCCGCCAATTTTTGAAGTATCGGATCCTTTTCGATATTCGACGGGCCGCCACCTAGATCGTCATCCCAGTTGGCTGACCATTCGATCTTCATGGGCTTGCCAGTTAGTAGCGACTTGGGCCGTGCAACAGGGGTCTGTTGACCTAGGGGAGCGGTGATCAGATTGTCATATTCGTAAGTCCAAGGTTCGTAGTAGTCCTTGATGTTCAACATGCGGGGATTTGAGAAGATGGATAGCAAGCGGCGGGCCTTACTTCCACCCTTGAGACGAAGTCGGCCGCCTTTGGTGCGGATCCATCCGCCCTTTGCCTTTTCTTGGTCCTCATATTGTTTCGGGTAACCCTGTCCAGGCCGTGTTTCAACATTGTTGAACCAGGCGTATTCAAGCCCCGTGCGGTTAGTCCAAGCCTGCTTGCATGTAACCGAGCACGTGTGACAACCAATGCATTTGTCTAAGTTCATCACCATGCCCATTTGGGCCATAACTTTCATTAGTACTCCACATCTTGGGATCGACGACGAATCACTGTTACTTCATCGCGCTGATTGCCGGTAGGTCCGAGATAGTTGAAAGCGAAGGTCAATTGCGCATAACCGCCAATGAGATGGGTTGGCTTGAGCATCAGGCGGGTAAGTGAGTTATGGATACCGCCACGTTTGCCCGAAGTTTCCGCAAGTGGAACGTCAACGACACGGTCCTTTGCATGATACATAAAGACGGTCCCGGTTGGCATTCGATGTGAAACACATGCCCTCGCAACCACGACACCGTTCCGGTTGTAAGCCTCAATCCACTCGTTGTCTTTTACTCCGATGGTTTCGGCGTCCTCGACGCTCATCCAAATTTCCTGCCCACCACGAGAGAGTGAAAGCATAAAGAGATTGTCTTGATACTCGGAGTGAATCGACCACTTTGAGTGCGGGGTTAAGTAGCGAACCGTGACTTCCTTTTCGACCCCGTTTGCCTGATTGCCGAAAATGCGATGCATATTTAGTGGCGGCCTGAAGATTGGCATCTGCTCGCCAAGTTCGCTCATCCAGTCATGATCCACAAAGAAATGTTGGCGACCAGTAAGAGTGTGCCAAGGCTTTAGTCGTTCTACGTTTATGGCAAATGCCGTGTAGCGACGCCCGCCATGTTCAGAACCCGACCATTCAGGGCTTGTAATTACTGGAACGGGTCTAGTTTGGGTATCGGCAAAGGTGATGCGCTTGCCTTCATTGTCTAAGGCCAAGTCAGTTAATTGCTGACCGGTTCTCTTCTCCAACGCTCTGAAACCTGCAACTGCGACACGTCCATTTGTTGTACCTGACAGGGCGAGAATTGCTTCGCAAGCATCGACGTCTCGAGCAAGTGATGGACGGCCTGCTGCAACGCCATGTGAAATCACACCGTTTGTCCGTCCAAGAAGTTCGACCTCTGGCAGAACTGAAACGGGGACGCCCTTTGTGTTGGTTCCTAATTGATCTATGAGCGGGCCAAGGGCCGCCATCTTTTCGCCGATCTGGGTGTAATCCCTTTTTACGACGATAAGTTTTGGCATTGTCACTCCGGGGATAGGTTCTACTTCTCCCTTGTGCCAATCGAGCACCACTCCACCGGGGTTTGCCATGGCATCTGGTGTGTCATGCGTTAGTGGAACAACCATCAGATCTTCGCGTTCGCCGAGATGACTTTTAGCTTGTTCCGAGACTTGCCGCCCAAGCATTTGAAAGATGTCGTAATCGGTTTTGGTTTCCCAAGGCGGATTGATGGCCGGAGTAAATGCGTGGACGAATGGATGCATATCAGTACTTGAAAGATCATGTTTTTCGTACCAAGTTGCAGCCGGAAGCAAGATATCTCCAAATAGTCCCGTACTTGTCATTCGAAAATCGACAGACACGAGAAGATCGAGTTTTCCGTCTGAAGCGTCTTCTCGCCATTTAACATCTCGTGGTCGGTCTTCCGGTGCGTTTTCCTCCGCCCGTACCGAACTATCCGTTCCCAGTAGGTGTTTCAGAAAATATTCATTTCCCTTGCTGGATGAACCTAGGATGTTTGCGCGCCAAACAGTGAGTATTCGTGGCCAATTCTCTGGTGCATCTGGATCTTCAATTGCGAATTTGAGTTTTCCACTCTTCAATTCACTGACGACGTATTCTGCTGGGTCTATTCCCTTCGCCCGCGCCTCGTCAACTAAGTCAAGTGAATTCCGATCGAGGGAGGGGTGAGAGGGCATCCATCCCATTCGGGCAGATTGCGCGAGCACATCGATCGCCGCCATGCCTTTAAATCGATTCTCACCAAGTGGAGTTGCAAGTAATTCCGAACCTAGTGCGTCGTAGCGCCATTGATCTGTGGTTACGTACCAGAACGCCGTTCCGATCATCTGGCGTGCAGGACGTGTCCAATCCGCGCCAAATGCTAGTTGTGCCCATCCAGTTACCGGTCGGCATTTTTCTTGTCCGACGTAATGAGCCCAACCGCCGCCATTGACGCCTTGACAGCCGGTGAGGGTGACGAGCGCTAAGAACGTGCGGTACATAGTGTCCGAGTGGAACCAATGATTTGTCCCAGCGCCCATGAGAATCATGGAGCGGCCTTCCGAGTCGATCGCATTTTGGGCGAATTCACGGGCTATTCGAATCGCCTGCACTGCAGGAACGCTTGTGATCTCTTCTTGCCACGATGGTGTGTACGGTGATGGATCGTCATATCCAGTCGGCCAATCACCGTCTAATCCCTCGCGGCCGACACCGTATTGGGCCAACATCAAGTCGTAGACAGTTGTTACTTTCTTTGCGCCTATCTGGATTGCCGGTACACCTCGTCGCAAAACGCCGCCGCTTTCGGCAGCTTCTTGACCCATATCAAAGCGAGGCATCAGCACGGTCACTGGATTGGAATTGGGGTTATCAAAGATCGAAAGTGAAGGATCAATGCCTTCAAGATCCAAATTCCATTTGCCCATAGACGAGTCGTTGTAGCGATGACCCAATGAGCCATTAGGTATGAAAGTTTTGCCAGTACTGGAATCGAGCATGACCGTTTTGAATTTCGATCCTTCGGAAGTGTCACCAAGATCGGATGCGACAAGGAACTTATCTGGCACCCATGCGCCGTCTTTCTCACGCAATGAAACTAGGTAAGGCAGATCCGTATATTTCTTCACATAGTCAGTGAATCTTGGGACTTGTTGATCGATAAAAAATTCTTTCAAAATAACGTGGCCCATCGCCATTCCAAGCGCACCGTCCGTGCCGGGGTGCGGGGCTACCCATTCGTCAGCGAACTTGGTGTTGTCTGCATAGTCAGGACTTACCGCAATAACTTTCTGTCCTCTGTAACGCGCCTCCGTCATAAAGTGGGCATCGGGTGTCCGTGTCACAGGAACATTCGAACCCCACATCATCAGGTAGGTTGAATTGAACCAATCTGCAGATTCGGGCACATCTGTTTGATCGCCGAATACTTGTGGTGATGCAACTGGTAAATCGGCGTACCAATCGTAAAATGAAAGCATCGACCCACCCATTAATGAGATGAAGCGCGCGCCTGCGGCATGTGACGCCATCGACATGGCGGGGATGGGAGAAAAACCAAAAACGCGATCGGGGCCGTACTTCTTAATCGTGTAGACATGCGCCGCCGCGATTATTTCTGAGATCTCAGTCCAATTGGCGCGAACAAGGCCACCCTTGCCGCGCGCACGGTGATATTTCTTGCGACGCTCCGGATCGTCAACAACGTCAGCCCATGCCAAGACGGGATCTCCAAGGCGCGATTTCGCTTCGCGGTACATCTCAAGTAGGACACCTCGAATATAGGGGAAGCGAATTCGAGTAGGAGAGTAGGTGTACCAAGAGAACGCGGCGCCACGTGGACATCCGCGTGGCTCATATTCAGGAGAATTCGGACCAACCGAAGGGTAATCAGTTTGTTGTGTTTCCCAAGTGATGATGCCGTCCTTGACGTAAACTTTCCATGAGCACGATCCAGTGCAATTTACGCCGTGGGTCGAACGGACCACTTTGTCGTGACTCCAACGATCTCTATAGAAGACATCGCCGCTACGTCCGCCAGCCTTTGTGACACTTTGAAGGTCGGATGAAATTTCACCTTTGACGAAGAACCGGCTGAACTTAACGAGACTTTCTTCCACGCCTGTCTCTATTTGAAGATCTCTACCCATGGCACAAGTCTCGTTGATCGCTAATCGGTTCAAAATAGGTACAAAGACCCTATTTTCAGACGAGCGTCGGCTGAGAGCGTTCGAGTATGGTCGATCGATTAGCTAGCACTGTTCGTCACATGCCGTCTGGCTCGTTTGCTTTTGTTATGGCAACGGGCATCGTGTCAACCGCTTTTCACACAATCAATCAACAATCTATTTCAAACATTCTGCTTTCAGTTGCAATCATCGGATTGATAATCCTGCTCGGAGCCATAATTGTGCGCCTGGCGCTTTATCGAGGGGACATAGTCTTGGATGTATACGAGCCAAGCAGAGCTTTTGGTTTCTTCACGATCATTGCGGGAATAAACGTAGTAGGAATTCGACTTTACTCGTCAAACGCGCCAACGCTTACGATTTTGATGGCACTACTAGCCACTCCAGTATGGCTAATCCTCACCTATGGAATTCCAGGAACTTTGATTCTTCGCGGGCGCGATGTTCCCGTCGTCTCGGAGGTGAACGGTAGTTGGTTTCTTTGGGTTGTTGCTACCCAATCCCTTGCAGCAGTTGCGGCGGTCATCGGTCACGATCGCGCTACGGAATTTCTGGGTGCGGCCGCTGTAGCTTTATGGGGTATTGGCGTCTTGCTGTATTTGATGTTGGCCACGCTCATAACCTGGCGACTCCTATCAAGATCGAATGAGCCAAAGACGTTCAGCCCCTCCTACTGGATATACATGGGCGCAACAGCAATTACCGTGCTTGCTGGAGCACGAATTCTCGCATTGCCCAAGCATCTGTCCGTCATGCAGGCAACAACTGGATTTGTTTCCGGATTCACCTATGTCTTGTGGGCCTTTGGCACCTGGTGGGTTCCACTTCTCGTAGTTTTTGGGTTCTGGCGTCACATCTCGAAGGGCGAGCCGGCGAAATACGAGACGGGATTGTGGAGCATTGTCTTTCCCCTTGGCATGTACTCCACCGCAAGCATGTTATTCGGACGGCAAATGAAGATGCCATTCATTACCACGATAGGTCACGTGGGAACGTGGATCGCAGGCGTTGTTTGGTTGACTGTCACTTCTTTGATGGTTTTCCGTGGGAGTCGTTGGCTCAATTCACATTCTGACTAGACAGGCCCCCTTGAGCGCGAAAGGTTCTAGTTCTGCCTTCAGTACGGCTGCGGGAGCCGCGCCAAATTCAGCGAGTGCACCGCGGACGATTCCAAGATGAACGCTGCAGATTATGTCGGGGTATTGCCGAGCGGCATCGAGTAACGGACAGCGTGTGAGTTTAATTTTACTTAGATCAGGATTGTGCTTTGGCGCAAAGCCCAAATTTTTGAAAAGGGAGATGACATTGCGACGCGATGTTATAGCGTTCTTCGCTTTCTCATCTTCACCCTTGGAGTTCTTTCTTGACTCAGTCACGAGAACTTTTGCCCAAGAGATACCGGCTTCAATTGCATCTTCTATTGGATGTGAGCTGGTGCGCGCTATTGATCCGGCCAATGCCGATGCCAATCCGGAGTATTCGTTGAAGACCGGCCGATCCGTTTCATTCACGGCGCGGTAAAACCATGCTGGTCGTCCTCGCGAATGTTCAATGGACTGGTATCTGATCGCAAGATCGTCTTCGACGAGTGCGTCCAAATGTTCGCGAATGGTGTTCTCGTGCTGCCCCGTTTTTGTCGCAAGCGATGCGACAGTGCATGTTCCTTGCGATAAAAATTCAAGGATTTTTGCTCTCGCCTTGGAAAGGTTGCGAACGCGCATCATCGGGGAAGGGCCAGGGAGCGGTCCAAATTGGGTCTTGGGAGATCTTTGCGTCACAGTATTAGTTTCCACGGAATAAAGTGTAGTAAAGTTTCAGCAGGATCCACCGCATTTGGTGGGTCGATGCGCCGAAAGGCTCAACATCTCAAGTCCACGTTGGAAGAGGGAATTCGAATGAGCGCAGTTGTGGTGGCAAGTAGCGAGCAGGATGCACAGGCAGTTGAGGCAGTAATGGAGCACCATGCCCAACTGTCGGCGACTTTGGCTCGTCATATTGAACGGCTTTTAAATACGGCTATTAGCGGCGATGAGGCAGCCTCATTGAAGGCAACATGGCTGCTGTTGGATTGGTGTGAAAGCGAACTCATGCCACACGCCCTGGCTGAAGAAGCGACGATGTATCCCAAAGCTCATGAGGATCCCACGGCTCGGCTCTTGGTGGATGCCATGATTGCCGAACACCGCGAAATCAGTGCTCTGGTTGAGGGGATCCGATTAGCGTCCACGCCGGTACTTGCTGCCGCAAAGGCAAAAGCGCTAGGAGCAATTTTTGAATCGCACTTAGTGAAGGAAAATGAACAAATCCTGCCGTTATTGGCCGCTTCTAAGGATGTTTCACTTGGTCAACTGCTTGAGGGAATGCACGAACTCCTAGGAGAATCGACAGAGAGTTCCGAAGATGGCTGCGGTGGTGAATGCAACTGCGGACATGACGATTCCTCAGAGCTTTATCCAGAACTCGATGCTCGCGCAGTTCCGCACGCTATCCGTCACGCAACCATCTTTGGTGCCCTCGATTCGGTTGCAGCTGGTACAGGCATGGTGCTTGTTGCACCTCACGATCCTTTGCCGTTGCTCAATCAGATTGAGGCGCGCACTCCAGGTCGTTTCAACATCGCATACCTTGAGAGCGGACCAGAAGTATGGCGACTTCAGTTTGTTCGAGAGAGCTAACCCAGCTCGTCCAGGCTTGTGGCTTACTCGGATAAGAGAGGGCAGACTTCGGGGATGGCCCCGAGTCGTTTAACCTCGCTATCTGAGGCAGTTATCGACATCGCCAAAGGCGAGGATTTAAGAGCATCCTTGCGGCGCCTGGTTGAAAATGCTGTTGCAATTTCTGGTGCAACGTATGGCGCATTAGGTGCCATTGCAAAAGACGGAAGTCTCGAAGAATTTACCTATGTGGGAATCAGCGAGGAAACGGCCGATGAAATGGCTTCTTTCCCCGAAGGCAAAGGGCTCTTAGGCCACCTTCTCACCCATCCGACGACATTGCGTGTGAACCCGATAAGTTCGCACCCCGCTTCGGTGGGTTTTCCTTCTGGACACCCTGCAATGAGTTCTTTTCTAGGCGTGCCGATTCGAATTCGCGACGAAATCTACGGAAGTCTCTATCTGACAGAAAAACGCGGCGGGGAAGATTTCACCGAAGAGGATGAGCAACTGGTTAGTGCCCTCGCGTCGGCAGCAGGAGTCGCGATAGATAACGCTCGTGGCCAAGAAGCACAACATCGCGTAATAGTTCTTGCCGAACGCGAACGGATCGCTCAAGATTTGCATGATCTAGTTGTCCAGCGATTATTCGCAACAGGCTTGTCATTGCAGGCAATCACTAAGGATCCCAAATTGCCTGTGCGAGATCTTGAGAGGGTGCGCGAAGCAATCGACAATTTGGATTCCACCGTCCAGCAAATACGAAATACTGTTTTTGCCTTGCAAGACCGGATGGGCGGGCGGACCTTGCGCGCGCGCATTCAGGATGAAATCAACTCGTTGCGAAGCAGTTCCCCCATGAATATTTCCTGCGAATTCAATGGATCAATTGATACGGTGCTAGTGGGAGATATCGCAGAGCAGATTTTTGCTGTCTTAAGAGAACTTCTCTCCAATGCGATCAAGCATTCGAACGCCCAGAACGTGGAAGTGCAGTTAATCTGCTTGATATCTGGTTGTGAGATCCGAGTGACCGATGATGGCGTTGGGTTCGAAGATGGTGTGCCAAGAAGCGGGCTTCTTAATCTGGCAACCAGAGCTGAAAAGTTAAATGGTAGTTTTGAAATCAATAAATTAGGCATGGGGGGTACGCGAGCAATCTGGAAAGTGAGATTTTAGGATCTGCCCAGACCCAGCCTCACTGCAAGAGCTGCTGCCTGCGTTCTGCGTTCGAGGCCCAATTTGGATAGCAGAGAGGATACATAATTCTTGACTGTCTTCTCCGCCAGAAACATCGAGTTGGCAATTTGACGATTAGTTAAGCCTTCGCCGATGTGTTCGAGAACTTTGCGCTCTTGGTCCGTCAATTCATGCACGCCACCTGCCGGATTGCTTGCGTCGCGAAGGCGACCACGAACAATCGTTGTAATCAACGGATCAAGCAGGCTGGCTCCGCCCGCGACTTTGCGTATGGCATCGAGCAGATCGAGATTTTTGATGTCCTTGATGACAAATCCACTTGCACCGCCAAGAACTGCGCCAAGAAGTGCCTCATCATCAGAGAATGAAGTAAGCATGAGTACGTGCGTATTGGGATAAAGCGAACGTATTTCCCGACAAAGTTCGATTCCGTTGCCATCAGGTAGTCGGACATCGAGAACCGCAACTTGGGGTGGGTTGGCAGCGATGGGTACCAAATTGATTAAGGCATCGCGGACGCTTCCACCTTGACCCACTACTTCAAGGTCATCTTCGGCACTAATGAGATCAATCAGTCCTCGGCGCACAAGTTCGTGGTCGTCAACTACAAATACACTGATTCTCACGTCTCACACCTTCCGACTAGGTACTAAACGTTAGCGATATGTTCTGAAAGCCGCGCTGCCGTTGCCGCAACGACGGCCGCGTGTAAGCGTCCTGGTTGTCTTCCAAGTCTTTCAATCGGCCCGCTAATGCTTACTGCAGCGATCACTTTTCCGTTTGGTCCGCGTACAGGCGCAGATACTGATGCAACGCCGGCCTCACGCTCGCCCATGCTTTGAGCCCATCCGCGACGACGCACTGCCGCGAGTTGTGTGGCGGTGAAGCGCGCATTAGTTAAGCCGCGGTGAATTCGTTCGGAGTCTTCCCATGCAAGAAGCACTTGCGCAGCAGATCCCGCGAGCATTGTTAGCGCAGAACCAATCGGCACTGAGTCGCGCAATCCCGAAACACGTTCGGCAACAGCAACACAAATGCGAAGGTCTCCTTGGCGCCGATACAACTGCGCGCTTTCTCCAGTTGCATCGCGCAGTGCGGCAAGTGCTGGAGCGGCGGCTGCGAGAAGTCGATCCTCACCTGCGGCTGCTGCCAATTCTCCGGACCGTGGGCCTAGAACAAATCGGCCGTTGAGATCGCGAGTGACAAGGCGGTGAAATTCGAGTGCTACTGCCAATCGGTGTGCCGTAGGGCGTGCAATCCCTGTGGCTGCTACGAGTTGGGCCAGCGTGTGCGGGCCTGACTCGAGTGTCGTCAAAATTGCTACGGCTTTATCTAATACCCCAACTCCGCTATTCTTTCTGTCCACGATGTAATACTAACATCTCAACGTATGAGATGCGCAAGTCGTCAGGTAAGGAGTGGTTATGGCTAGGACATTGGCAGAGAAGATCTGGCATGAACATGTGGTTCGAAGTGTGCAGGGTGAACCTGATCTGCTTTATATCGACCTCCACCTCATTCATGAGGTCACTAGCGCGCAGGCATTCGATGGTTTGAGATTGGCCGGCCGTAAAGTTCGCCGCCCCGAACTCACCATTGCCACCGAGGACCACAACACCCCGACACAGAACATTGATAGACCAATTGCAGACCCAGTTTCCAAACTCCAGGTGGACACCCTTCGCAACAACTGCGCCGAATTCGGAGTGCGTATCCACTCCCTTGGCGATATCGACCAAGGAATCGTCCATGTTGTCGGCCCACAGTTGGGGCTCACTCAACCCGGTATGACGATCGTCTGCGGCGATTCGCACACTTCTACCCACGGTGCCTTTGGCGCCCTTGCTTTCGGAATCGGAACCAGTGAAGTCGAGCATGTGCTCGCAACCCAGACATTGCCCTTGGTTCGCCCAAAGACGATGGCCATCAACGTCGAAGGCGAATTGCCCGCTGGTGTCACCGCTAAGGACCTGATTTTGGCGATTATCGCCGAGATCGGCACAGGTGGCGGACAAGGCTACGTGCTCGAGTACCGCGGAAGTGCCATCCGGGCCCTTTCAATGGAAGGTCGCATGACCGTGTGCAACATGTCCATTGAAGCCGGCGCTCGCGCAGGACTGATCGCACCCGATCAAACTACTTTCGACTACATCCGAGGACGAGCTCACGCACCCGAAGATTGGGATGCGGCCGTGGCTTACTGGACCACGTTAACTTCGGATGCCGATGCCACCTTCGATCGCGAGATCACGATCAAGGCCGAGGAATTGGCACCCTTCGTTACGTGGGGAACCAACCCGGCACAAGGATTGCCTCTCAGCCAGAACGTTCCAGACCCTGCTCTGATCCAGGATCCGGAAGCACGTGGCGCCGCCGAGCGCGCTTTGGAGTACATGGATCTCAAGGCCGGGACACCGCTGAAGAAGATAGCCATTGACACTGTTTTCTTGGGTTCTTGCACGAATGGGCGCATTGAGGACTTGCGAGTTGCCGCGGCCATTTTGGATGGCAAGCACATCGCTTCAACCCTTCGCATGCTCGTCGTGCCTGGTTCTGCTCGAGTTCGTTTGCAAGCAGAGGCCGAAGGCCTGGACAAGGTCTTCATCGAAGCCGGGGCTGAATGGCGAAATGCCGGATGCTCAATGTGTCTTGGCATGAACCCTGACCAACTCGCACCGGGGGAGCGATCGGCGTCGACTAGCAACAGAAACTTCGAAGGCCGCCAAGGAAAAGGCGGTCGCACTCACCTTGTAAGCCCATTAGTGGCTGCTGCAACCGCAATTCGCGGCACCTTGTCATCACCGGCAGATCTGTAGAGAGGCCATCATGGAAAAATTCAACACGCACACCGGCACGGCTCTGCCGTTGCGCCGAAGCAACGTAGACACAGACCAGATCATTCCTGCCGTCTACCTCAAGCGGGTCACTCGCTCTGGGTATGAAGATGGCCTATTTGCAGCGTGGAGAAAGGATCCTGAGTTCGTCTTGAACAAGGCTGAATTCAAGGCCGCGACAATTCTGGTTGCAGGTCAGGATTTTGGAACAGGGTCATCGCGAGAGCACGCAGTATGGGCACTTCAGAATTACGGCTTCAAGGCCGTTATTTCTTCGCGATTTGCCGATATTTTCCGCAGCAACAGCCTAAAAGGCGGACTTCTGACTGTGATTTTGCCGCAGGAGTCGGTGGAGGCACTCTGGAAGGCGGTTGAGGCCAATCCGGCGCTGGCAATAACTGTAAGTCTTGAAGACAGAACAGTTTCTTACGACGGTGTAAGCCTTGGTTTCGAGCTAGATGACTACACCCGCTGGCGTTTGATGGAGGGCTTGGACGACATCGGCCTTACATTGAAGCAGACAGATTCGATCGATGCATTTGAAAATGTACGCTCAAAATTAAAGCCTGCCACCCTTCCTGTGAAGTAGCGGTCAAAGTCTCTACCTTTTATTGAGGGATTGAACCCCGTAAAAGCAGTGATTTTCACCATCTTTAGCGAGTGACTACCGCGAAAGAAATAAGCGCGACACGCGTACGCGATGGTGGACTCACTTTATAAAGTTGCGTAAATTGCTAACCGTGTTAAGCATTTGCTTAACATTTACGCGTAAATATAAGGGGAATTTAATGAATAAGGCCCAATTCATTGCCTCGTTGACCCCACACTTCAACGACAGCAAGAAGGAAGCAGCACACGCTGTAGATATCGTTTTCGATGCAATTACTCGTAACCTGGCCAAGGGTGAAGATGTAATGATCAACGATTTCGGCAAGTTCAAGAAAGTTGATCGCAAGGCCCGCAAAGGACGCAATCCATTCACCGGTGAGACGATCCAGATCAAGGCCAGCAAGAAGCCACGCTTCCTTCCTGCAAAGGGTTTGAAGGAAGTTATTTCAGGTGCACGCAAACTTGAGCCAGCCCCAAAGCCAGCTCCTAAGGTTGTTGCAAAGCCTGTAGTAAAGGCCGCTCCTAAGAAGGCAGCGAAGAAAGTTGTGAAAAAGGCCGCTCCTAAGAAGGCAGCGAAGAAAGTTGTGAAGAAGGCAGCGAAGAAAGCTGCTCCAAAGAAAGTTGCAAAGAAAGCAGCCCCTAAGAAGGCAGCGAAGAAAGTTGCAAAGAAGAAGTAAGCCTGTTGTAGAGCGGGGTTAGTCATTGACTAGCCCCGTTTTGCATTGTCACCCACTACTCTTACAACGTGCAAGAGCGCGAGATTGTGTACTCACCGCCGAGCGGTTATCCATTGGGCACAAATCGCGCATTCACTGTCTGCGCACGGATTCTGATTCCAATTCTCAATGCAATTAGCAAGCACGAATGGACCGGCGCCGAGAAGATTCCGAAAACGGGACCTGCGATTGTTGCAAGTAATCATATTTCGTACGCTGATGTTCTCTTCTTAACTCAATTTCTCTATCTCAACGGACGAGCTCCGCGTTACATCGGCAAGCAGTCACTCTTTCAAATTCCTATTATTGGACGCATACTTTTCGCTGCCGAACAGATACCGGTAAATCGCGAAAGTGGAGATGCCAGCAAAGCACTGGATCATGCGATTGCGTGCTTAAAAGCGGGCCATCTCATCGGCGTATATCCGGAAGGCACACTCACTCGCGATGAGAATTTGTGGCCGATGGTGGCCAAAACTGGGATAGCGCGGTTGGCAATAATCACTCAGACACCTGTGATCCCTGTAATCGGTTGGGGACCTCAGAAAGTCCTTCCGCCGTATAACAAGAAAGTGCATATGTGGCCACGCACTAGAATTATCTATCATGCAGGCGACCCGATCGATCTTTCTCCTTGGTATGGAAAGTTCGAAGATCAACAAGCGTTGGTTGAAGCTACGGCCCTTGTGATGAAGACGTTGACAACAATGCTGGAAGAAGTTCGGGGCGAGAAAGCTCCATCAGTTATTTTCGATCCGCATCAATCAGATCTGCCACGTACTGGCAATTTTAAGAAGAGGAAGAATAGATGAGCCCGGTAACAGTTCTTGGTGCGGGTTCATGGGGAACGACGATGGCGCAAGTACTTGCAGATGCTGGCAATGATGTTTTGGTATGGGGCCGCGATCTCGATGTCGTCAACGAAATTAATTTCTCGCATTCAAATCAGAAGTATTTGCCTGATGTGCTTCTGCCTTCGCAGTTGCGAGCAACGAACAGCATTGCAGAAGCGATGGCGCATTCGAAAACATTCGTTCTTGCCATTCCCGCACAATCGTTGCGGCCCAAATTAGAGGAATGGCGTACTTCTTTCCCGCCTGAAGCGCTGTTAATAAGCACCCTTAAGGGCGTCGAAGTCTCGACGCATATGCGTATGACCGAGGTAATCATTGACGTGCTGAAGGTCAGCCCGGAAAAGGTAGCAATCATCACGGGTCCCAACCTGGCTAACGAACTTGTTCAACGCCAACCGGCAGCTGCGGTCGCGGCGGCCCCGACACTCGAATTAGCCCATAAATTGCAGGCAATTTTCACCACCCCGTACTTCCGCGTTTACACGTCAACCGATGTCCTCGGTTGCGAATTGGCCGGGGCGATTAAGAGCGTTATTGCATTGGGAGTGGGAATCGCTGTAGGGCTCGACCTCGGAGAGAACACCCAAGCAATGTTGATCACCCGGGGCCTCAACGAGGTTGCAAGACTAGGTGCGGCCCATGGCGCCGACCCGCTTAGCGTGGCGGGCCTTGCAGGACTTGGTGACCTTGTTGCCTCGTGTTCGTCACCTCTGTCCCGCAATCGCACCTTTGGTCAAGCCCTTGGACAGGGCGGAACCATGGAATACGCCCGTGCTCACGTGGCTGTGACAGTTGAAGGCGTAGCCTCTGCGGGAGCAGTCGTTGAACTTGCCCACCGCGTCGGAGTTGAGGTTCCCGTGATCGAAGCAGTTGCAGATGTCGTCAGCGGGCTGATCACGCCAGTGCAAGCTTTGGATCGCCTCATGGAGATCAGCACCCATGCCGAGGAATTCATCCAATGAGCAAAATAGTCGTCGCGATTCTCTGTGGTGGTCGCAGCAGCGAGCATGAAATCTCAGTTATATCGGCCGGTGGCATTCTTTCGGCAATCAATCGCGACCTCTATGAGCCGATATTGATCGGCATTACTCGTACGGCAGGACGCTGGGTTCTCATTCCCAACGATCATCCGTTATCCATCGTCGATGGAGTTCTTCCCATCGTTCCTGAAGCCGCGCAGGCCGTCACCACCGATATTCGCGGTTTTGAAGTCAACGGCAAGGCGTTGCGCGTTGACGTAATTTTCCCGATGTTGCACGGCCCGTACGGAGAAGACGGCACGATCCAGGGTTTCTGCGAAATCGCCAATATTCCCTATGCAGGTAGCGGCGTTTTGGCGTCGGCGGTGGGCATGGACAAGTCATTTGCGAAGTCGATATTTGCCGCACAAGGAATGAAGGTGGCCGAAGGAATAGTGATAACCGCCGAGCAATGGGAAAGCAATCGCATGGCTTGCGAGTCGTTGATCTCCCGTCTCTCGTTCCCATTATTCGTAAAGCCATCTCGGGGTGGCTCCAGTCGCGGGACAACCAAAGTGAAGTCGGCCGAAACGTTGGCCGCTGCAATCGCCGAGGCCCATCGTTTCGATCGCAAGGCATTGGTCGAAGAAGGAGTCCCCGGCAAGGAAGTGGAGTGCGCGGTTTTGGAGATCGACGGCGAAGTACGGACATCGAATCCAGGTGAGATCATCATCGATCAGAAATTTGATTTCTATGACTTTGAATCCAAATATTTAGACGAGGGAACCAGTGTCAAAGTCCCTGCCAACATTCCCGAGGCTGATCGTAAAGAGATTCAACGCCTTGCCGCACTTGCTTTCACATCCCTTGGGTGCGCCGGTCTTGCGCGAGTGGATTTCTTCTATCGCCCGGATGGCCAGATCGTCATCAACGAACTCAACACGATGCCAGGATTCACACCGACTTCAGTCTTTCCAACTTTGTGGGCAGAAAAAGGCGTCACTTATGCAGACATCATTGATCAACTGATTAAGGGCGCGCTTACGCGCAAAAATGGTGTGCTCGGAAATTAATTAATAGCTGGTGACCGGGCAAGTCAGTGTGCGCGTAATACCTGCAACAGACTGAACCTTGGACAAGATCACTCGACCGAACTCTTCCATGCTTGGTGCTTCAGCACGCATGATGACGTCATAGGGACCGGTCACTCCTTCAGCCAGAGTTACACCGGCGATAGAGGAGACAGCGTGGGCAACGCTCGATGCTTTCCCGACCTCTGTTTGGATCAAGATGTAGGCCTGTACGGACATGGGGCGTTCCTTTCAATAAACTGAACTATTAAGCGCGACGGTACCGCATTTTCTGCAAACCTGGCAGGGGTAATTCTGCGCGTAGGCTGTTGCCATGGAATTTTCCGAGTCCGAGGTGATTGCCGAACTATCCAAGATATTTTCTCGCCATGATCCTCGCGTACTCGTCGGTATAGGAGATGATGCGGCGGTTTTCACTTCGCCCCTACAAAAAAGCGTAATCACAACCGATATGGCCGTTGAGGGCGTGCACTTTCGCCGAGAGTGGTCCACCCCAGATGAGATCGGGCAGAAGATCACCGCTGCGAACTTGGCCGATGTATATGCAATGGGGGCGACCCCTGAACATCTAGTGGTGGCAATCTCATTGACAGGCCACGAAAGTATGGTCTGGATCAAGGAGTTGGCCCGCGGAATTGAGATGGAA
This sequence comes from Actinomycetes bacterium, assembly GCA_023252155.1. Classification (GTDB taxonomy): domain Bacteria; phylum Actinomycetota; class Actinomycetes; order Nanopelagicales; family Nanopelagicaceae; genus QYPT01. Next base: position 15,571 of record JAHEXJ010000013.1, on the reverse strand, counting down.
GCCCGCAGTTGCGATGTGCTGGTTATCGGTGGTGACATTGTGCGAGGCCCTGTCATCACGATTTCAATGACTGCTATCGGCCAAATCGATGAGCCAATTTTGCGCTCCGGGGCTCACGTCGGGGACAAGTTGGTGATAACGAATTTGCCAGGATGGTCTGCCGCAGGTCTATATCTCTTGCAACATAAGATCAATGTCAGTGCGATATCTCCTGCACGTTGCGTTGAACGGGCACTAGCGCAATTTCGCGCGCCCAGCGTTTCTTATCCGGCAGCGATCAGCTTGCGGGGCGCACATGCGATGTGCGACGTCAGCGATGGTCTTCTGATTCAAGCCGGAGCGATGGCCACAAAAACTAAGTTCGTGATCAAGTCAGATCTATTGCGATTGCATCCGGATTTTGCTGATTTGACTGGTCTGGCCGCCCAAGTCGGAGCAGATGTATGGGATTGGATTGCCGCCGGGGGAGAAGATCACGCATTTCTGGCTGCCGGCATCGATTTGCCAGGATTTGAGATTGGCGAAGTCGTGCAAGGCACCGGAGTTGAATTACAGGGAGTAGAGAAGACCCCGAAAGGTTTCACTCACTTCATTTGAAACGCGGATGACCTTCGGAACCGGTGCGAACTAGCGAGAAACCTTGCCAGCCTTCAAGCACGAGGTGCAGACGTTCTGACGCTTAGAGGTTCCACCAACGAGGGTGCGTACGCGCTGAATGTTTGGATTCCAGCGGCGTCGGGTCTTGACTTGGGAGTGCGAGACGTTATTGCCAAAGCTGGGGCCTTTGCCACAGATATCGCAGTTAGCAGCCATCGTCGTACTCCTTCAAAGTTTTGGGTTTGGGGCTTGAGTAATTCGTTCTTGTGCGGGGGTAAGGGTAGCGCCTAGGCGGGCTTTGAGGCTAATTGGCTCAATTTTGACAGAAAGGAGGGCTGGCCCTTGATGGTTTTACGCGTAAGTATTGACCAAGTGAGTGTTACCACAGGGTGGGAACACCTTCGACATTTCCCAGAGCACTCACAATATGGACAGGAATTGACTCAACCGGGGTCAATATTGAAGGAGGGTCAATGAACTCCCTAGATCTGGCGCGGTGGCAATTCGCAATAACCACCGTGTATCACTTCCTCTTCGTGCCGATCACGATCGGGATGGGCTTTTATGTAGCAGGGTTGCAGACGGCCTGGTATCGAACGGGCAACCTGAAGTATTTAAGGGCCACCAAATGCTTCGGAAAACTCTTCCTCATCAATTTCGCCATCGGCGTGGTCACAGGAATAGTTCAGGAATTCCAATTTGGAATGAACTGGTCCTCCTACAGCCGCTTTGTTGGCGACATCTTCGGAGCCCCCCTTGCGATGGAGGGCTTGCTCGCCTTCTTCCTTGAGAGCACCTTCCTTGGTCTTTGGATTTTCGGCTGGGACAGGTTGCCCAAGAAGTTGCACCTCGCCTCGATTTGGGCCGCGGCCACGGGCACTTTGTTATCTGCCTATTTCATTCTCGCCGCGAATTCGTGGATGCAACATCCCGTCGGATACATCATTAATGCGCAGAAGGGCCGAGCAGAACTGACCAACATCTTCACGGTGCTGACGCAGAAAACTGCACTGGCAACTTTCTTCCACACGATTCCGGCAGCGGCCTTTACCGGGGCGGCATTTCTCGCTGGAGTTTCGGCGTGGTTGGTCATGAAGAAAAAAGATATCGAGATGACGCGAGGAACTCTCAAACTCGGACTCATTGCGATGTTGATCAGCTTTGTTCTCGTTGGTTTTTCAGGAGACCTCACTGCAAGAGTTATGACCGATCAGCAGCCAATGAAGATGGCAGCGGCGGAGGCTCTCTACAGCACAACCGAATCGGCGCCATTCTCGCTCTTCACAATCGGAACACTTGATGGATCTAGATCGGTGTTCCAAATTGATTTGCCTTCCATGTTGTCATTCTTATCAACTGGCAATTTCAAAGGTGTCGTACAAGGCGTCAACGATTTGCAAGCCAAATATGAATCTCAGTACGGACCGGGAAATTACAAACCGAATATTCCGCTTGCGTATTGGTCTTTCCGTTTGATGATCGGCTTTGGCTTCCTTGGCGCGATCTTTGCTCTTCTTGCCCTCTGGCAGATGCGAAAAGGTGGCACTCCGCACGGGAAATGGTTTCTTCCTTCGATGTTGACCTTGCCGTTCTTGCCATTGCTGGCTAACTCTTTTGGATGGATCTTTACCGAGACCGCCCGACAACCGTGGGCAGTCTTTGGATTGATCAAAACTTCTGCCGGAGTAAGCCAGGTCGTCTCAAGTGGCGCAGTCCTCTTCACCCTTATTGCATTCACGCTTTTGTACGGCGTACTTGCAGTCATTGAAGTGGGATTAATCTTCAAGACAATTCAAGTTGGTCCAAGGCCCGAAGTTGACTATGACGTCGACTCCGTCGGCGGATCAGCTGACCGCCCACTCGTGATGTCCTACTAGCAACTGCTAAACAAGAGAGGATTCAACAATGTCATTTCAAAGCGTCTGGTTTTTGCTAATTGCTGTTCTCTGGGTGGGATATTTCATTCTCGAGGGATTCGACTTCGGTGTTGGAATGCTGCTTCCCTTCGTCTCTCGCAATGCTGCCGATAGGCGCGCAGTGCTTACAACCCTTGGCCCAGTCTGGGACGGCAACGAAGTCTGGTTGCTCGTAGCAGGTGGTGCCACTTTTGCCGCTTTCCCCGAGTGGTATGCAACGTTGTTTAGCGGGTTCTATCTGCCGCTGTTCTTGATCCTCGTCGCACTCATTGTCCGCGGGGTGGCATTTGAATACCGGAGCAAACATGGCGACGGCACGTGGCGTGCACGATGGGATCTGGCAATTGTCATTGCCAGCTTCCTACCTGCACTTCTATGGGGTGTGGCCTTTGCAAATATTGTTCGCGGCGTACCGCTAGAAAAGGCTGCAAGTGGATCCATTGAATATGTCGGTGGATTCTTTAACCTCCTAAATCCTTACGCACTTCTCGGGGGCGTTGTCACTTTGACGGTCTTCCTTACCCACGGCGCGCACTTCCTTGCCCTCAAGACGGCGGGGGAGATTCGCCTCCGCGCGCACGGCCTTGCACTCCGTTTGGGGTTGATTGCGGCGGTTGCTGCGGTTGCGTTCTTGCTCTGGAGCAATCTCATGCTGCCATCGATCAACACCAAGTTCTTGGTGCTCTCGATTGCCACCGCTTTGTTCTGGGTGGGCGGCATCGCGGCTAACTTCCGTGGGCGAGAAGGTTGGGCGTTCTTGTCATCGTCTATCGCCATTGCCACATTCGTTAGCGGACTGTTCTTCGCTCTATACCCACGCGTGATGCCAAGCTCCAGAGGCGCGCAATTCGATCTCACCATTTTCAATGCGTCGAGCACGAATTACACGCTTAAGGTAATGACGATCGTCGCTGTAGTAATGACGCCGATTGTGCTTGTGTATCAAGGGTGGACTTACTGGGTCTTCAGGAAACGCGTGAGCGCTTCCCAGATTCAATTCCCTGAACAAGGAGTACTCGATACATTGCACCAGTGAAATCAGTTGATCTGCGGCTGCTGCTCTCTTCGAGTAGCGGCCGCAGATTATTAATAGCAAGTGTTTTCGCAGGGGCGTTCTGGTCGGTCATCGTGGTGGCCAACGCATTCTTGATTTCCGAGATCATCGTCCGCATTACTGGCCACAAACCTCGTTCATTGCACTTTGTTCTCCTTTTGACCGGACTTTGGCTCCTTCGCGCGGTATTTCAATCGCGTTTTGACTATTGGTGTTCCGTGCAAGCAATCAGGATGAAGCAAGAGCTGAGAACCGAGACGACTTCGAGGGCTGAGAATTATTCGGCTGGGTCAGCTGCCAGCCTTAGCAATATTTTGATCAAGGGCCTGAACGCCCTTGATATTTACTTGGGGCGATTTGTCCCGCAGATGATTTTTGCCGCAATCACGCCAACCGTTGTGATTGCTATTTTGTTTACTCAGGATCTGATCTCCGGTTTTATCGCTCTGATTACATTGCCGTTGATTCCACTCTTTGGTGCGCTGATTGGCCGATTTTCTGAAGAAGCCGTCGTCAAAAAATGGCAGACCCTCGGAACCCTCTCGGCTTACTTCGAGGATTCCCTTCGAGGGTTTATCACTTTGAAGATTTTTGGGCGGAGCAAGAGTCAATCAAAACGGATCGGCCAGATGGGCGATACCTACGCGGATGAGACAATGAAGGTGTTGCGAATTTCGTTTCTTTCTGCATTCGCCCTAGAACTCATTGCCACTTTATCTGTGGCTGTGATTGCAGTGTCGATCGGTCTTCGATTGGTCTCGGGCGCAATAGATTTCAAGACTGCTTTGGTTGTCCTTGTTCTGGCGCCCGAAGTCTATTTTCCAGTGCGAAATGCTGCCTCACTCTTTCACGCCTCTCAAGATGGAACGCAGTCGTTGCGCGAACTCGAACAAGTTAGGGAGCAACCTGCTTCGAATCAAAGTTCGGAGAACCTGCCCAGCCAAGAAATTGTTGGCATTTCTTGGCCTTCATGGATATTTCTTGCTGGTGTAGGAATTTCATCAGGATGCGTTCGTAAAGGGCAGTTACTTTTTGTTGTGGGCGAATCTGGCGTGGGTAAGACCACCTTTGCTGGCAACATTTTGGGATTTTCCTTTGATGCGCCTATCGAAGTTCATACTGATAGGGGAGGTTTCACCCTCGATGCCGGGATGCGAGCACAATGGCAGAAGTTGGTGGGCTGGATTCCCCAGAATCCTCAGCTCGCGGCTGGGAGCGTCCGACAGCAATTCGCGCTAATTGATTCCAACGCCTCCGATGTGCAAATTGAGAATGCGCTTTTAATGGCAGGGCTATCCATCAAAGACCTACCCGAAGGATTAGATACCAATCTCGGACAAGGTGGCGAAGCATCGCATTCTGCTTCCGGTGGACAGATAAGAAGAATTGCAGTTGCACGAGCCTTATTCCGAAATCCGGTGCTCGTTGTAGCCGATGAACCGACTGCAGACTTGGACGAGGCAAGTTCAATGTTGGTGATGAACGCACTTCGGTCTGCACAAAGCCGAGGGGCGATGGTCATTTGTATTACCCATGATTCCTCCCTCGTTGGACCTGAAGATCTGGTCTGTGCAGTCGATCGGGGTGGCGAGTGAAGAGAATTTATCCATACCTTCTTAGTAGCGCCGCATATGTAGCTGGCATTGGACTGACCGTCACTAGCGCTTGGCTAATAACGATGGCCTCGTTCAAGCCGCCTCTCATGACATTGGGCGTGGCAATCGTCGGAGTGCGCTTCTTTGGAATTTCGAGATCAGTTGCTCGTTATTTTGAAAGAATAACGAGCCACCGTCAGGTCTTTGATCGCCTCTCAGGGCTGCGGGTCAAACTCTTTGATGCGATCACGTCAAATCCCCTTTCACTCGTTCGAGATTTGTCATCCGGGAAATTGGTTAAGCGTGTTGTCGATGACGTGGAGCGAGTCCAAGAGTACGAGCTCCGAATCACTCTTCCACATATTGCAGGAGTGATTACGCTCGTTTCGGCAGTCGGACTTGGCGTTTGGATTCTTCCTCTTTCAATGGCAGTGACTTTGCCCGCAACACTTTTTCTACTTTTTTTTCTTCCAGTTTTCATCAAGACGAGATGCGAAGTCTTCGCCCGACGAATTGAGCTCCTCGAAAATGAGTACGCGTCAGTCGTCCAACAAGCCTCTCACGGAATCGCTGAAGCACAGTTTTACGGCTACCTAGAAGAGCGGTTCGCACGAACCAGAGAACTCGAAAATCATCTGCGTGACGCAGAGGATTCTTTATTGCGAGCCAACCGATTATTCGCATTCGCATCGACTGCCACCATCGGGTTCACTTTAGTGATCCTTGCCTGGCTCGCCCAGCAATACTCATCGACAATTCCCGCGGTGAGAGTTGCGATGCTCATATTTTTGCCACTTGTCATGTTTGAGTCGGTGACTATGTGGTACCCGAATCTGTTTGGTGCGGGCAAACTCCTCCTTGCCCGAGCAGAGGTTTCCCAGATTATCAATTCACAGAGCCACCCCCGTGATACTTTCGTGGAAGCCGATCTTCCAATTACCGAAATTGAAGTTCGCAACCTGCAATCAAGATGGAACGATGGCGAGCATTTCATGGAGCCAGTTTCCTTCACTGTTTGCGCGGGACAGACGTTGATCATTAGAGGACGAAGCGGAAGCGGCAAATCCACTCTAGCTATGGCACTTCTTGGATTGCTGGATTATGACGGGGAGATTTTCCTAAACGGAATCGAAATGCGAAGCCTTGAGAGTTCACACATTGCTGGTGCAATTCAGAACAGTCATATTTTCAACACTTCTTTGCGGGAAAATCTCAAGATCGCCGCACCTGCTGCTACTGACGAAGAATTAGTGGAAGTCATAAAGTTGGTCGAACTCGACACCCTGCTGGAGCAATTGCCAAGTGGGCTGGATACGGTTCTTGGCCAATTTGGCCGGACGTTGTCGGGAGGTGAGGCAAAGCGGTTGAGCCTTGCTCGCGCGCTTCTCTCACGCGCTGATGTGCTTGTGCTTGACGAGCCGACCGAACACTTAGACCGCGAACTTTCCCTTCGCATCGAGCGGAGAATTCTTGATCTCCATCGAATCCTGATCGTCATCACTCACTCGGGATGGGAAAGCGTGGGGGAGACCTACCAACTTCGCCGATAAGAACCTCAATTGCTCCTATTAAGGTCAAATAGCGGCAACTAGGGGCAACTAAAGGAAGAATGTCTCCATGGCCGACCTGACTACAAAGTTGATAGATGTAGTGGGGGATCGAACGGCAAAAGTGCTTGAGTCAGGTATTGGCGCCCGCACCGTAGGCGATCTGCTTCGCCACTATCCCCGCCGTTACATGGTGCGCGGTGAATTGACTGATATCTCCGAACTCAAGGAGGGCGATGAAGTAACGATCCTTGCTGAAGTTTTCAGCACCAATGCTCGCTCATTGCGAGGGCGCAAAGGAACAATCCTTGAAGTCGTTGTTACTGACGGAACATCAAAACTTTCGTTGACATTTTTTAACCAAGCTTGGAGAGAGCGCGATCTCCGCCTTGGAAGACAGGGACTTTTTGCCGGCAAAGTTGGAGTTTTCAATGGCAAGCGCCAACTCTCGCACCCCGATTACGAACTCATTCCAGATGGAAGCGATGTCGACAGCGCAATTGATGAGTTTGCCGGCAAATATCTTCCGGTCTATCCGGCGACTGCCAAGATGCCTTCCTGGAAATTGGCCCAGTGCATAAAACTCGCAGTTGATTCTTTGGATGAGGTGCAGGATTTCCTCCCCGAGGAGATTCGTAAGAAACACGGGTATCCGACGCTTAAGGAAGCCCTCATGCACCTTCATCAGCCAGAAGACATTGATCAAGCAGACCAGGCCCGTCAAAGACTCACATTTGATGAGGCATTTCTCCTTCAACTCTTACTCGTGGTTCGACGTGCAGAACTTCGGAAGTTGAATGCAAAATCGCGGCCGGTGCGCGACGGTGGCCTACTTGAAGAGTTTGATCGAAATTTGCCATTTACGTTGACTGCCGGACAGCGTGAAGTGATTGCCGAGATCGAAGGCGATCTTGCCGCTTCCCATCCGATGCATCGACTTCTTCAAGGCGAAGTTGGCTCGGGCAAAACTGTCGTTGCCCTTCGAGCGATGCTTGCTGTCGTTGACAGCGGCGGACAGGCTGCCCTCCTTGCTCCAACGGAAGTTTTAGCCCAGCAGCATCTGCGCACAATTACTTCGTTGTTGGGCCCACTTTCTCATGGCGGGATGCTCGGCGGGTCGGAGAACGCTACGCAGGTGACTCTGATTACTGGATCGCAAAATGCGCTCTCCAGAAAAGAGGCACTTACCTTGGCAGAATCTGGCCAAGCGGGAATTGTTATTGGTACGCACGCGCTTTTGTCGCAGACCGTCAACTTTGCAGATCTTGGTCTTATCGTGGTCGACGAACAACATCGATTTGGCGTTGAACAACGCGACGCTTTGAAGGCGAAGGCAGGATTGCCGCCACACGTTCTTGTAATGACGGCAACGCCGATCCCCAGAACAGTTGCTATGACGGTATTTGGGGACTTGGATGTTTCCACATTAAGAGAATTACCAAGTGGGCGACAGGTGATTACCACGCACGTTGTTCCAGCAATTGAAAAGCCCGCTTTCGTGGAACGGGCGTGGTCTCGAATACGTGAAGAAGTTGCCAATGGACATCAGGCCTACATCGTTGCTCCTCGAATCAACGCCACGAGCTCGGCCGATGCTGACATGGATTTCCTCTTTGGGACGCAATCAACTGAACTCACATCGGTTGAGGATCTGGCTCCCACATTGGAGTCAGGACCGTTGAATGGACTTCGGATCGCACTTTTGCACGGTCAACTTCCTACTGATGCGAAGGAAGAAACCATGCGGGCCTTCTCGCAAGGTCAGGTCGATGTATTGATTTCTACGACGGTGATTGAAGTCGGAGTGGACGTCCCAAACGCCACCGTTGTGGTGATTATGGACGCCGATCGATTTGGCGTTTCTCAACTGCACCAACTTCGTGGCCGAATCGGTCGAGGTTCTGCGCCAGGGCTCTGTCTGCTCGTAACCGGGGCTCCCGCAGATTCTTCGGCGCGGGCGCGGTTGGAGGCTGTTGCCGGCACATTGGATGGATTTGAATTATCGCGTATTGATCTTGAGCAGCGGCGTGAAGGCGACGTGCTTGGTGTAAGCCAATCAGGAACGCGATCACATCTTCGCCTCTTGCGAGTTCTACGAGATGAATCCTTGATCGACCAGGCTAGATCCGATGCGCAAAACCTCATCGACAACGATGCGACATTGGCGGCCTTTCCTGCATTGGCCCACGAACTCAAAATCTTGCAGGCCGACGAGAATGCGGATTACATCGACAAAGGTTGATCATAGAATTGGCAAATGAGAATCATTGCCGGGGTTGCTAAGGGGCGCACCCTTTCTACCGTGGCTGGCGCTACTAGGCCAACTTCTGACCGCGCACGCGAAGGGCTCTTCTCCTCACTTCTCTCCGAGTTCGGCGATTTCACCGCCCTCCATGTCCTCGACCTTTTTGCGGGTTCCGGGGCGATTGGTCTTGAAGCACTATCTCGAGGAGCAGGACTCGTGCACGCCGTTGAAAAAAATGACGGGGCTTGCAAGACCATTAGCAAAAATGCTGAACTCGTTCAAAGAGCAAAAACGCCAGGTGAGTTTCACCTCTACTCAATGTCTGCTCAGAAGTTTCTAGAGATACCCGCACCGTCAAAATATGACATTGTCTATCTGGATCCTCCCTACGATTTCTCAGATGTCGAGCTATATAAGGCTCTAGTTCAACTTAGATCTGGCGACTTTTTGAAAGAGGACGCCGTCATCGCCGTTGAACGCGCGAGCAAATCAGGGGCAATGAAATGGCCAAGTGGTTACGAACCCTTAAGAGAGCGGAATTACGGCCAGGCAGTCATTTACTACGGAAAGTTGCCTCAGAATGGATAAGACCACCAATCATTGCTAGCGTTTGAGCCATGAAGAGCGCCGTATGTCCTGGATCCTTCGACCCGGTGACCTACGGGCACTTAGACATCATCGAGAGGGCAACTTCCCACTTCGACCAGGTGATAGTCGCCGTCCTTGAAAACCGGAGCAAGGCAAGCCTTTTTACGGTCGAGGAGCGGATCTCGATGATCCGTGAAAACACCAAGCACTTTCCCAACGTGGTAATCGATTCTTGGTACGGATTGTTGGTTGAGTACTGCCGAGCAAATAAGGTCACCACAATTGTGAAGGGTTTGCGCGCCGTTACCGATTTTGATTACGAATTGCAGATGGCCCAGATCAACTTCCAAGCGGCCAAGGTCGAAACCATGTTCATGGCCACCTCGCCTACACATTCATTCTTATCTTCATCAATTGTCAAAGAGCTCGCACACTTTGGCGGGGACGTCTCAACGATGGTTCCTCCCAATGTGGATGAAGCACTTCGCAAACGAGTGGCAGGGACAACAAACCGATCGGCGGGGGACTGAATAATGGATTCCATTGAGAAACTGGGCTCAGCCATCACAATGGTTGAGGAAGCGCGGAGCGTTCCATTGTCGGCCTCATGCGTAGTTCACCGCGCCGAGCTTCTCGAATTGCTAGACGAAGCTCGCAACAATCTGCCACACGATTTTGCCAAGGCACAGAATCTTCTTGCCTCTCGCGACGCCATCGTTGAAGAGGGCCGACAAAGTGCAGAGCAGTTAGTTGCTATGGCTCGAGAAGAAGTTGCGCGCATGGTCGAACAGACATCAATTGTGCAGGCCGCACGTGATGAATCCCAACGCATCTTGGATGAGACACGTGCAATGGCCGAGCGCGAGCGCCAGGAAGTCGAGAACTACATTGATTCTCGCCTTGCCACGCTAGAAGTAATATTGAACAAGACCATGGACGCAGTTTCCCGTGGACGCGAGCGACTGGCCGGAGCCGACGATAAGGATGTCTTGTCGCAACTCGCTAACGACTAGACGACGATGAATAAGCAGAAGGCTTTCTTTTTCAACACCCACGATCTGCCCAGGCGAGCCGGGGAGATGAGGGAGTACTCCCTTGACGTGCCAGCACCTGAGCGAATCGGTATTGACGTCATCGGGGTTCCCGAAGACCAAGGCATCCATATCGCCATGAAACTCGAATCAGTCACTGAGGGCATTTTGGTGACGGCACACGTTACGACGATCGCCGAGGGAGAATGCATCCGCTGCCTCGAGCCGATGGATATGCCCATCTTCCGTAACTTCCAAGAGCTCTACCGATATGCCCCCGAGAAGGCTCACACCAAAGCCCAGCGCAGAGCCGCTGAAGTTCACGATGATGTGGATGAGGACGACGAGCTGATGGTCGATGGAGAAACCATCGATTTGAGCGCTCCAGTCCGCGATGCCATCGTTCTGGCCCTGCCGATTAATCCCCTGTGCGAACTTGATTGCCCTGGGCTCTGCCCGCGCTGCGGGGTTAAGTGGACCCTTCTCGATCCCGACCATCGCCACACGGTCACCGATCCGCGCTGGGCGGGCTTGAGCGATTTGCTAGAGGCCGACCCCGATGAAGAGCCCTGAGTAGATCGGCCTGCACGAGAGGCGTCGATTTCAAGAATCGAGGGGTTTAGGGGATACTAAACACCTACGATTTATAGGGCTGTAAGTATTTAGAAAGAGGAATGAAAAAGTGCCAGTACCAAAGCGAAAGATGTCTCGCTCCAAGACCCGTTCCCGTCGGAGCCAGTGGAAAACCACCGCAGCAGCCCTTGTTGCATGCCCACAGTGCCAATCACCACGTTTACAGCACACTGCCTGCCCAACCTGTGGCACCTACAACCGTCGTCAGGTAATCGAGGTCTGATCTGTACTCTTCGCTGACAAAAGCTTTGGGCGTAAGCATTAGCCCAGAACTACTGGAGTTGGCATTGACGCACCGTTCTTTTGCTTACGAATCCGGTGTGACAGAAACTAATGAGCGCTTAGAGTTTTTAGGCGATTCAGTTTTGGGCCTTGTTGTCACCCAAGAGTTGTATTCCCGTTTTCCCGATCTGGACGAAAGCCGCCTTTCACCTCTGCGCTCTGGCGTCGTGAACATGCGCGCCCTTGCGGATGTGGCACGAGTTCTCGAGCTAGGTGCATCAATTCGCTTAGGCAAGGGCGAAGAAGTTACCGGTGGCCGCGATAAGAACTCTCTGCTCGCCGATGCGTTCGAGGCAATCATTGGTGCGATCTATCTTGAAAAAGGTTTCGATGAGAGCGCCCGTGTAGTGATGAAACTCATTGCGCCAACTTTGGAGAGTGCGTTAGCAAAGGGCGCGGGACTGGATGGAAAGACGGCGCTTCAAGAGTTAATGGCCTTTCAAGGCAAAGGCGCCCCTGAATATGTTGTGACAGAAACGGGCCCAGACCACGACAAGAGTTTTACTGCTTTTGCCATGGTTGGCGGAGAAGCCATCGCCGAGGGCCAAGGAAAAAGCAAGCGTGAAGCCGAGCAAATTGCGGCGCGTGTCGCCTATGAATTATTGAACCTGTCCACTGCGGACTGAGCACGCAGGGCTAGGGTAGGTTTGCCCCGTGTATTTAAAGAGCATCACGCTCAAGGGGTTCAAATCCTTTGCCTCTTCAACAACCCTGCGCCTCGAGCAGGGGATTACTTGCGTGGTCGGTCCAAACGGTTCGGGTAAATCAAATGTCGTTGACGCCCTGAGCTGGGTGATGGGCGAGCAGGGTGCCAAATCCTTGCGCGGCGGAAAAATGGAAGATGTCATCTTCGCCGGTACCAGCGGCCGCGCGCCTCTTGGTCGCGCAGAAGTCTCGGTAACGATTGATAACACCGATGGCGCCCTTCCGATCGATTACACCGAGGTGACGATTTCTCGGATCCTTTTCCGCAACGGGACCAGCGAGTACCAGATCAATGGTGATGCTTCGCGACTTCTGGACATCCAAGAATTGCTCAGCGACAGCGGAATCGGCCGAGAAATGCACGTCATTGTTGGCCAGGGCCAACTGGATGCGATCTTGATGGCCAACCCTGACGAGCGTCGTGGTTTCATTGAAGAAGCCGCAGGCGTGCTCAAGCACCGTAAGCGAAAAGAGAAGGCCCTTCGCAAACTTGAATCCATGCAGGCCAACTTGGCGCGTATCCAAGACCTCACAGTCGAACTTCGCAGACAACTTCGACCTCTAGGAAAACAGGCAGAGGTCGCAAAGAAGGCAGCGACAATTCAAGCCGATTTGCGCGATGCGAAATTGCGTTTGCTTGCAGATGATTTGATTTCTTTGACCCGCACCTTGGATGCAGAAGTAGCGGATGAAACCGCACTTCGCGAACGCCGCGCGATAGTCGAGAATAATTTGGAAATTGCACGAACGCGCGAAAACGAACTTGATGCCCAAATGGCCGTCGATAGTCCCAAGTTGGTTCAGGCGCAAGAAACGTATTACCAACTCAATGCCCTTCGTGAGAAATTCCGCGGAACGCAAAGCCTTGCCCAAGAGCGCTCGCGCTTCCTTGCCGAAGAAGCCGAAGAAGCGCGCACCGCAGGACGCGATCCAGAAACATTGGATCGCGAAGCATCGCTATTGCGACAGGAAGAAACCGAACTTCGTGCAAGTGTCGAGACATCACGTGCGCATCTGCAGGCCGCTACAGCATCCCTTGCAATAAGTGAGGCTGAGCTTAAGGCCGAAGAAGATCGCGTAGCGGCAGCCCTTCGCGCCCTCGCCGATCAACGAGAAGGCACAGCAAGGCAAGAAGGACACATCAAATCCCTTGCCGCCCGACTGGATGCAATCACCGAAGAAATTTCCAGACTTACTAAGGCCCGCGATGAAGCCCAAGCCCGTGCTGAATCCGCAATGCGTGAATATTCGGCTTTCGAATTGGATATCGCCAGTGCTGATTCAAGTGAGTTGGGCTTGGATTCACAGTTCGAATCTGCAAAGAAATCTCTGGATGACATTAAGGCCACTCTTTCTGAATTGATCGACCAAGAACGCGCTGCAGACCGCGAAAGAAATGCTCTCGAATCCAAACTTGAGGCGATGCACCTGACTTCGGCATCTCGCGATGGGGCAGCGGCCCTGTTGCGCGACCCTCGAGGAATCAACATCTTGGGAAGTATCGCATCCCTGGTTGAAATCGATTCTGGTTGGGAAGGCGCAGCAGCAGCAGCCCTTGGCGCTCTAGCCGATGCCGTCGTTGTTCAAGATTTAGGCGCCGCCGTTACGGCGCTCACAACTCTTCGCTCTGAAAACCTAGGTCAGGCCGATTTCCTCGTTCTCCGCCCTGATTCTTCGGCAAATGCAGCATCAATTCCTGCTGGCCTGGTCGCCATCACATCGCATTTTCGCTCATCCCACATTCACGACCTATTGCAAGAACTCCTTGCAACAACCGTGGTTGCCGATAGCGCGCGTGAGGCAGCGTCCATTATTGATTCGCACCCGGGTCTGACTGTGGTCACCCGCGAGGGCGATGTCTTCACTCGGTCACGCGCACGTGGCGGATCCAAATCTTCTTCATCCCTCATTGAGATTCATGCGCTGATCGAAGAACTCACTCGCAAGATTTCCGATGTCACGCACGATTGCCAGCGTTTGCGTTTCGAGATCTCGGCAACTCAAACTCACGTTGCGCAGCGACAGAGCGAATTCGACGTTGCCCTGAGCAAGCTCAACGAATCCGATGCTCGTATTGCGGCCCTCACCGAGCAATTGGCAGTTGCTGGTCAACATTCGAAGTCTGCTCGTGCAGAAGTCGAACGACTCAACGCCGCAATCACCGAAGCAGGGTCAGCGAAATCACGCGACGAGCGAGAGTTGGCCATCGCCCAGGAGCAGATTCATCACCACGGCGATGTGGAAGAACCAAGCCATGCTCACGCAGAAGAACTTCGCGCCGAAGTGTCAATGGCGCGCACAACTGAAGTTGAAGCACGACTAAGCGTTCGCACAAGCGAGGAACGCGTTGAGTCCCTTGCCACCCGCGCAAAGGCGCTTGAAGATGCGGCGCAAGCCGAGCGCGAGGCATCAGAGCACGCAATCGTACGCAGAGAAGGTCGTGCACGTGGTGCCGTCATTTCGCAAGCCATTGCAGAGGCCGCATACGAATCTCTCATTCACATCGAACGTTCTATCGCGAACGCAGCATCCGAACGTGGTCGACTCGAAGAGGCTCGTGCGGCTCGGGAGGGTGAGACTCTCACCGTGCGCGCACGCGTTCGCGAACTTGCTGGCGAACTCGAACAACTCACATCCAGCGTTCATCGTGATGAAATTGCTCGCGCCGAACAACGGATGCGTATCGAACAACTTGAATTAAAGGCAGTGGAAGAACTCGGCCTAGACGTTGCGACGTTGATTAGCGAATACAGCCCAGAGAATGATGTACCGACGTTCATTGAAACCGAGGATGGCAACGTCGTTGCCGGCGATCTAGTTCCTTATCGCCGCGAACAACAAGAGCGACGCCTCGTCAGCACCGAACGCTCCCTTGCCCTTCTCGGCAAAATAAATCCATTGGCACTTGAGGAATACACGGCCCTTGAAGAGCGCCTGCGATTCCTTGCCGAGCAACTTGAGGATCTCAAGCGGACAAAGAAAGACCTTTTGGACATCATCAAGGAAGTTGATGAGCGAGTCCAACAAATCTTCATGGACGCATTCGAGGATACAGCGCGCCACTTCGAAGACATTTTCTCCCGTCTCTTCCCTGGTGGAGATGGCAAATTGATTTTGACCAACCCCGACGACCTAACGACAACTGGTGTCGACGTTGAGGCGCGACCTCCAGGAAAGCGCGTCAAGCGACTCTCACTGCTTTCAGGTGGAGAAAAGTCTTTGACTGCAGTCGCACTTCTCGTTGCGATATTCAAGGCTCGCCCAAGTCCGTTCTATGTTCTCGACGAAGTTGAAGCCGCACTCGACGACGTGAACTTAGGCCGTCTCCTCGCGGTGTTTGAAGAACTTCGTGAGACTTCCCAACTTATTGTTATCACC
>JAHEXJ010000084.1 GCA_023252155.1 Actinomycetes bacterium | reverse complement strand
GCCCGACGAACTCCGCGAATTGGAGTCCGAGTCTCACGCGCATCCGACACAGGTTCAGATGCTGCTGATTTGGTTTTGCCTTTATCGGCAACTGCCATGACATCTTCGCGGGTTACTGCTCCATCGGGGCCGCTTCCAACCAGACCACTGATGTCGACGCCGAGATCACGAGCAAGTTTGCGTACTGGCGGTGATGCCAGCCCTGCGGATGCACTTGCGACTGCAGGGGCAGGTGAAGTTACTTCGACTGGTGTTTCGGGAACACCGGCGTTGATCCCGAAGTTACGTAGTCGTCGTTGCCGACGAGTATCCTCATTCGAGATTGAACCTACGAGAAATTCAGTCTTGCCAGAGTCAGCCTTTACATCGGATTGCACTGACCCGGCAATTTGAAGTCGGATGATTGCGGTTCCGACTCGGACGATTTCTCCTTCTTTGGCAAGGAATTCAAGAACGGTTCCGGCGTATGGACTTGGCAGTTCAACGAGAGACTTCGCCGATTCGATCTCGACCATGGGCTGGTTGACCTCGATCTGCTGGCCAACGGCAACTTTCCATGTGACGATCTCGGCTTCTTCTAGACCTTCGCCGACGTCCGGCATTAGAAAGTCGAATGTGGAGTTTGTTGTCATATTAATAACTCATGCTCTTCTCGACCGCATCAAGAATGCGATCGGCGTCGGGTAAGTATCTGTTTTCGTTTCGACTTGGTGGATAAGGGGTGTCATAACCAGTCACTCTAAGCACAGGAGCCTTCAAATGATAGAAGCAGGATTGCATCAAGCATTGTCCGACTTCACCGCCGATTCCTCCGCTGCTGGAGGCTTCGTGCACGACAATCGCCCTGCCGGTCTTCATTACCGAGGTATTCAAGGTCGCCAAATCTAGCGGACTAAGCGATCGCAAATTAATGACCTCTAGGTGGACGCCTTCTTCGGCTGCCATTGATGCGGCTTGAAGGGCCGTCGCCACTGTCGGGCCGTAACAAATCAGTGTGCAATCGGCGCCTTCGACTAATACTTTGGCTCCGTTCATAGGCACAGCTGTGGACATATCTCCATTCGTATCGACTTGTCCCTTCTGCCAGTAGCGTCGCTTCGGCTCGAGGAAAATGACGGGATCATCGCTCGCAATTGCTTGTTGGATCATCCAGTAAGCATCCGAGGGGTCGGCGCAGGTGATAACTCGCAAGCCCGGAGTGGAGGCGAAGTATGCCTCGGGGGATTCACCGTGGTGCTCAACGGATCCGATTCCGCCACCGTATGGCATTCGGATTGTTATGGGGAGATGAAGCACGCCAGCCGTGCGATAACGCATGCGTGCGACTTGAACAACTATTTGGTCGAAGGCCGGATAAACGAAACCATCGAATTGGATTTCAACTACTGGCCGATATCCGTAGAGAGCTAAACCAATCGCAGTACCGACGATTCCTGATTCTGCAAGGGGAGTGTCAATGACTCGATTCTCGCCAAAATCCTTCTGCAATCCTTCGGTTGCACGGAATACTCCTCCGAGCTTTCCGATGTCTTCTCCCATCAACAAAACTTTGGGATCAGCATCCATTGCCCGACGAAGCCCCTTGTTAATTGCTCCGATTATGGTGAGTTCTTCCATGTTAGTTCGCTCCCTCTTGAGCAAGGATCGCTTGCATTTCAGCGCGCTGCGCTTCTATCCGAGCATCAGGACCTGCGTAGACGTGATCGAACATTGCTAATGGTTCTGGGGTGGGGAATTGGCGACAACCTTCGCGCATTCGCTCGGCAAGGGAAGTTGCCTCGCCTGCGATTTCAGCAGAGATTGTTTCGTTGAGGACACCCTTTCCGGTCAAATAAACTCGAAGGCGTTCGATGGGGTCGCGAGTCCGCCAGAGTTCATCATCGGCACTATTGCGGTATTTCGTTGGATCATCCGATGTCGTGTGGGCACCCATTCGGTAAGTGACGGCTTCAATCAATGTTGGACCTTGCCCCGATCGAGCGCGTTCTAGGGCGGCCATCGTTACTTCATGGCATGCGATTACGTCGTTGCCGTCGACGCGAACGCCGGGCATTCCAAATCCATCGGCACGATGTGAAAGTGGAACCCGACTCTGACGCTTCGTTGGTTCGGAAATCGCCCATTGATTGTTCTGACAGAAAAACACCACTGGTGCTTGATATGCGGCGGCGAAAATAAATGCTTCGTTGATATCGCCTTCGCTCATTGCTCCATCACCAAAGTATGCAATGACCGCTTGGTCCTTATCGGCTTGGCCCGTTGCAACATTGCCGGCGTATTGAGCACCCATTGCATATCCGGTGGCGTGCAATGCATGCGCGCCGATAATGATTTGATAGCCGTAGAGTCGGTGCTTGTTTGCATCCCATGATTGATGAACCGTGCCACGCCAGAAACGAAGCATCTGCACGGGATCGACGCCGCGGCACCAAGCAATGCCATGTTCGCGGTACGTGGCGAATGCGAAATCCTGCGCCTTCAACGCCCTGCCTGACCCGATTTGAGCAGCTTCCTGACCTAGGCAAGGGGCCCAGAGACTGAGTTCGCCCTGTCTTTGAAGGGCGGTGGCCTGCATATCGAGTTGTCTGACCAGGACCATATCTCGATAGAAGCCAAGAAGAGTGGCATCGTCCAACGAGGACTTATATTGCGAGTTTTCGACAATCGAGCCGTCGTTGTCGAGTAATTGAATGAGGGGTTCGAGCTGGTTCATCGTGCCTCCGAGTACTGCTCAGGATGAAACGTGCCAAACAAGTTGTGAGGATAGTAACTACGGCTAGCCCATGTGTACAAGAGTACTGAACTATGCTGGACCATTGGCATATTTAATGTCAGAATTCATAGTCACAGAGAGGCGAAAACATGGCTTTAGACCAGATCGACTGCGCCATCCTTGGCGAGCTACTTCGAAGGCCCCGCGCAGGAGTGCGCGATTACGCCCGGACCCTGGGGCTTGCCCGGGGAACAGTTCAGGCAAGGCTGGATCGACTAACGGCCCAAGGCGTGATCGGCGATTACGCCCCGCAACTAAGTCACGCAGCGTTGGGTTTTCCCGTCTTGGCTTTCGTTCACATTCAGTTGCAACAGGGAAGCCTTGAATCTTTCGCTACCGATCTGGAAAGCGTGCCCCAAGTTGTCGAGGCACATTCGGTAACCGGTGATGCAGACGTTTTATGTCGAGTGGTGGCACGAAACAACCGTGATCTCGAGTCAGTCATTCAAGCAATTTTGGATCTTGGCGGAGTTGTTAGAACGCGTACTGAAATATCACTGACTGAAAGAGTGGCTCGTCGTGACGCTACTTTGCTTGGAGTTTTGGAAGCGGAGGCGCCAAGTAGTAGCAGAGTTGGATCCAAATGACTCGGGGTTGGCTCTAAGCGACCAAGACATTGTTAGAACCGTTCAGGGTCTTCGCCTTGCAAAAAGGGCCCTAAGTACTGCACTTATTGACCCGATTGAATACCGCTCCCTCGACAATAATGAAGTCTCTGCGGACTGCGAAGAACTTAAAAATGAACTGGATACTTTGATCAGTATGCCATCGACACTGCGAGTGACTTCTCGTGAGCAAGAACTCTTTCGACTTCAAGCGATATCGGCCTACGCAGCCGCCGCAAAGATGGCTTTCTTGCTTTCCCGTGAAAAGGCAAATCCATTTCGGTGATGTGAGGGGGTATTCGCTACGCCCAGCACTAATCCCTGATGTTGTGCTCTGTTTCGATAATTCGCACTGTGTGGCTCTCGCCACGCATGACGATTGAATGGCTCACAGCGCCGAAACTTGTGTGCCGAATTCCGCGAAGTAATTCGCCATCGGTGATGCCTGTCGCAGAAAGAAACACGTCGGTTGAATTGATGAGATCTTTTGCATGAAGGATCTGTGAAAGGTCGTGACCTTTATCGATTGCACCCTGGCGTTCGGCATCATCCTTT
>JAHEXJ010000083.1 GCA_023252155.1 Actinomycetes bacterium | reverse complement strand
TAAAGCAACGTCAGAGAGAACCGTGACTCCGTTGAAAGTCTTAGCGACATGGCGGGCACTCAAAGTGTGCTTCGCAACTTGTTGTACGTCTTCAGTGACTGCCATGTTCATCTCCTTCGCAAGTATTTACGAAAATCGAAATTAGGTTTCAAGAAATTAGGTTGGAGTCCAACCCGCGGGTGCTACATCGCACCCGCGGGTTGGAAAGGGATTTACTTCTTCCAGAGTGCTGTGAAGCGTCCTCGGAAGCCTGTGTATCCGTACCATGGACCGTCATCAGTACCCTTGATCAAGTTTGAGTTAGAGGTATCGAAAACACGTAGTCCAACGTTGTAGTTCTTGATTGGAGCAGTACCGCTCAAGACACGGAAGATCGTGTCCGTTCCGGCGTATGCCCACCACTCGTTGTCTCCTCCAATATCGAGCTTAAGACCGCTCTTTGGATCGTTCAGAGATTCAACGATGCCAGGGGATGCATTGAATGTTCCAACGCTGACCTTGCTACCAGCGCCAGCTGCACGAATTGCACCAAGGCCAGGAAGTGATTGGCCATCATAAATCGGTAGCAAGTAGGTGCGAGTTGGATCTGTGTTGATAGTTGATTGGAAGAGCGTTGGGATTGATGTCTGCCACTGTGGAATCTGAACGTCTTTGGTGATCAGGTTACAGGTTGGGCAGTTCTTCTTTGTCTCATCAACAATTGCGTTGGCTTGTGTAGGGGAAGCAGGAACATCGTTTGAACTGACTACAAGTCCCTTGCCCTTGCCCTTTGAATCCATGATGAACCAGTCAGCCTGGATTCGACCGACTTGGGCGTAATCGAAGCTAACTTCTGCATCCTGGCCACCTGAAACATCTCCGGGAACACCGGTATTGCCAGTGATTACCTTGATGCCAGCTGCATGCGCATCTGCGATCTGCTTAGTGAACAGCGAGGTCGAGAAAGCTTGGAGAAGAACGGCGTCTGCCTTAGTTGCAATAGCCATTGCAAAACCCTTGTTTGCTTCATCTACTGAACCCTTTGCGTCAACAACTTCAACCTTGACTCCGCCGTACTTGAGTGCGAGTGCCGTGACGTGATCAGACCAATATTTCAAAACGGGAATTCCGCTTGACACATTGATGTAGACAACGCGCTTTCCAGCAAGACCCTTAAGACTTACGGTCGCAGATGGGCCCTTCCAAACTGGTGGCTTTCTGTATGCCTTTACAACTGCCGTAGCGCGGATGACTCCGGCTTGGGTTGCTGTGTTAGTCGCAGCGCTTGCAGAGACGACGGGCGCAAGCACCGAAGCCGTAACTGCAATACCGACCGTTAGAGATAGGGCTGCGAAACTTTTCTTTCGAGACCTACTTCCCGCATCGGGACGTGCAATTGGTGTATCTCTTCTCATTGCTTCCTCCTTGGATTGTTCTCGATGACTTCGGGAACTCTAGGTTTATTCATTTTTTCACCAGCTGAACTAGTTGCCCTTGATCTGGTGTCTTCCTACTAAATGGCTGATCGTCACCGCGAGGACAAGAGAACCTCCGTAGAAGACCTGCTCTGGCCAACCCGCGTATCCCAGATATTGCAATCCGGTAATGCCAGTAACCAAGAAATAGACTGCGACAAATGTTCCGATTGCGTTGAACCTGCCTGGAATGATTGCCGTAGAACCAAGAAATGCTGCGGCAAATGCCGGCAACAAGTAATACGAACCAGCTTGCGGATTAGCTGCACCATTCGTCCCAGCAAGAACCATTCCTGCAAAGCCAGCAATAGTGGCAGTAGCTATGAGCCCTCCGGCTCTAATCCGCTTGACCTTAAGACCAGCAAGCCGAGCGACTTCGCGATTTTCTTGCACGAAGATCATTCGACGTCCGAGTGGCGTCTGCTGCAAAATGAACCAAGCCACCACTGTTAAGAGCAGCGCGAAATAAAACGGCAATGGAATGCCAAGAAACTGTGTCGAAATGAAATTGACTAGGGACGTTGAGATGCCGGTAACGACTTGGCCCCCGGTAATGGCTAACGACAAACCAGCGAGCAACGTGCCCGTTCCCAGAGTGATAATGATTGACTGAACGCCTATATAAACCGCTAGGAAAGCGTTGATGCAACCGAAGAGAAAACTCGTCGCGAGAGTTGCTAGAACTGCGGCCCATGCTGGCCAATGATTTGTTCCATTTAGGACCGTCATCATCGATCCACCAAAACCCACCATGCTGCCCATCGATAGGTCGAACTCTCCAACTGCCAAGGAGAACATCAGACCGATCGTTGCAAAGAGGATGACGGTTTGGGTACCGAATATGAGTCGGACAGTCGGCCATGTGGGGAATGTCTTTGGAAGCAAAATTGAAAAGAGAAGCGCGACTCCAACCCAAGCCAACAGCACTCCATAACGTTCGAGGCGTTGCGTCACTTGCGGAAGGCGTCCAAGTCGAGAAGCTCCACCCTTTGCAACGGTGGCTGCCTCACTCTTTACTGGCTCGTCGATTTTGCTCATTTGGTCTCTGCATTCTCTGTGAGCGAAGTTAGGTACTGAAGAATTTCCGCTTCAGACATGACCTCCGCATATTTCGCTTGGAGATCAAAAAGGCTTGCTTCATGTGGTCCGTCGTTTCTGTCGCCTACGGCATCGCGACATACCAACGGAATAAACCCATGTTGAATCGCATCAACGGCAGTGGCCCTGACGCAACCACTGGTACTCACTCCTGCGATGATCAATGTGTCCACACCGCTTGCTTGAAGAGTCGAAGACAATGTCGTTCCAAAAAAGGAACTAGCAAACTGCTTCACAATCACGACTTCACTTTGAAGTGGTTTTACCACTGGCATAATTTCACCTAGAGGTGCATTGCCAACGAAATGTTTTAGCGCATCAATTTTCTTAAAGAAAACGCCACCGTCCACTCCACCTTCGGAAAATGAAACTTGTGTATGGATTACGAGGATGCCTGCTTCTCTTGCAGCTTGTAATAATCTCTGTGCAGAATGAAGGCAACTATCCAAGCCCATATAAAGTTGGGCGCCCGGCTCGAAATATGCTTTAACGAAGTCGACCATGATCAATGCAGGACGTTTACCTGGAGTTAAGTGGCGTCCGAAGCCCGCTTCATCATTTGCGAGCACTCGCTCGTCACGAGCATTAGGTGTTGGCATTGCGCTCATCAGATATGCTCCAATTCCGTAATGATCAAGTGACACGCTTCACACTGGGTGTTCACTACTACTTCATGTTTCAAGGTAGACCTCCAATGAGTGGTTGGATCGTAAGCAACAGAAAACAAGACGTCAAGCCCAACTGTTGTAACCGTCACTTCTCGTTAACTCCTTGTTAACGCCAGATGACGCTCTGAAGAGCGTACTTCGGGCAGCCCGGGGCCGCTCTTGGGGCACCTCTTATGCCTTTTCGACAATAAATGCCAGGGATTTGATTGCTTTTCACGCTCAAATTGAATCTGGGGTCGCCATTTGTTGCGTTATTTGAATGTTATCGAATGAATCAGGAGGGTTTTGAGTGTTGATAAAACAAACTACCTCTAAATCTGAATAACGAAATTGTTAACAATAATTCCGCTAGTTATCAATCATTTGGAAATCCTGGAGGTGGCCCAAGTTTCTTTTTGAGTTGCGATAGAGCTGCATAGGCACGATTTCGATATGCAGCAATTGCATCCTTCTGGTCAACATCTAATCCAACGTATCCACCACCGGTTTTTAATCCGAACTCGCCTGCCTCTGTTTTTTCAATTAGAGATTTGGGAGCAGAAAATCTTTCACCGTAAGCTTCAGAGAGGCTGCGATACGCGCCAGCATAAACATCGAGGCCTGCCATATCAGCAATTGCAAATGGGCCGAAGAACGCAAGGCGAAAACCGAATGTATTGCTCACAACAGTATCGACTTCTTCAGGCGTGGCACTGCCCTCTTCGAACATCGAAACAGCTTCGCGGTAAA
>JAHEXJ010000012.1 GCA_023252155.1 Actinomycetes bacterium | reverse complement strand
CTGTGCGGAAATCTTCCGTCAGTTCAGCAACTGCTGCTGCTTTATCTGGGCGAGCCATTCGGTTCACCTTTCTGTCATAGATCAGATTGCGCCACTCGTGTAACGCACGTTTCAAACCAAAGGGCCCTAAAAATGCAATAAACCCGATACGCGTAGATGCGCACGGGTTTAACGTGTGAACCTACGCGGGCTGTCTATTGACACTTAAGCGAGCACTAATCTCTTAGTTCCCGCACCAGCGGTCTTTGGTGAGAACGTAAGGGTAGGCGGTGAGGCCTACCCTGGTCAAAATGAGCCCGAAACCAGGCTTATTTCAAGCTGGCAAGCGCGGCCGAGAGCTTCTCGGTGACTTCATCGGCGATCTTGGCCATCTCAGGGCCTTCTGTTATCTGGGCCATCATCTGAGGGTTGATGATTTCTACGACGACTCCAGCATCTGTCTTTCGGATGACCACGTTGCAAGGTAGGAGCAATCCGATAGACGGCTCGGCATCTAGCGCCCGGTAAGCGTAATTGGGATTGCAGGCGCCCAGAATCAGCATCGGCTCGATGTCCTTGTTGATCTTGTTCTTGAACGTCGCTTGCATGTCTATCTCGCTCACGATGCCAAAACTCTGTTCCGCAAGAGCCGCGCGAATCTCGGCATTTACCTCATCGAATGGACGATTGATCGTCCGGCTCATTCCGTAATTCATTTGGATCTCCTTATGGGTTGGTTTGGGTCGGACTTAGAAAACTAGAACTTTGTCAGCGGCGAGAGTGGCGTTGGTAAGGGCTTCCATAGTCGAACGAGTGGCGCCTTCAATTAACATCGCATCCGATATGCCTCGAGCATCCATGCAAGTGCCGCAACACTCGATCGATCCACCCTCTCGCGTAACAATTGAAAGCATGCGATCAAGTTTGTAATAACCATCTGGCGTTTTCTGATTTGCCATGGCGGCAGTAACGCCATCGCCCATCAGGAAAACGTTAACTTCCACACCATCACGTTTGGCAAGTGATCCCGCTAGACGAATCGCGTTATACGTCGAATCCAATCCATAAGCCGAGCCGTTAATAATCATAAGAACTTTCATGCAACATCCCTTTCGACTGGTAATCCGGCAAGTCGCCACTCGAGCATTCCGTCTTGTAACCGGCGAGCCCGAAGTCCTTTTTTGCTAAACACTTTCACAGCGTCGTATGCAAGAACGCAGTAGGCGCCCCGGCAGTACACGACAATGTCAAGGTCCTTCTTGATCGTGGAAATAAATTCACTTAGTTGAGAAAGAGGAACTGATAAAGCACCTGGAACATGGCCGGCATCAAATTCAAGTTTCGGTCTGACATCCAACACAACCACTTCACCCGCACGAACAGACTTGAGCAACTTTTCGCGAGCAACAACTTCACCGGTCTCTGTGTCATGTTGGCCCAAATAGATATCCGTAGCTCGCTCAGCTTCGGCAAGATTAGAAGTCGCGACGTTTCGAAGCATGACAAACAGTGCAGCAACATCTTCACCTTTTAGCCGGTAGCGAATTGTGGTTCCAGTTCTGCGAGTCGCAACCAGACCCGACTCTTTGAGCGCTTGCAAATGCATAGACGCAGAGGACACTCCAAGACCAGCTTCGGTTGCCAGCGATTCAACCGAACGCTCGCCTTGAGAGAGCAGGTCTAGCAATTCCAAGCGCTTCGGACTTGATAATCCCTTCCCAACTCGCGCGAACTGCTCATATAGGGCTGTCTTGGCCTCACGTTTGCTCATTGTTTCTCCTTATTCCAATAAAACCTAGAATACTGGAATAAAGGTACCAAGGCAAATACATGCCCTAAAAAGAGAAGCGTTCGGCGTTTAGTGGACTTTTGAGTTGATTTAGGGCTCTTAGGGGTTGATTTACCGTGTTTGGGTAGCGGCGTGCCTCACGTCGCGATGCTGGCACAGCCCCTGACCAACCCAGCGATGCGGGGCAAGCCGGAGAAGAAGGGGGGTTGTGGACGACCGAAGGGCTCGAAGAACAAAGCCAGCGTTTAGTTCGTCGCTTGTATTGGTCCTGTTGGTGCGTGAAGGATCGTCGTCGCACCAGCACTGGCGCCACGCAGCGGAATGACCTTATCGACTGCGATCGACGCCGTGCAGAAGTCCCCAATAGTGGATTCGGGTATTAGTCCCTTAACGGTCAGTCTTGTCCCGTTGGCGCTAGTCGTCAGGCTGTAGCCGTTGAGCGCACCACAGGGAACCGAACTGGCCGTGATGTGGAGGCTTCCGTTCAAGACTCGACCATCAACCCAGACAACCGAGACTTGTTCGATAGCGGGAAGTAGTCGTGGCTTGGTCGTAGAGTTCTTTCCGCCGTTCTTATAGGTGAATGCAATCGGGACACCAGTCGTTGCTTCACTGTTGGGTAGGCCGAACCCGCTAACGACAACGGTGAGAGGTAGCGAAGCTATCGCCGAGGCACTACACACGCTCGTAGCGCTACAAGGCTTCGACGTTGCGATAGCCACCCAGACGGGCACACTGTGGAGTTTCGGTGCTCCGTTTTGCGAGAGGTTTAGCGTGAGGTTGCCAAAACCGAAGGCGACCTTCGCCTGTCCTTGGAGGGCAGTAGTTGCCCAAAGCCTGCTCGCCATCTGAGTCGCCGAGACCCGTGGCTGGGTAGAAGATGAAGGCGGGGCGATGGTCAGTCCGTCGAGGTTCAGTACTGCACTGATCCGGCCCTTGCTAACGAGCGCAGCCGCCATACTCCGAGTGGCAGTGCCGAAGGTAGCTTCGGACGATGCACTGGTGCTGTACTCAACCCAGGACGAATGAACTGCTCCCAGTGCGAAGCCCCCAGATACCGTGGTGGGTGACGAACCCAGGAAGCCAACGACTCCATACGCAACCAGTACGACGGCTGCTGCTACTGCGCTTACTCGTAGCGATGTCCGGTGCCAGATAGAGGTGCGGGCATGAACGGCTTCGGTCGCAGGCTGCTCGATGCCAGCCAGCACCCGTGTCATCAAGTGGTCGTAGGGCACGAGTTCGTCGAGCGCGCTATCGCTGAGATCGCGAACGGGGTCGATGTCTGTCATCAATATGGAGAGTAGGTCTTCGTTCATCAGAGTGTCTCCTGGTTCGGTAGGGGCGTGATGCTGGCGGTGCTGCTGGTTTCATTGAGTAATTGGCGCAAGTGCTGGCGAGCTCGGGAGATGCGAATGCCAGCCGCCTTCTCACTACAACCGAGGACGAGCCCTATCTCGCGATACGACAGGTCCTCCCAGTAGGTGAGTTGGAGCAGTTCTCGCTCTTCTGGTCGTAGTTCGGCCAGGGCTTCCATCAACTGCTTGATGTCCTCTTCGCTGTACCGCGGCGCGTCCTGGGCGTGCTCACGCTCGAAGGCCAGGCGCATCTCCAAACGCAGCAAGCGCTGACGACCACGCAAAGTGTTGGAGAGAACACGACCCGCGATGCCGTAGAGCCAGAACAGCTCTTGGTCTCGCGGAGGGAGCTCATCGAAGCGACGCCAGAGAACTACGAAGGTCTCAGCTACGAGGTCTTCGGCAGCGCCGTGGTCGTCGAGGCGACGAAGCGCATAACGCAACAGTGCTTGACGATGCGTCGCGACTACTCGCGCTAACTCCGCGCTCTTGTCGCGTACCTGTTGCTCAGTTTCTCTCATACTATGTAAATGTCCGGCTGCCAGGAATCCCTTCACTGGACCATCATCGACCTTCTCACTCGGACTGACGAGACTGGGTATGTGAGTGCGCGAGCGACTGAGTGCCACGTCCTTGTCAGCATCGCGACGTGAGGCGCGCCGCTACCTAAATACGGTAAATCAACCCCTAAGAGCCCTAAATCAACTCAAAAGTCCACTAAACGCCGAACGCTAAAAGAAATAACCCCCTTAAGTGGATGGAGTGCAGAGACGTAATGCGAAGCAGTCTCAAGCCCACCCATTAAGGGGGTTATTTCAGAAAGATTATTCAGCAGCAACCGCTTCACGTGTGATGTTGGGATCGACCATGATGCCAGGTCCCATCGTTGTTGAGATGACTGCCTTACGAATGTAACGGCCCTTTGATGAAGATGGCTTCGCGCGGTTTACCTCATCGAGTGCAGCGGCGTAGTTCTCTGCCAACTGTTGCGCGGTGAACGAAGTCTTGCCAATGATGAAGTGAAGGTTTGAGTTCTTATCAACGCGGAATTCAATCTTTCCGCCCTTGATATCAGTAACTGCCTTGGCAACATCGGTTGTCACGGTGCCGGTCTTTGGGTTTGGCATAAGTCCACGAGGTCCGAGAACCTTTCCAAGACGACCAACCTTTCCCATCAAATCTGGTGTTGCAACAACGGCGTCGTAATCAAGACGGCCCTTTGCAACTTCATCGATCAATTCGTCTGCACCAACAATGTCGGCACCAGCGGCGCGAGCTTCGTCAGCGCGAGCTCCACCTGCGAACACAAGTACGCGAACAGTCTTACCTGTTCCGTGTGGCAAGTTAACTGTGCTTCGAATTGCTTGATCGGCTTTCTTAGGATCGACACCAAGCAATAGAGCAACTTCAACGGTTGCATCGTATTTTGTGGTTGAGGTTTCGCGAGCAAGTGTTACGGCCTCAAGTGGTGTGTATAGGTAATCCTTCTTAACTTTTTCCGCTGCTGCGGTGTATTTCTTACTGCGCTTCATTTCGCTCCTCTTTCAAGAACTGCTTCTCAGTTCTCATTCGGTTGTGGTGATACGAACCAGCGTGGTTCTCCCACATCTTCATTCCGACTTGGAATGAAGAAATGTATTAATCGGTGACGGTGATACCCATCGAGCGTGCGGTGCCTGCGATGATCAAGCTGGCTGCATCAATGTCATTGGCATTGAGGTCTTCCATCTTGGTCTTTGCGATCTCTTGAACCTGGGCCTTGGTGATTGATGCGACCTTGGTCTTGTGAGGAACGGCAGATCCCTTGTCGACTCCAGCAGCCTTCAAGATTAGACGTGAAGCTGGTGGGGTCTTTGTTACGAAGGTGAACGTGCGATCTTCGTACACGGAGATCTCAACGGGGATGATCTGTCCCTTTTGTGATTCCGTCGCAGCGTTGTACTGCTTAACGAATTCCATGATGTTCACGCCGTGCTGACCTAGAGCAGGACCAACTGGAGGCGCAGGTGTTGCAGCGCCAGCTTGGATCTGCAACTTGATCATTGCTGTGATCTTCTTCTTCGGGGCCATAGTTGTTTCTCTCTTTTTCTCTATCTAGTTTCCGGGATTAAATCTTTTGTACTTGGTGGAAAGCCAATTCCACTGGAGTTTCGCGACCGAAGATCGACACCAGAACCTTGAGCTTTGCTTGCTCAGGCATGATCTCGCTGATCGACGCTGGAAGAGTTGCGAACGGACCATCCATAACGGTGACGGACTCTCCAACTTGGAAATCAACGACACGAATTTCAGGCTTATCAGACTTCTTTACTGGGCGAGGAGCAAGAATCTTTTCAACTTCCTCGAACGTCAACGGGCTTGGGTGATGCGCGTTGCCAACGAATCCAGTAACACCTGGGGTGTTACGGACAGCAGACCAAGACTCGTCGGTGAGATCCAGGCGAACAAGAACATAACCTGGGTAAATGTTGCGCTTGACCTGCTTTCGCTGGCCGTTTTTAATCTCGGTGACTTCTTCTTCAGGAACTTCGATCTGGAAAATGTAATCTTCCATGTTCAAAGACTGAATACGGTTCTGGAGATTGCCCTTGACCTTCTTCTCATAACCTGCGTATGAGTGGACGACATACCAATCACCAGCTGCTGTGCGAAGTGCACGGCGGAACTCGGCGTTGGGATCGTTTTCCTCATCTTCGTCTTCAAGGACAGAATCACCAGGGTTCTGTATATCAAGGGTTGCAGCAGAAATCTCGTCCTCAATGGCAGCAGCAACTTCAGCTGAAACTGGTTCGGCAGTTCCGGCAGCGAGCGCAGCCTCGAAGGCGTCGTTCTTTTCTTCAGACATTTTCGCTTCCTTATCCAAATACCAAGAAGACGATCTTGGTTAAAACCAGATCGAGAAGGGAAACAACGGCGATGATGAAGGTTACGAAAACCAGAACGACGGCGGTGTAAGTGGTCAACTGCTTACGCGTGGGCCATACGACCTTACGTAGTTCTGAAACTACCTGGCGGTAGAAAAGGCCAATGCGCGCGAAGAGGCCAAGCTTCTTCTCTTCGCGTGGAGCAACCACATCTGTCATCGTGGGCCTTTCCTTTCGTTGGGTCGAACGCTTTCGAACATGGCAGGGCAGGAGGGACTTGAACCCCCAACCGCCGGTTTTGGAGACCGGAACTCTGGCCAGTTGAGCTACTGCCCTTCAGACGGCATGGCAAAAGACCATAATCGTCAGGGGCAGAGTGTAGAGCGTGGAATAGGTCGGGGTCTAACTCGGGCGTGGCTCCCCGAGATGACCCCCTCAAATTCCGGCGACCCGGGAACGGGACCCCTTCCCTGTACGGCAGACTTGCCCCATGAGCGCCCAACGAATCTCCTCTCGCATCGCTGCCATTGCAGAATCCGCCACTCTTGCCGTTGATGCAAAAGCCAAAGCCCTTAAGGCCGCTGGTCGACCAGTTATCGGTTTCGGAGCGGGCGAACCGGATTTTCCAACGCCTGATTACATCGTTGCGGCTGCAATTGCATCGGCAAGTGTCGCTTCAAACCACCGATACACGCCGACTCCTGGATTGCCCGAGCTTCGCGCGGCAATCGTTGCCAAGACCAAGCGCGATTCGAACTATGACATTACTTCTGACCAGGTTCTTGTAACAAACGGTGGCAAGCAAGCGGTGTATCAAGCATTCGCCACGATCGTCGATCACGGCGATGAGGTTTTGCTTCCTGCGCCTTACTGGACGACCTATCCCGAGTCCATCAAGTTAGCTGGCGGAATTCCCGTTGAAGTTTTCGCCGGCGAAGATCAGAACTATCTGGTCCGCGTCGAACAACTTGAAGCGGCGAGAACACAAAAGACCAAAGTCCTACTTTTCTGTTCACCCAGCAATCCCACTGGATCGGTTTATCCCCCTGAGCAAGTCAAAGCGATTGCCGAGTGGGCACTCAAGAACAACATCTGGATCATCACCGATGAAATCTACGAGCACCTGCTTTATGACGGCGCTGTTGCAACTAGTGTTCCAGTTGCCGTTCCTGAAATGGCCGATCACACGATCGTTCTCAACGGTGTTGCAAAAACATATGCAATGACGGGTTGGCGTGTCGGTTGGATGATCGGACCGAAAGACGTTATCAAAGCCGCCACAAATCTTCAGTCACATCTTTCGAGCAACGTTTCGAACGTTTCTCAACGCGCAGCTATCGCCGCGCTCACTGGAGATCTTTCAGCCGTGCACAAAATGGGTGAGGCTTTCAATCGCCGACGCAAACTCATTGTTGGTCTCCTTAACGAAATACCTGGATTTGACTGCCCAATGCCCCAAGGCGCCTTCTACGCATATCCGTCCGTAAAAGGCGTCTTGGGGAAATCCATCCGTGGGAAAACTCCTCATACATCTGCAGAATTGGCCGCAATCATCTTGGAAGAAGTCGAGGTCGCCGTGGTTCCCGGAGAAGCATTCGGGCCCTCGGGTTATCTGCGTTTTTCGTATGCCTTAAGTGATGACGACATCGTTGAAGGCATCGGCCGAATCAAGAAACTGATTACTGAATCCGTTTAATTTAAGGTAATTCCCACAAGGTTAACTTCAGGCTCGAGAGTGATCCCAAAAACGCTTTCGACTTTTTCCATGACCTCTTTTGCAAGGGCGGCGATGTCGGCCGCGGTGGCGTTACCTGAATTCGTTAACGCGAGTACGTGCTTGGATGAAATCCGGGCTCCTGAGTGAGCGTCGCCTTTATGAACTCCCGCATGCTCAATTAGCCAAGCCGCTGAAATCTTTACACGTCCATCGGGCTGTATCCAGCGAGGCGCATCTTCAGGGAGCTTGCCTGCAATTTCCGGGGCAACGATCGGATTGGTAAAGAAAGAACCAGCAGACCATGCGTCATGATCCTTCGAATTGAGCAGCATTCCTTTGCTCGCCCGCAATTTCAATGTTTGCTCGCGAGTGGCAACTACAGATGCCCTGCCACCAACGACGGTGCTAAGTGCCCAAGCTAATTCAGCGTAGTGAATTGGAGTGGTCATCTCACCAATGCGAAGTTGGAAGCCGACATCGAGCACCACGTACCGATCTGGTTCGAGTTTGAATCTCGAACTTCGGTAAGTAAATTCGCACTCAGCATTGGTGAAAGTTTTGATTTGTTTCTCTTTGCGGTCATACGTTCGCACTCGAGTAATGAACTCGGAAACCTCGTGACCATAGGCGCCGATATTTTGAATTGGCGCAGCGCCAACAGTGCCAGGAATTCCGCTTAACGTTTCAAGTCCTGCATACCCCCGCTTGATCGTCGTTTCCACAAATGAATCCCACACTTCACCGGCGCCGATTGTTAACGTTGCACCGCTGCATGCATCAACTTCGGCCTCTACTTCGGTACTAGCAACTCGAATAACAACGCCATTGAAACCTGCATCGCTGATAAGAACGTTCGTTCCGCTGCCAAGGATCAAAATTGGCTTGCCTTCGTCATCGGCCTTCTGAACCGCAGCAATGATTTCTGCTTCATTTGACGCATTCACGATTTCTTGGGCCGGACCGCCGACTCGGAAGCTGGTGTAATCGGAGAGTTGGGTCATGGTTGAAAGGCTAGCGGCGCGGACTCAAGATCGCATTCTTGCCGCGAAAGCGTTCAAGGATTCGGTCGTAATTCTTTTTGGACTGGATCTCTCTGTAAGTCTCGTCCACATCGTGGTACCCGTGATGTCGATCCTGACTTAGGGGCAGATCCATCTGCAGCAATCGACCATTGGCGTGGCGAAGTTTGAGCGAGAATTCAATATCGGCATTGCGATAGTAGATCGCGCGCGAATTGAACCCGCCGACTTCACTTGCCGCTGACCGGTCCAAGGCCAAGAAGTAACTAAATAAGACATCCACCTCTCCAACGCCTTTGTCTTCGACGCTTCGCCACTCATCTTCGACATTGATAAGGCCACCACGCCAACCAACTGCTGCATAAGTGTTTTCACGCAGTTCGGAGACTGCGGGGGAAATTGCATCGCCCATAAACCTTGTCGACGGATCCATAATTACTAAATAAGTGGCTTGTACGTTTTGTAAAAGAGCGTTGGCCGCCTGGCCCCAGCCACAGTCCTCGACCACCTTGACGATCACGGTCTTTTCGTCGATGTATTCCTCGAGAGGACCAACTTCATCAAGACAGAGAATGACAATGGGAACATCGCTAAACGCACGGATGGAATTGATGCAGGCAATCGCGTCATCTTGAAATCCAGAGACAATGATCGCAACAGCCACTTCGCAATCCTCGAGAACTGGTTTCATCGATCGGATAGTCGGGGCAAGTATGTATTTGATCCGCTTATGCAATTCGAAAGTGTCTGCGATATCGATTACATCCCAACCAGCATCTGCAATCTCATCACGCAATCGATCGGCGAGCGCAAAATTCTTCGCCGCCCTGGCCGCCTGCCGTTCCTGCCCGAGTTTCCAGATCTCATCTGGCGCGGTCATGACTTTACGACCAGCGCCTTTGTCATACCTAGAACTTTTACCCCGTCTGATGTAGCGGTGACACTTAGCCGCACGTTGGATCCATCAACCTCTGTAACTGTGGCAGATACCGTGAGATCCACTTTCTTTCCGAGTGGAACGATCACTGGCTTCACGAAGCGCGTCGAATATTCCTTCACTGCAGAAGACCCGCCCGCCCAATCTGAAACGAATTTACCGACGAGTGCCATCGTCAACATTCCGTGTGCAATAACATCTGGCAGTCCGACGGATTTGGCAAAGGCTTCATCCTGGTGAATGGGATTCTGGTCACCGCTTGCATCGGCATACTTCTTCAGAAGTTTGCGATCGATCCAAAAAACGCGTTGCGCGATCTCGTCTCCGACTTGGATCATGCGCGCACCACCAAGGTGGACCATGAAGAAACTACTAGACCGTCCTTCGAGTGAAGATCAGAACGGACGGTGGCGATTTCATTTCCGGCCAGGACTTTGTAGTTCTCAATTGTTGATGAACACGTCAAAACATCTCCGGCCACGATGGGGCGGACGATTTCAAATTTTTGATCTCCGTGGACCACCCGTGACCAGTCGATTCCCACTTGAGGATCTGAAAGGACGTCTTGAGATTGCTCAAGGGAGATTCGAATAGAAAACGTGGGAGGTGCGACAGTGAGGTCGTCTTCGCCGATGACGGCAGCAAAAGCTGCAATCTCAGAGGCTGTTACAGGAAATGACTTCGCACTATGAAATGTGCGCCCGACGGAATCGGGATTGAGCATTAACGAGTTTCGCGGTGAAGTGTGGCTGCCTTGCAACGAGGGCAGAACTTCTTGAGCTCAAGACGGTCTGGGTCGTTACGGCGGTTCTTCTTGGTGATGTAGTTGCGCTCTTTGCAGTCAACGCAGGCCATGGTGATCTTTGGACGTACGTCCGCGCTCTTGCTTGCCATGGTCTTGCTCCTTCACGA
Source organism: Actinomycetes bacterium (assembly GCA_023252155.1). Taxonomy (GTDB): domain Bacteria; phylum Actinomycetota; class Actinomycetes; order Nanopelagicales; family Nanopelagicaceae; genus QYPT01. The sequence goes on along the minus strand of JAHEXJ010000012.1, from coordinate 28,676 downwards.
GTTTGAACTAAATATAAGAGGCGTAAGAATAGCCGACAGGGGTACTTGAGGCGAAATCCGAGCCTAATCGGGCAGCCATCTGCCCTTGAACCCGAAGGTGGCCGCTAGAGAACAAGCGTGCGATTAACCCTCTTGGATCTCTGGAAATACCGGTACCAAGCGACCCGGAAAGCAACGCCCGAGATCGTGCCGAGCCAAGGGTAGGCATGACTGCTTGACGTCAAAGTGAAGCTACTAGTCAATATGGGATCCAAGCTGACGATAAGAACTGTGGTCGCGACCAAGTACATCTTCGTGTATCTGATGGCTACCTGCTTATATCGAAAGAAGAGGTCTATAAAATAAATGTTCGCAATCAGCGACATCGAAAAGACAATTCCTACCAAAGCGTTTGACCACTTCGGTGCATCTGGAAACACATTGATCAAGTTATGTGAAAGCGCCAATAGGATCCCTATGGAAAGAGAGAATGCGCTGAGAAATCGTCCGAAAACGTAAAATGCCAGCCAACCGCCAAGACCAATCAACTCTTGATCGACGGAAGTATCTTCGAAAGTCATGGAATCCCACTATCAATAAATCGCGATTTGAAAGTGTGAACGTACCTGAATTTCCAAGGATTAACGGGTAGTGCGTGGTCATCAATTAAAGATGACCACGACCATGTACTCGTAGCGGAGGCCGGATTTGAACCGGCGACACAGCGATTATGAGCCGCTTGCTCTACCAAGCTGAGCTACCCCGCCGAGCCCCCCAACGGAATCGAACCGTTGACCTTTTCCTTACCATGGAAACGCTCTACCGACTGAGCTAGGGGGGCGTTGAATGCTCGTGAAGCGTACAGGTTCACGCCTGTAATCGAAAAATCACCGACCTTTCACGCGTTATTTTGCTGGATCTAGCGTCACCTTGCCCGTCGTCTTTCGGCCGAGCATGTCGAGATGGGCCTGGACCGCAGCGGAGAGCGGATAACTCGCTCCCGTGACGGGGTGGAGCTTTCCGGCAAGCACAAGTGCGAAAAGTTCGGCGATCACGTCTTGGAGAAGTTCTTTGTGACCAAAGCAGTTGGCCAACCAGAATCCAGTGATCGTTTTGGTTCCCGTAATGAGCGAACCCGGGTGCACTGCCTTTGGCGCAGTTCGCGAAGCATTTCCATACGTGACGAGTCGGCCAAAAGGGGCCAACACATTCAAACTCGCATCAAAGGTCTTGCCACCGACCATCTCCAAAACGAGATCGATTTTCTTCCCGTTGTTCGCGTCGAGCATTGCCGCCCCCAAATCTTCGACATTGGCATCGACAACGACATCTGCGCCAAGGGATTTTGCCAATTCTTGTTTCTCAGGTGAGGACGTAACGGCGATTACCCGCGCTCCCCAGAGTTTCGCTAGTTGGATAGCAATAGTGCCAACGCCACCCGCGGCGGCGTGGATGACCACAGATTCGTCTCGACTCAAATGTCCGACAGTTTTCAAAATGTGCCAGGCAGTTGAACCCTGAACCAACATGCACAGCGCCTGAGCATCGGTGACACCATCTGGGATATCCATTACTAAGGCTTTATTCGCAACCGCCTTCTGGGCATACCCGCCATGTTCGACGGCGGCAAGGACTCGTCGACCTGAATTGGTGTGGCCAACAACTTCTAGACCAGGAATGAGAGGAAGAGTCTGCGGTGAGAGATAGCCGTTCTCAATTTGATGGGTGTCGGCATAGTTGATGCCGATAGAAGTCACGGTAATGAGTTCCTCGGCCGATGTCGGGACCGGATCGGCAACGTCCAAATACTCCATGACTTCCGGACCGCCGAAATGATTTACCTGGATTGCCTTCATAGTCCCCAGCCTAAAGTACGCGACCGTGTTGGACTAGAGCATATTGACGACGTCTGTTCTACGCTGGCTCCATGATCACTCCCGAGTCGATAGCCCAGGCGCATAAAGATGCAAAGCAGCGAAGCGATGACGCGCAAGTGACGATCAGAATTCTGGCGACAGTTGACGAGCAAAACTACGCGCGAGCGATCTTTGATGAAGTGTGGCCAACGGATGAAGGAACCCAAATCACCGCCAACCTCTTGCAGGCCATGGTTCATAACGGCACCTATGTAAGCGGGGTGTACGTGGATGGCCAGGTTGTCGCCGCCGCCTTTGCATTCCCCGGGATAGATTCACAGAAACATCTTCACCTGCACTCACATATGGCCGCAGTAAAAGAGAAATATCGAAATCGAAACATCGGCAGCGCTTTAAAGTGGCACCAACGAGCTTGGGCTTTAGAAAATGGCTACGAGACGATCACGTGGACTTTCGACCCCCTAGTCCGGCGCAACGCCAGACTCAATCTTGTGAAACTTGGAGTCCAAGTCTTCGAATACTTCTCAGACTTTTACGGAGACTTGCCGGATGCGCTCAATGCCGGTGATCCAACTGACCGCGTCATTGCAAAGTGGTCTTTGCTTTCCGATCGGGTAATCAGTGCAGCAAGAAACCACAATCTCGAGATCCCTAACGAAGCATTCCCTGTTGTCCTCAGCAATGTATATGAGGAGCCAGTGAAGCAGAACGTGGATATGAAAAGTTCTACAGTTCTCGCCTACTTGCCATCCGACATCATCGATGTGCGTGCAACGGATCCCGATAGTGCGTTGGAATGGCGAATGGCATTACGAGCCGAGCTGGAGCCTCGATTGAAGGCGGGATGGCATGTAGAAGGTCTCACCAAGGATGGCGCTTATGTCATTAGTAAAGAGGCGCGCTAAATGCGGATTAAGGAAGTAGATCTGCGCATTATCAATTTGCCGCTGGTTCGACCATTCCGCACATCCTTTGGGACGCAGTACGAACGCGAACTCCTTCTGATGAAAATCACTACTCAAGATGGTTCCGAAGGCTGGGCCGAGTGCGTTGCAATGTCAGAACCGCTTTACTCCCCCGAATACACCTTCGCCTCGCAAGACGTCATAGAGCGATTTCTCCTTCCAAAGATTTTTGAAGCGGGGGATATTCGAGCCGAAGAGGTCGCCGATCTGCTTCGACCATTCCTTGGTCATCAAATGTCGAAGGCCTGCGTTGAGACCGCGATTCTGGATGCGCAATTAAAACTCGAAGGCATTTCCTTTGGTTCATATCTTGGTTCATCAAGAGAGTTGATCGATTGCGGAGTGTCAGTTGGAATCACCTCGACAATCGATGCTCTGGCGCAGGAAGTTTCTCAGTATGTCGACGAGGGATATCGCCGAATCAAACTGAAAATCGAGCCGGGCTGGGATATCGAGCCAGTGCGCGTTATCCGCGAACTCTTTCCGGATATGCCGTTGCAAGTGGACGCGAATCAGGCTTATTCGCGCGAGGATGCCGACCATCTCAAGCAACTCGATCCATTCAATCTTCTCCTCATCGAACAGCCCCTTGATGAACACGACGTTCTAGGCCATGCGATGCTGGCCAAAGTGGTTAAGACGCCAATCTGTCTGGATGAATCGATTACATCCCTTGAATCTGCGCGCGATGCTTTGGCGTTAAAGGCCACCACCATTATCAATATCAAGCCAGGACGGGTTGGCGGCTACCTCGAGTCGGTCAAGATCCATGACCTATGCGTTGAGAACGACATCCCGGTCTGGTGCGGAGGAATGCTAGAAACTGGGATTGGTCGAGCCGCAAATATCGCTCTGGCTTCGCTGGCCGGATTTACTCTGCCCGGCGACACAAGCGCATCGTCTCGGTATTACCACCGTGACATCACCACACCTTTTGTAATGCAAGACGGACAGTTGCGAGTGCCCAGCGGCCCTGGAATCGGCGTAGACATTGATCTTGATTTCATCGACGAAATAACAACTTCGCGGAAATTGATATTGGCGCCATAGAGTGAGTTCGCTTCTTCTCCTAAAACTTTTTCTCGCCCCATTTTTTGTAGCACTACTTAGTTACATCCAACGTAAATGGGGCGATGGGATCGGTGGGCGGCTAATCGGTCTGCCACTCACAACGGGCCCCTTCCTTTTCATTATCTATATTCAAGATGGTTCATCATTCGCGGCTCGAGCTGCACACGGAGTTCTGGTCGGCCAAGTTGCGCTGATCGTTTTCTCTTGGGTCTACGCGAAGTCGGCATTGAAATTTTCATGGGCACGGGCGCTATCAAATGGAACCGCGGCTTGCCTCGCGACGGGAGCGGTGCTGACAAGTTTTGAGATTCCCCTTTATGTCTTGTTGCCGATGCTGATTGTCGCGTGGTTACTCGCCACAAAATTTTGGCCTGAGTACGTGACCCAACCGCGTACCGCTGATAACCCACGGTGGGAATTGCCGGCCAGATTGCTGGTGACAGTTGTTCTTATTCTCACTTTGACGGGGTTGGCCTCGGTCCTCGGACCCCGCGTCGCCGGCGCCCTTTCCACCTACCCCGTGATCATTTCCGTGCTCGGAGCCTTCAGTCAACGCCGTCACGGCTCAGATTCGACCGTGGCCACCCTCCATGGGTTGATGCAGTCCCTTCCCATCACGATCGGGATCATGACGACCTTGGCGGTTGTTCTCTGAAAACTCTGTCTAGTATTGCCACGTAAGAAAGGACGAAAGTGTCAACGACGCCACTTCCAACGCAAGACGATATCGACCACCTGACCGAACCAACTATTTCCTTAGTTTCAAACCTCCTGACGCAATCAGATAAAACTCGAACGCGCCACGATGAAGCAAATAGAAAGCGTTTCGCCAGACTCCTAAAAGATCCCTCCGCCGTCGCACTCACAATGTCATTGACGGATGAAGTCATGCGCATGAGCTCAAAGCGAAACGCAGCCAAGACGCTACGGAGAACCGCGAAGACTGCCGGTGTCTCTGGACTTGGCGTTTTCGATTTCGTGGGCATCAAAGCAGCCAGTGCTCTTTCGCACCTTTTCCCATCATTGGTAATGAGAGTGGTTCACCAGAGAGTTCGTATGGCGGCGAACGGGATCATTCTTCCCGCCGAGAAGAATCCTCTGACAAAGCACATCAGCCGTCGTACCGGCGAAGAAGCCAAGCTCAACATAAATGTCCTTGGTGAAGCCGTTCTTGGTGAAGGAGAAGCAGCCCAAAGGTTGAACTCCGTCATCGAAATGATTCAAAGGCCCGGAGTGAATTACGCCTCCGTCAAAATTTCATCGATTGCTAGTCAGTTAATAACCATCGACCATCTCGGTTCGATCGAACGCGTCGCAAACCACTTACGACTTCTCTATCGGGCGTCTTTGAAGTCTGGAACTTTCATCAACCTCGACATGGAGGAGTTCCGCGACCTTGAAATAACGGTCGCCGTTTTCAAGAAACTCCTCGATGAACCTGAATTCGAAGCAATGAATTCAGGCATCGTCCTGCAGGCATACCTTCCCGAATCCCACGGCGAATTTGCCGACCTCGTCTCATGGGCAAAAGCTCGCCATGCGCGCACTGGCGGGACTATCAAGATCCGCCTCGTAAAAGGGGCGAATCTTGCGATGGAGAAGGCCGAAGCCGAACTCCACGGCTGGATTCCAGCCCCTTATGAAAGCAAATCCGATGTTGATGCAAGCTACGCCCGACTCATCGATGTGGCATTGGACCCGGCTCACGCAGACGCGGTGCGAATTGGTATTGCCAGCCACAACTTATTCCACCTTGCCTGGGCGATCGAAGTTGCGAAGACGCGCGGAGTAGAAAACCAGATCGATATAGAGATGCTCGAGGGAATGGCCAATGCTGAAGCTCTCGCGGTTGCCGGTCAAACCGGCCGCGTACTCCTCTACACACCTGTCACACGACATGAAGACTTTCCGGCAGCAGTTGCGTACCTAGTTCGTCGGTTGGATGAGAACACCTCTGAGGAAAATTATCTTCGTGCCTCCTTTGACATGGCACTGAACAATGAGAAGTTCAAAGAACAGCAGGGGCGCTTTGTAATATCCATCGCCGAACGACACACCATCTCTACAGAATCTCGACGCCATCATCTTCAAAGACATGATGCACAAAATGCATTCGATGACGGCAAATTCGAAAATCAAAGTGATGCGGATTCGACCAATCCTGTCTTTCGTTCACAACTCGACGCGGCATTCAATCTTCACTATGCGAGCAACGAATTACGGATTCCTTTGCAGATCATGGGGGAATTCCTAACTCGTACCGAAAGCGAGACAGGCACAGATCCAAGTGACAATGGTTCGCCTTGGTATGACTATTCAATTGCGAGCAAGCAAGATATCGATAATGCTGTCGCGGCCGCACGGGCACATGTCGGTGAATGGGATGCATTGGGACCACGTGGACGGGGGAAGATTCTCGGTGCCGCCGCGATCCTGATGAACAATGAGCGAGCCGAGACGATTGCAATCATGTCTCGCGACGCCGGAAAAACTGTTGCCGAAGCAGATCCAGAAGTAAGCGAAGGAATCGACTTTGCCCGCTTCTATGCCCTTTCCTCATACGAGAAAGGTGAAGGCTCCAAACCTCTCGGAGTTGTTCTTGTCGTTCCGCCATGGAATTTTCCTTACGCCATTCCTGTTGGCGGAGTCTGCTCCGCGTTGGCTGCCGGCAACGCCGTAATCCTCAAGCCTGCGCCAGAGACAGTCGCAACTGCCTGGCAGATCGTTCGACAACTCTGGGATGCGGGCGTGCCGCAGCATGTATTGCAGTTTGTCCCCACTAGAGATGATGACGACGGCCTTCACCTGGTGACTCATCCCGGCATCGACGGAGTCATCTTGACTGGATCCTTTGATACCGCCGCGATGTTCACATCGTGGAAACCGGAGATTCGCCTTATGGCAGAAACAAGCGGAAAGAACGCAATTCTGATCTCCGCCGCCGCAGATATTGATAGCGCAGTAAAAGATTTGGTGCAGTCATCATTCGGCCACGCAGGGCAGAAATGTAGTGCTGCAAGTTTGGCCATCGTCGAAGAAAGCGTTTACAAAAACCCCTCGTTCTTGGCTCAGCTAAAGGACGCAGTAGAAAGTCTCAGTGTTGGCGCTGGAAGGCACTACTCGACTTCGGTCGGACCCGTAATTCATCCACCGACTGGTTCGCTATTGCGTGCCCTCACAACACTGGATGAAGGAGAGAGTTGGCTCGTACAACCTAGGCAGTTGGATGAAAGCGGGCACCTCTGGACACCAGGAGTGAAGTTAGGCGTTTCCCCAGGTTCGTGGAGCCACCGCAATGAATGGTTCGGCCCAGTACTAGGAGTTATGGTCGCGCCCAATTTCGAGACAGGCATTAGCTGGCAGAACGCCGTTGAATACGGACTCACTGCTGGAGTGCATTCACTCGACGAAAAAGAGTGCGAGCAATGGATCGCACAGGTCGAGGCCGGAAACCTTTACGTCAATCGCGGTACCACGGGCGCCGTCGTTAATCGGCAGCCATTCGGCGGTTGGAAACGCAGCAGCGTGGGGCCAACGTCGAAAGCCGGAGGGGCCAACTACGTAAATAACCTTCGCGAATGGGAAACCTTGAATTCGCGCTTCAAAGCCATGGAGTCTTCATCGCATTGGTGGGTGACAACTGGCAACTTTGCCATCGATCACGCTGGCCTGAAAGTTGAACGCAACTACCAGCGCTACTTGCCTTCGCGTCGCGGAATTGTCGTACGAGTGGACGCCACGGTAAATTCAAAGTGGATCGACTACATCATTTGGGTGATTGAACAGACTAAAAGCAAAATCGAGTTCAGCTCCGATGAAACAATCGAGAACTGCCCAACTGCAATTATTGAAAATGAAGCCCAACTTGTTAATCGAATTTCTCACAAGGACAAGATCCGATGGCTCGCATCCGGTGTACCGCCGACACTTGAATTCCTTGAAAAGGGAATCTCGGTGGATCGCAGACCTGTGGTGCAAAGAGGAGATATCGAATTGCCCCGCTGGCTCCTTGAACAGAGTGTCTCGATCACCAACCATCGTTACGGAAATATCGGCGCTGGTCCGAGGCCTCAGATTCCAAACGAGGTCTAATTCACCTACAGGTAAGGGCTCACTCTCAAGTAAGGAATTGACGGTGCAGATGGGCAGGTCGAAACTTCCATTGGAGGCGTCGCCATGGCCCGAAGAGTTTCATATTTCTCACTATTCCTAGTGCTTTTTAGTTCCCTTCTTACTCCCATTGCAAATTCGGCTACGGCGATCACCGATTTCGATGGGACGTATACGGGCAAGTTCGTAATCACTGCAACTGTCACCGTTCCAACTAACCCGCCGCAAAAAATTTCGAAGACATCGACGGTCCCAATCCAACTGGCAGTAAAAAAAGGCGTCATCGTTGGCTGGGCGCAGGGATCGGTAATCAATAAGACCGGTAAGGCAAAAATTACAGTAGTGATTGCGCCATATGGAAAACTCACACTCGCTTCGTACTTCACGAAGAACTCTTCCACAAGTGTCATTACCGTCAGCGGAACATTGAGCGGCTCATTTCCTTCAGTTCGCACCGTGATATCCGGACACTTCACCGCAACAAACGGCAACAAAGTTGCCTTTGGCATTCCATCCGTTTTGCCCGCAGCGAGAATCGGCAAGAAATACCCTGGTTTCAATTTCTGCGATCCGGTTCCTCCGAAAGGCATCTCGTGCGGTTATTACTACCCCAGGCGAAATCCAAGTGGCGGCAAGCCTCCCTACAGTTTCAGGTTGAGACAAGGCAGCAATTCCCTTCCCACCGGTATCGTCCTGAACTCCAAAACAGGCGAATTATCCGGAACGCCTATTACGGGTCAGGCGCCCACCACAAAGAAACTGATCATCTGCGCCTACGATTCAAATGATTGGTTCACCGGGGTATGTCGACCAGCCACAATGGTTTTGGGGCGCTGACCAAACTCAAACTTTCCAAAGGCGTAATGGCCACAGGAGTTGCTGCATCTAATGACCAATAAGGCACAATTGATTTTATGAGTGCCAATGCTTCTCCCCTCAGGGACGAATCCCTTGCACGAATCGAGTCGGGGTGGGCAAACCGACTTGCGGTACCAGTTTCTGCATTTCACCAATCGGAAATAACCTTCGTCCCCAAAGAAGCGTCAAAAGTCCTAGTCATCGTAGAGCTCCATGGCTCGGTCGTAGTCGTCAGTCCTCCCGCTCTCATCCGTGTTCTCTCTCCGATATCACACCCTGATCTGCTGGATCTCGAAGTCTTGCTAAGGTTGCTCGTTGAATTTCAACCGAAGCCGGTTGGCGTAGCGACGATCAGTTATGTGGACTCTTCGACATTAAGAAAGACCTCCAGCTCGCACCCCGTCCATATTGCGCAGGCAAGGGAATTGGAAGAAGTGTTATCGAGTGGCTCCCGAGACGAACAGGAAGAGAGCGGCATCTCAACAATGCCAATGCTCTTTGGCGCCAAGTCGGAGGATGGAGACGTCGGTGCATTAGCAGGTTACGAAGTATGGAATTCCAAAATTGCACAAATGGGGGTCCTTGCGAAACCAAAATATCGAGGGACGGGACTCGCCTTCGCGGCCGCACATGCGGCCAGTAAAGCCGCAATGGACTCCGAACTAGTCCCACAATGGCGCTGTCGAATCGGAAACGAGCCTTCCCATCGCCTCAGCGAACAATTGGGATTTCAGAAACTCGGTCACCAGCTTGCAGTCGACCTCATTATCTAATTAAGAAGTCTTTTACTTCTTGTGCGTGACTGAGTCCTGCCCAGCTGCTTTAAGGTCCTTGCGAAGTTCGGGTGGAAGTGCAAAGAGAAGTGACTCTTCTTTTGCATTTACGGTTTCGACTTCGCCATATCCGCGCGCTGCTAGCCAAGTAAGAAGGTCTTCAACCAGAATTTCAGGCACGGAGGCACCACTTGTAACGCCGATCGTTTCGACACCGACTAGCCATTCGTCTTTGACTTCGGCGGCAAAATCAATCAAGTAAGCGGCGGGAGTTCCGTATTCCTTTGCAACTTCGACGAGTCGGACCGAGTTCGAAGAATTTGTGGATCCAACGACAAGAACCAAATCTGAAAGCGGTGCGATCTGCTTGATGGCTACTTGGCGGTTCTGAGTTGCGTAACAAATGTCATCACTTGGCGGATCAATAATGTTGGGGAATCTCTCTCGTAAGGCAGCAACCGTTGCAAGGGTTTCGTCGACACTTAACGTTGTTTGCGACAACCAGGCGACCTTGTTCTCGTCCTTAACCTTGATGTCCTTAATATGATCCAAACCATCGACTAATTGGACTTTTCCAATGGCCTCACCAGCTGTGCCTTCAACCTCTTCGTGGCCCTCGTGGCCAATTAACAAAATTTCAATGTCCTCGGATGCAAACCTCTTGGCCTCGTGGTGCACCTTCGTCACGAGTGGACAGGTTGCATCAATGGTTCGAAGATTCCGTTTTGCGGCGTCATCATGGACTTGAGGCGATACGCCATGGGCCGAGAAAACGACAAACGCGCCTTCAGGAACTTGATCGGTCTCGTCTACGAAAACGGCTCCGCGCGCTTCTAAGGTCGATACAACGTGCTTGTTGTGCACGATCTGCTTTCGGACGTATACCGGCGCCCCGTAAAGGTCCAGAGCCTTCTCAACGGTGATCACAGCGCGGTCTACACCTGCGCAATATCCACGTGGGGCTGCTAGCAAGACCTTCTTGGGCATGGGTTAAGTCTATTAGGATCCATGCGTGCTCGAAACTTCAGCGGAATCTCCAGCGCCCGTACGAGTCATCTCTGAAAATATTAAAGAATACATAGATCGTTTAGGCCCAATCTGGGTTGAAGGTGAGATCTCTGAGATCAATGAGCGCACCGGAATGGCATTTATTCGCCTGCGCGATACAAGCGTTGATATGAGCCTTTCGGTGATGTGCCATCGCACAGTATTGGCGGCGGTTTCGCCACTTCCCCAAAATGCCCGCGTGGTGATTTTGGCAAAAGTTTCCTTCTACACAAAGAACGGCAGCATTTCTCTTTCAGCAAAAGAGATTCGCCAAGTTGGTATTGGAGAACTGCTGGCGCGCCTTGAGCATCTCAAGCAACTTCTTGCCTCCGAAGGTCTCTTCGCCCTTGATCTAAAAAAACCGTTGCCACTTTTACCGAGGCGAGTGGGTTTGATCTGCGGTCGCAATAGCGCTGCGGAGAAGGACGTCGTCGAAAACGCGAGACGACGATGGCCGGCGGTTCAATTTGAAATCCGCGAAGTCGCCGTTCAAGGTGCAGCAGCAGTCATCGAAGTCTCTGAGGCACTTCGCGAACTAGAGGCAAACCCCGAAGTCGACGTCATCATCATTACCCGCGGCGGCGGCTCCTTCGAAGATCTCTTGCCATTCTCGGATGAAGGATTGGTGCGCCTCGCGGCATCATGTGAAACGCCAATAGTCAGCGCCATTGGGCACGAACAAGATGCACCACTTTTGGATTTAGTAGCCGACGTCCGTGCATCCACGCCAACGGATGCCGCAAAAAAAGTAGTCCCCGATATTGAAGAAGAATTTGCAATGATCAATCAGCTTCGCGAACGAGCCAACCGACATCTCACAAACCTGCTCGATTTGGAAACATCCCGCCTCGCCTCTCTTCGCGAGAGGCCGGTATTGAAAGACCCAATGGTTCTTGTCACGAGCCGCTGGGAAATCATCGAAGGGTTGCGGGGTAGATCACATCGCGGCACTTCGCACGCAGTGGACCTTGCTCGCGAAGAACTGCTTCACCTCTATGCACGAGTGCGATCTTTGTCACCTCAGTCAACATTGGATCGGGGATATTCAGTCGTGCAACGAAGCGATGGCAGTATCGCTCGAGATCCAAGCCTTCTTTCTCCTGGTGAGAGACTTCGATTGCGACTTGCTCTAGGAGAAATCGGGGCCGTTGTAGAGAGCAGTTGAGAGTAGATTTACGCCCATGTCACCTGAAAAGAAAACTGAAAAACTCTCCTACGAAGCGGCCCGAGATGAGTTAATGCAGGTTGTTAATAGTCTTGAAACGGGTGGCGCCACTTTAGAACAATCCCTCTTGCTCTGGGAACGCGGCGAAGTTCTTGCAGGGATCTGCCAAGAATGGCTAGACGGTGCGCGGGCCAAACTCGATTCGATCAGGCCAACATCATGAGTCCAGAATTTCGCTACTCAGATCTTCTTCCAATCGGAGCTGACACAACTCAATACCGTCGCCTTGGAAGTGAAGGCGTCACCACCGTTCATCTCGGCGACAAAACGTTTCTCCACGTTTCACCGGAGGCCATCACCCGCTTAAGCGAAACGGCCTATCACGACATTTCACATTACTTGCGAACATCGCACTTGGCCCAACTCTCTAGCATTTTGGATGACCCCGAGAGTTCCCCTAACGATCGCTTCGTTGCATTAGACCTTCTTAAAAATGCCAACATATCTGCAGGTGGAGTCTTGCCGATGTGCCAGGACACAGGCACTGCCCTCGTGATGGCAAAGAAGGGCCAGCACGTCCTCACAGAAGGCAAGGACGAAGCCTCCATCTCTGAAGGCATTTATGATGCCTATACGCGCTTAAATCTGCGATATTCGCAGATGGCGCCTATCAATATGTGGGAAGAGAAGAACACCGGAAATAATCTGCCTGCCCAAGTAGAGATTTACGCGGATTCAGATCATCCCGACGAGTACTCATTTCTTTTCATCGCAAAAGGTGGCGGAAGCGCCAACAAATCTTTCCTCTACCAGGAGACTAAAGCAGTTTTGAATCCAACTAACTTCTATGCCTGGCTAGATGAGAAATTGCGTTCACTTGGGACATCGGCCTGTCCCCCGTACCACTTGGCCATTGTCATTGGCGGAACAAGTGCCGAATACGCGGTGAAGACTTCTAAGTTGGCAAGCACTAAATATCTCGATTCACTTCCAACTTCTGGCGACGCACAGACCGGTCACGGTTTCCGCGACCTTGAGATGGAAGAAGAAGTTCTAAAACTTACGCGTACGTTGGGAATCGGCGCACAATTTGGTGGAAAGTATTTCTGCCATGACGTTAGGGTCATCCGACTTCCTCGTCACGGTGCATCCCTGCCCATCGCCATCGCCGTTTCGTGCTCGGCTGATCGTCAGGCGAAAGCCAAAATCACTGCTGATGGCATCTTTTTAGAGGAGTTGGAGCTCGACCCGGCTCAGTTCCTTCCTGACACGACGACGGCCCATTTAATCGAAGGCGACGACAACGTCGTCAAGATCGACCTCAATCAAGGAATGGATAAGGTCCGCGCAGAACTAAGCAAGTATCCATTTAAGACCAGACTCTCGTTGACTGGAACATTGATCGTTGCCCGCGATCTTGCGCATGCGCGAATCAAATCTGACATGGATGCAGGAAAACCGATGCCAGATTATCTCCGCGACTACCCCGTCTACTACGCAGGCCCTGCAAAGACTCCCGCAGGTTATGCCTCAGGTTCATTTGGTCCAACGACCGCAGGTCGCATGGACTCCTACGTCGAATACTTCCAATCACGTGGCGGCTCATTTGTAATGTTGGCAAAAGGCAATCGTTCCAAGGCCGTCACGGAGTCCTGCAAGAACCATGGAGGTTTCTACCTTGGATCAATTGGCGGACCGGCAGCGCGCTTAGCCCTTGATTGCATCAAAAAAGTCGAGGTTCTCGACTTCGAAGAATTGGGCATGGAGGCGGTCTGGAAGATAGATGTGGTTGATTTTCCTGCATTTATTGTCATAGACGACAAGGGAAATGACTTCTACGCAGAAACTTCAAAGCCTTTGATGATCAGTACAAAACCAATTTAACTGAAGTGACCAGTGTTACCAAATTAGTTTTAGTACGAACCCTGCCAGTTGAATGTTCGTAACGCCTTGCAAGGTGTTGAGTAGCGAACATCGATGTAGTGAAGTCCCCAACGAATTTGCGTCACGGGATTTGTGCGCCAATCAGTTGCAATGACATCCATCTTGTCTGCAGGAAGTGCTTGTGCAATTCCGTGTGCGCCCGAAGAATAATTGTGCGCTTTGTAATTCCAATGACTCTCATTTGACCAAAGAGTTTTCAAACATCCGAATTGACTTGCTCCCCATTTGTAATCGAGCGCCATGATTTCTTTCGCAACTATTTGCGCACCGGTGATTGTGCGGGCCATTTCGATCTGTTGACTTTGAAGTGCAACCATCGCCAATTGATTTGATGAGACCATCGCAGTTGTTTGCATCTGCGTAAAAAGCGCAACTGTTGCATCCGGTGTTTGCGCCGGAGCTACCGACAAGTTGGCAGCAGGTGGGGTGGCTTCATCGGGAACAGAGATTCGAGAGGTCATCGGAAATTCGAGACCGTAGGCGGCTGGTTGGACCGAGGCCAAAACCAAAAGGACCGCCACACTGGCCCAGGCGGCCAGAGATTTGTTGACGAGACAAAGAAGTCGCTTCGAGGCGGAGGTAACCCATTGATCAATGGAACTCGACAAACTCAACGGCCTCTCCTTTCAGTGCATCTATCGCTGTCGGGCCCCAACCCGATAGGAGCCCAAATGGGCTTTAGGGGGAGGGGGGAATGCATAAAGATTGGCAAGCCGCGCGCATATGCGCAAATCAATACACGCTTGCGAGGAAAACTCCCAGAAATCTCATCCTTTGTGGAAAACTAAAAACGCAGGTCGCACAGGGGGAAGTCCGTTTTGTCCGAAATGTGAGTGTGACCCTTTTCAAGAGGACTTTCCGTTGATCAAGCAGGGCCTACGAAGGCATCGGCCCTTCGAGAAGTTCAGTGACGAGGGCGGCGATCGGCGAACGTTCGCTTCGAGTCAGGGTGATGTGGGCAAAAAGTGGGTGGCCCTTCAAAGTTTCAACGACCGCGACGACTCCGTCGTGACGACCAACCCGAAGGTTGTCGCGTTGGGCAACATCGTGTGTCAGGACAACCCGAGAACCCTGGCCGATCCTCGAAAGGACCGTCAGAAGGACGCCGCGTTCGAGGGATTGGGCTTCATCAACGATCACATACGAGTCGTGAAGCGAGCGGCCGCGAATGTGAGTGAGCGGCAAGACCTCTATGAGCCCCCGATCGAGGATTTCATCGATCACCGGCTGACTCACGAGGGCGCCCAAAGTGTCAAAAACCGCTTGGGCCCACGGCGACATCTTCTCGCCCTCGCTTCCGGGAAGGAATCCGAGCTCTTGGCCACCGACCGGATAGAGCGGACGGAAGACGACGACCTTTTTGTGTTGGCGACGTTCCATGACCGCTTCAAGTCCGGCGCATAATGCGAGCGCACTCTTTCCAGTTCCCGCACGACCTCCCATAGAGATGATGCCGATCTCAGGATCGAGTAAAAGATCCAGTGCAACTCGCTGTTCGGCGCTTCGCCCGTGCAAACCAAAGGCAGTTCGATCTCCGCGGACTAGCTGCAACTGCTTATCCGGAGTTACTCGGGCAAGGGCGCTCCCCTTCTCCGAATGAAGGACGACGCCGGTATGGCAAGGAAGGGTCAACGCGATTTCGTGGTCGGCTCGATCTGATGCATAAAGTTCGTCGATGACACTCGCGCCGACATTGAGTTCGACCATCCCACTCCACCCACTAGAGGATGCCAACTCGGCCAAGTACTCCTGGGCTTCGACTCCAACTGAAGATGCCTTGACTCGCAAAGGAAGGTCTTTGCTGACTAGAACAACGTCGCGGCCATCGGCCATGAGATTGCGGGCGATCGCCAAAATCCGAGAATCGTTGCTACCGTCCCTCAAAAATCCTTGGGGCAGCGAGGAAAGATCGGAGTGATTGAGTTCGACGGAAAGGGTTCCGCCTTCAGGGGTAATTCGAAGTGGCTGATCTAGCCGACCATGAGTAACGCGAAGGTCATCCAGGGCGCGAAGAGCGGCACGGGCAAAGAACCCTAGTTCGGGATGGTCTCGTTTGGTTTCAAGTTCGCCAATGACAACTATCGGGATGATGACTTCATGTTCGGCAAAGCGCGTAAGCGCGCCGGGATCTGCCAGCAAAACGCTGGTATCGAGAACAAATGTCTTTTTGCTTGCCGGAGAAGTCAAACCAGCTCTCGCAATCTGTGTAGTTGTGCTCGTAGGGACCTAACAAGAAAACGGTAGAACTCCCGTGCCCTTGCCCACGAGCGACACGCTTAGCGACTTACAAAATTAACCTAAATGTTCCCAAAACCGACTAAATCGCTCAGGATCATGACGGAGGCTTAACTCACGCTAAGCGGATAGAAATTAGTACACGTCCCGTCTCGATAGGTTCCGACCACCTTTACGCATACAAAGTAACTTCCTGGGGTCAAACTTGCTGTCGGGAAATCAGTCAATGTTGTGCTGAAATCCTGAAATTTCTTTAAATGAGAATCCCCAACCATAACGTCGTAGCCAACCGTTGGGTTTGTTGTAGTGGCAGGAGGGGCGATCCAATTGATCTGCGTTGGATTGGTCGTAGACGTCCAAGACAGTGCCGCCGGGGCCGCTATCACCGTAAATGACCACGAGATTTTGCGTGTGCCGCCTAATAGGAGAGTGACATTCTGCAGGCCAGCCTCCAGTTTTGCTTTCGGGAATAACAGGACCATATGTCCGGCTTTAATGATTGCCTTGCCCGTGCTCCCGTAAACCCTGTCCGATGACTTGAAATTGAATTCATCAACGATGCAAAGTTGACTTTGCGATTTCAATACATTCCCCGATGGCGTGGTTAGTTGGGCACTCATTTTGGTTGGTGGCGATTTTAATAGTGAAACCCAGATGGGAAGGCCCGAATAACTTCGCCAGTTGCTTCCACAATCTTGGCGAGAATCGGGGCTCTCTCCAGTATAAGAATCCATTCGCGAATAGGAACCGTTGCCCGGAAACATAATCTCTTTGGTGCGGCCCGGCTTAAGGCCCGCAAAAATATCTATACCCGTGTAATTGATTGCGGTTCGCACGCTGTAAGCCGAACCCCAGCCTGCGGTGTACAACCCTTCTCGCATCAATCCAAGTGCGTGAGAAGGCGCGGCCATCCACATATCTATTGATTCAAATTGATTGGGAATTGAGCTTGTCGATATGTCCTGCGCCGTGTGTGCACCGGCGGCGCTGTAATAAGGACTCGCTGGGTTTTCAAAATGTAAGTCGGCATATTTGCCAGTGAAGTATTTCGGATCGCTCAAAGTCACATATGTCATGTGCTTTGCAACATTCGCAGATAGCTTGGGATCCTCTGTTACGGGCTTCAACCCCGAAGAAACCCGATAGTAATTCATCGTCGCCAGCCAAGTCGCATCACTGCCCGGTAAGAGATTTTGTCCGGCGTAGGAGGGCGTGCCTTGGGAAATTATGAAAACAACGGTTAGAGCCAATCCAATGATTCTTCTCATCTTTGCAACGTATAGGACGAGCTTGGGTTTAACTAACCCAGCCCACATGCTAGGAAGATCCACGCTTAAGTGCGAAGTGAAATCGAAATCTTCGACCGCCAGGCATTCAATTCGATAAATAAAATGGCTATCGTCTGACCATGCGTGGATCGACGAAGTTGACCGCTCTCCTTGGAAGCTTTCTCATTCTCAGTTCCCCGTATTTCCTCGTTGGCACCGCTAGCGCCGCCGCTCCCAAGGCAGGTTCGATCTGCAAGAAAGCAGGACAGACTCAATCGGCTAAGGGAGTTGTCTACATCTGCAAGAAATCCGGCAAGAAGTTGGTCTGGGTACTCGTTCCTAAGGTGAAAAAAACGTCCATGCCAACTCCAGCTCCAACTATTGAAGTCACACCATCGGCGTCACCTAGTCCAAGTTCTACGACTTCGAGTAATTCCCAAGCAATCTGGAATTGGGATGGCAACAAATGGTTCACCGATGCAATGCCGCCTGTATGCATGCTTCCCATAATTCCGAATGGTGCACTTCTTGATTTCTCGAAAGTCCTCTCGTTAATAGAACCCGGTCAGATCCGAGGCGGAAGTTACAAGCCGCACGGTGGTCTTAGATGGTCGGCTCCCAGCACCTATACCCCAGGAGTAAAGATCAGCGTTCCATTTGACGGAGTCGTGGTGGCGGCGTGGCAATACCTCGTTGGTGGGATCTACCAATTTGGAGTCAACATTGAAAACTCCTGCGGAATCATGGTCCGCCTCGGTCACATGCGCGTTCCTTCAACTCAGTTCGCCAATATTCTGTCTGCGCTCCCCGCGGCGGCAGAGAATGATTCACGCGAGTATCAGATCGATCCACCAGCGACTGTGAAAGCTGGCGATGTAATCGCAACCGATGTGGGAATGCCGTCACCCGCACCAGCCGATAGTTTGGGCGCCTACATCGATTTTGGATTGCTGGATCTTCGACATGTTAATCCGATACTCGGCACAAATTACTCAACCAACGCTGAACCGAAATACTCGAAGTATTCGCTTTGCTGGTACCAGGGAAACTATCTCTCCCCGAGTGATCAAAGCATCGCTGCCAGTTTGCCGATTGCCAACGGCGATCCAAAAAGTGATTACTGCAGTACTTACTAGGATCTGCCTAATTCACGGTAAGCGAGGCGAAGTTAGGGCATGCGCTATCTCGATACCTCCCTATGACCTTCACGCATACCCAGTAGTTACCAGGGCGAACGCTTGAAGTAGGAAAGGCAGTGGTAGTTGTCCTGTATGACTGAAACTTCTTCATCGTGGAATCGGCGACAAGGACGGCGTACCCGAGCGTCGGATTTGCTGGCTGGGTCGGGGGCGCACTCCAACTGATCTCCACAGGGTTTGTCGTCGTGGTCCAACTGAGCACCGGCGGAGGCGCGATGACTGTAAATGACCAAGAAATTCGGCGTTTGGCACCCTGCACAAGCGAAACCTTCTGTAATCCAGGCGCAAGAGGTTCCTTTGGAATGATCAGAACCATGTGGTCGGCTTTGATAATTGCCTTGCCTGCAGCGCCATAAATGGGGTCGGAAGATTTCATCGTGTATTCATTCACCACGCAAAGTTGGCCAGGAGAATTAAGCACTTGGCCTGAAGGTGCAGTCACTTGGGCGTGCATTTGGTGAAGTGGCGATTTCAATAGCGAAACCCAGATTGGCAATCCCTTGAAGTTTCGCCAATTTCTCCCGCAAGATTCGCGGGGATCTGGATTCTCGCCGGCATAACTATCCACGCGTGAAAACGAGCCATTGCCTGGAAAAGTAATCACCTTCGTACGTCCAAGTTTTAATCCCGACAAGATATCTGCGCCTGTTTCATAGAACCCTGTTCGAGCGTTATAAGCCGAGGCCCATCCGACCGTGCGCAAACCCTCGCGTAGAAAACCCATGGCATGAAATGGCGATGCCATCCACATATCCATCGACTGAAATTGGTTTGGAATTAAAGTGGCGGCTATCTCCTGTCCGCTATGCGATCCCGCTGCCGAGTAATAAGGGCTCGCCGGGTTCTCCATATGCCGACTGACATATTGTCCGGTGAAGTACTTAGGATCGCTCGCCGCCAAATAGAGGACATGCGAATGTACATTTGCAGACAATCGTGGATCCTCGGTGACAGAATTCAATCCCGAGGAATTGCGATAGTAATTGAGTGTGTCCAACCAACTTGCATCGCTACTTGGGAGAAGAACTTGCTCAGCGTAAGAAGGAGCTCCGAGAACCACCAGGAATAGAAGACACAGAACTACTCCCAGGGCTCTCCGCATCTCGGGAAGGTATAGGAACAAGAAAAGATAAACAAGCCCAGCCTTACTGAGAGGTTACTGCGAAATCCTTGTGCCAGAACCAATCAATTCAACGTGGCGCTCTTCGTGTCTTGGGCAACAAGGGATCCATCCTTAGGCGAAAATTCCATGGCAATAAACATGTACTTACCGGGTGCTAGCCCGTTTATTGCGACACTCCATGGCTTCCACGCGGGAGCCGCCTCGGACGCAAGGGTCGAACCCTGTTGAACCAATTTTCCGTTCTGGAAAACCTTCCATGCAACATTTGCTTCAAAGGTTGATGCCATCCCGCTCAATGTGAAACCTTGAGCCTTAACCGTCGCCCCTTCTTCGGGATACGTAATCCACACCGGTGCCAATACATCGTAGGTAAGACCCCTAGTAAATGGTTTCGTTGCATCCACATGCCCGGCAATTGACTCCGCGATCTTTCCGTCAACGGTCAGCTGAATTCGCTTAACAGCCGTATTCGCAGCCGTCGCGGTCCAAACCAATTGCGCAATTGCCATTGATTCTGCTTCAGAACCAACGTTCATCTTGCCGAGCGTTAAATCAATGGTCGCCAAACTCCCCGCGACTACAACGCTGTTGATCTTTGTCTCCTTCGGCCACAAAGAAACATAATCCGTGTCCTTTGGTGACCCGGCAATAAGCGCACGAAGTGAGGTGATGATCGGGTCTTGTGTCACCTGCATTCGAACATACTCGCGATACAAACGGAAACCTCTAGTCGTGTCTGCCACCCAGTACTGTGCATAGGCCTTGGTATTTACGGTCGGTGTTGAACTTGCAGTCGGCGTCGGTGTTGAACTTGCAGTCGGCGTCGACGAAGACGAAGACGTCGGGGTCGGCGTTGGCGAAGAACTGCAGCCAGCCAAGACAAATAATGTTGAGCCAGCCAATATCGCTGAAATAATTGACTTCCTCATAGTGCAAATCTACCTCCTCTTAGTAGAGTCACACTCATGCTCGATTTCACAGGAAAACGCTTCCTCGTCACGGGGGCTGGCTCTTCTCGAGGTATTGGCTTCGCTGCAGCCCGCGCACTGGCCGAAGGTGGAGCGTCCGTATTCCTCACCTCACTTTCAACGCGAGTGCACGACCGAGCGGACGAGATCCAAGCCTTTGGCGCTAGCGCTGACTTGACCGATCCTGGTCAGGTAAAGGAATTGATCTCATTTGCAGTGGCGAAACTCGGAGGGCTCGACGGAATTGTCAACAATGCCGGAATGACCAGTGTCGATGACGACGGCAATTCCGAATTCAATTCAATCGATGAAACCTCACTTGATCAGTGGAGGAAATCCTTTGCAAGAAACCTAGATTCGGCATTCTTGGTCACCCAATCCGCACTTCCTTTTTTGAGGATGCAATCAGAAGGAAGGATTGTGATGGTATCGAGCACGACTGGCACCATCTCTGCGATTCACAACAATGTTGCCTATGCATCGGCGAAGGCCGGGCTAGTTGGACTCGTGCGCGCTTTGGCACTTGATGAAGCGAAAAACAACATCACTGTAAACGCCGTGGCTCCCGGTTGGATTGGCACTGATTCCCAAACGAAATTCGAAATCAAACATGGGGACGCTACGCCGATGGAACGATCTGGTACGCCTGAAGAGGTTGCAAGCGCTATTGCATGGCTATGTTCACCCGGCGCTTCATACATAACCGGGCAATTAATAGTTGTTGACGGTGGAAATTCCCTCCAAGAAGAACAAGGTCATCTTTAGCGGAAATTCAAAAAAATTGTTCTCTCTCACTTTCCGACACAACTAAGCCGCGATGTGCCCGCTAGCGATAAAGGGAGCACAAGGGTGTACATCTGCTCTTGGTGGGATTCATTGCACAGTTGAACAAAGGCACCATCTGTGTTTTTCACATAGCGGTCTTGATATTCAATATTGAGAACTGGCTTACCAAGTGTCGTGAACGCTCGATACCCAGCGCATTCATTGAATTCGTGGCACTGCTCATTGACTGCAAATTCGAAGCTTGGTGCCAGGACGCCGACTTGAGCGATGTCATTCTTTAGGCCAATTGCGAGCCCACGCGCATGAGCCTGGTGGGCGAGAAAAAGGTTGTAATTAAGTTGCTCCTTGGCAGTTAGAGCGAAACCGGTGGAATTGGAATAGCCGTCAACGTTGTCTGGATCGATTCCGTCGCATCCTTTCCTTACTGCCAGGTCCATGCGTACTCGCATGACCCTGCGGACCGTGCTAGACCGAATGTCCAACCAATTCTCACCTTGCCAACCTTGCAGGGGCTTGCCCATGTCTTTCGGCAAGAAATTTGAGAAATCTGGGCGCCAATTCTCGCCACTGCCGGCGGAGAAATAACAGACCACTTTGCGGTTCGACTTCTTAAGGAAGCCAATCTGTGCTGCAGTCGAGTCGAACAGATCAATGTCATAAACATTGGCCAAAACCGTCGTGTCTAGCTTGCCGTTCAATTGAATTTGAAAACTATCGCCAACCTTGGGGTGCCAAGCCAGTTTGGGTTGAACCGACGATCTGGTTAGTGCGAGCGCTGACGGCGAATTCACCATGAGTCCCAGTAACGAAAGAACTAGGAGCCAAACCTGACTTTGAAGTCGCCAGGCAATGCTATTTCTTGACATTCAGAAATTGTTTGAACGATTACGCGCCGAAACGGCGGTGGCGCAGTGAATAGGCGCGGAGGGCACGCAAGAAATCAACGCGGCGGAAATCTGGCCAATAGGCTTCGCAGAAATAGAATTCAGATTGCGCGCTTTGCCAAAGCAAGAAGCCGCCCAGTCTTTGCTCTCCAGATGTTCGTATCAATAATTCGGGGTCAGGTTGACCGGCTGTATAAAGAAAGTTTGAAATTTCATCGGCGCTAAGTTTTTCAGCGGCGGCGTGCACGGACAATCCATGCTCTGCAGCATCTTCTAGGTAACCCTTTACCGCGTCCACAATCTCGCGCCGACCGCCATAACTAACCGCGACGTTTACTTCGATCGCATTGGGATTGGAAGAGCGCGATTCGCTCAACTTACTCTGCAGCCACTCGGGCAAGAGTTCGAGGGAACCAACAGGCTTGATGTTCCAACGTCCTGTTGCCTTAAGGCTATCGATCGTTTCACCAATGATGACCAATAGCGCTGTGAGTTCCTCTTCAGAACGTTTGAAATTCTCAGTTGAGAGCAACCAAATGGTGACGATCTTTACTTGAGCCTCTTCGCACCAACCGAGGAATTCGATGATCTTCTGAGCTCCTGCTCGATGACCATGGGCGGCAGTTGTCCGACCATGTTCATCTGGATTCTCCTTCGCCCATCTACGGTTTCCGTCGAGAATTACGCCGACGTGGTGAGGTGTTTGGGTGAAATCCAATGATCGGACTAAACGTTGCTCATAAAGTGGATAAAGCAACGCTTTGACCGCTCGCCGAAAAAGAACACCCCAACGTTTCATTATTCGTTTACGAATTCTTCTTCGGTAAGAACATTGCGACAACTCGGCGCTCGGCAATAAATGAGGCGAACGGAACCATTCCGGCGAGCATGTAGAGAATTGCCCTCTTCACATTCCATCTTGCTTTTAGCGCCAACTGCATCGTCGTTAATACATAAAGGATGAAGAACGTGCCGTGGACGGCGCCGATCCACGAAACCTTGTCATGTAGTGACGGATTGTGGGCCCAGAGCGTGATTGGTACATCCACGAACCACAATGGCAATGCCATGATGCCTGTGGCAATTGCCATTACTCGATACCGCTGAACGGTGCCATCGCTAGTGCGCGCCATATGTTCTCCTTTGATTCCTAGATCTCACGCTGGGTAACTCTACGTTGATAAAACGGCAGGTACAGCACGACTCCAGCCATAAACCACCAGATCACCACGTATGAGAGGTGCTGCCAGTAGAACCCCGGCACGGCGGACTTCGGAGCTGGAGGGGTGATGCGCATGCGTACGATATTTGTGCCCGCAAGTGCCTCGCTATCGGCAATGACGAATCCGTCATACAAATCAAGCGAAGTCTGATTCACGACGAGGGCGCTATCTATTCGCGATAGCACCGTCTTATGGGACTGAGTGAGATCGTCATTTTGATGCGGCATCAGTTTGCCCGTAACTGTGACAACGTTCGTTGAGTTCAAGATCAAGTTATTGTGGTCAGCCCACAGTCCTCGCACGACCAATATCGCAGAATGCGAATCGGTTTCGAGGAGACCAACTTCCCAGGTGTCGGTCTGTCCCAGACCATCGACTTGAAAAGGGGCTTGATAATCAGCGATGTATCGCCCACTAAATTGGACGTGGCGCAATGCAGCTTTCAATGGAAGGGCAATTCGTGGCTGAGTGATGGAAGCAAGTGGCACGACTGTGCCGTTCACGACAACAGGAACTTGACTCTCTCTCGCCCGGTTCAGTTGCCAAATTCCAAGACCTACGAAACTTGCTGCAATGACTAGAACCCCTAGAACTGAGAGAGCTCGCTTAAGACTGCTTCGAATCATCATCCTCGCGCTTCTGCATGCGGGTGTAGCGCTTGTAGAAACTGCGGAGCAAGAACGCCACCGCGATTGTCAGGAGTCCCACAGTGATCGAACCTGACGTGCTCATTTCAACGTTCTGTGACATGGGGACTCCGTTTCTCTGAAACAATCATCCCATGTCCGAACTCGACTTTTCCGACCGCTACGGCCAGCGGCCCATGCGCTGGAAAGGGCTGGCGATCGTACTTCTCGTGGTTGGTGGTGCTTGGCTGACATGGGCGGGGCTGCATCATTCAAGACCTGAATTAACGTCAACGCTGGTTTCTTTCACCATTCCCTCAGATAGCACTGTGAGTATGCGCTATTCCATTGATCGTCGCGACCCGAATTCGGCGATCATCTGCACTCTCGTGGCCCATGACTTTGATAAGAACGTTGTCGGCCAAATTGACGACACAATCCCTGCCGGGGCCGAACATGTAGACAAAACCACGCTCATTCACACTCGTTCTGCAGCCGTCAGCGCCTCTATCTCGCGTTGCAGGGTCAGTTCACAGTAATCTATGCCACTTATGAGTGCTCAAACTTGGCTGACGCAAGAGGCCGCCGACCGCCTACGGGCCGAGCTCGAATTTCTCGAGACGACCGGGCGCGTTGAAATCATCAAGAAAATTGAGACCGCCCGCTCTGAAGGCGATCTCAAGGAGAATGGTGGCTACCACGCCGCTCGCGAAGAGCAAGGCAAGATGGAAGCGCGAATCCGCCAGCTCAAGCACATGCTCGAGCACGCCCACATCGGGGCTCCCCCTGCTGGAGAATCTGGAACGGTCGGCGCCGGAATGGTTATCACCGTTGAGATTTCCGGTGAGGCGATGAAGTTCCTTCTTGGCTCACGAGAGATCGCAAGTGGCGACCTCGATGTCTATAGCGAAAATTCACCACTCGGTGCGGCCGTACTCGGCCGGAAAATCGGCGAAACGGTGTCGTACATTGCGCCCAACAAGCGCGAGATCACGGTCTCCATTTTGGAAGCCGAGTTCTACATCTAATTTATTTCTTCTTCGCTGAATTGTTGTAGGTACGAACGCTCAGCGGGACGAAGATCGCCATAACAACAACCATGTACACCAATGACATAACCATCGGATGTTGGCTTGGGTAAGAACCTGCCGTAACCCCGAACTTGTTGGTGAGGCCGAATAGTTGCCGAGTTGCTGCCACCATCGTGGAAACCGGATTCCACTCGGCGAAATACTGAAGCGGCCTTGGCATCCCCGTTGTTGGCGCAAAAGCATTTGATAAGAAGGTGAGCGGGAAAGTGACCAAGAAACTTACGTTCTGAACGACCCTTGCATCCCTTGCGGTTAGACCAACAAAGATTCCAATCCAGGAAAGTGAATACCCAAATGCCAGCAGGAAGATGAAAGCAAAAAGCAGTTTGAGGAATCCTGAGTGTGGGCGCCAGCCGACAATAAATCCTGCAAGGCCCATCACAAGCAGAACCACAATATTGAGCGCGGAGTCTCCGAGTGTCTTGCCGAATACCAGAGCCGACCGAGCGATTGGGAGAGAGCGATACCTATCTATCAAACCCTTGGTCATATCCTCGGCCACACCAGAGGCGGTTCCCGCCAAGGTGAATGCCACCGTCTGAACGAAAATGCCGGGCATCAGAAACTGAACGTAGCCGCCAGGTTGACCAGAAGTAATTGATCCGCCAAATACGTATCGAAAGAGAAGGACGAACATGACGGGTTGGATGGTCGAGAAAATGAGAACTTCAGGCACTCGCACAAGGAGCATGAGTTGCCTTTTCGTGATGATTAGAGCGTCAGAAATCGCATATTTCATGATTTTCTCCCCCCGCGCTTCTTGGGCTCTTCGACTTCCGGTCCGGATTCAGCGACGTGCCCTGTCAGCGACATGAATACATCGTCCAAGGACGGACGCTTCAAGGCGATATCCAATGGATGGATCCCTGCACTATCCATTGAACGCAGAACTTCGATGAGTGCAGCGGCCCCTGAACTTACAGGAGCTGATATTTGTCGCAAGCCCTCGTCAATTGAGGGTTTGGCTCCACTTACCCGCGCCACGATCTCTACTGTCGCTTGAATATTGTGTTGATCGACTACAACCTCTAGTTGTTCACCGCCCACTTGTCGTTTCAAAGCATCTGATGTTCCGCGTGCAATCACTTTTCCGCGATCGATAACAACGATGTCGTCGGCTAACTGATCTGCCTCTTCCAAATATTGAGTAGTAAGAAGAAGCGTTACCCCGCCCTTCACTAATTCTTCGATGACTTCCCACATTTCTTGTCGACCGCGGGGGTCGAGGCCGGTTGTTGGTTCGTCAAGAAAGAGAATTTTCGGCTTCACAATTAATGAAGCCGCAAGATCTAGGCGGCGACGCATTCCACCCGAGTAAGTTTTTATCGGCCTTCGCGCGCTATCGGTAAGTGAAAAGCGCTCGAGCAATTCATTAGCGCGCGTAACTGCTTGTTTCTGATTCAAATGATAAAGACGGCCGAACATGACCAAGTTGTCCCACCCGGTGAGAGTCTCATCGACGGCGGCGTACTGGCCCGATAGTCCAATAATCTCGCGCACTTTTTCAGGATGCTCAATAACATTAATACCGCCCACCGTTGCATGCCCGCTATCAGGTGCAAGGAGAGTTGCAAGTATGCGCACCACCGTGGTCTTGCCAGCGCCGTTAGGTCCTAAAACGCTAAGAACAGTGCCTTCTTCTACGTCTAGACTGAGATCATCAAGGGCACGAACGTGTCCTTTTCTGTATGTTTTAATCAAATGCTCTGCGAGGACTGATTTCACAGAGTAAAGTTACCCGTCTTGACTGACACTGGAAAGTGAATATTTTCCGCCCAAATTTGGCGAAAGGTCGATTATGTCTGAAGAAACCGTACAAGCTGGCGGTGCGCCCGCAAAGGCATTCACTCATCGAGAAATCATGATTATCTTGAGCGGTCTCATGACTGGCTTGCTGCTTGCGGCCCTGGATCAGACCATCGTCTCAACAGCGCTGAAGACCATTGTCATCGATCTGCACGGACTCAAGGAATACACCTGGGTTGTTACTGCATACCTTCTGACTTCTACTGCATCCACGCCGCTGTACGGAAAGATTTCCGACTTGTACGGACGACGAATAGTTTTTCAATTCGCTATCGTCACATTCTTGCTCGGATCTTTACTTGCCGGACTTTCGCAGAACATGGTCGAACTCATCGCGACCCGCGCTCTTCAAGGTCTCGGCGCTGGTGGCTTGATGTCACTTACATTCGTCATCATCGGCGACATCATTCCCCCTCGCGATCGCGGAAGATATCAAGGTTATTTCGGAGCAGTTTGGGGCCTGTCGTCAGTTGCTGGACCGCTGCTTGGCGGATTCTTCTCCGACCACCACACGATTCTCGGAGTCACTGGATGGCGTTGGATCTTCTATATAAATTTGCCGTTCGGAATTCTCGCCCTTGTTATTACATCCGCAGTTCTTCACATACCGAAGGTGAAGCGCGAGCATTCCATTGACTACCTAGGTGCTCTGCTCTTGGTAGTTGGCGTTACATCACTCCTTCTCGCAATTGCGGTCTATGGACCTGAAGACGGATGGACTGATAAACGCACCATTATTTACCTAGTCGTCGGCTTGATTCTTGCAGTCGTCTTCGTGATCTGGGAAGAAAAGGCAAAAGAGCCAATCCTGCCGATGCGCCTTTTCAAGAACCACACATTCACCCTGACTTCAGCACTTGGGGCAGTCATCGGCGCTGGTTTATTCGGCGCGGTCATCATGTTGCCGCTGTATCTGCAGATCGTAAAGGGCAACTCGGCCACATCTGCTGGTCTTAAATTGATACCACTGATGATGGGTATCGTCACGATGTCGATCTTCAGTGGCAAGCAGATTACAAAGCACGGAAAGTACAAGCGATTCCCTGTCATTGGTACCGGAATCATCACTATTGGCCTATTAATGATGACTACATTGGTACGTACGACGCCCTATTGGCGACTTTCGATCTTCGCAATCATCGTTGGCGCTGGTCTCGGACTCTCAATGCAGACCATCGTCATCGCGCTTCAGAATTCGGTGGACTTTCGCGATATGGGAGTTGCCACGAGCGCGAATACGTTCTTCCGTTCACTTGGTAGCGTATTTGGATCGGCGATCTTTGGTGCTGTTCTCAATAATCGTCTCACCCACTACATGGCGAGCGGCTTCACCAATCTCGCACAAAAGGATCCGACTGTCATGGCTGGGGTCAACATAACTCCTGCGGGCCTTACCAACATGATCGCAAATCCGAAGAGCGTTCCCCTCATCGTTCACAACACCGCTATGGACGCGTACGTCAACGCGTTCCATATCGTCTTCTTCACTGCGGCACCGATTACCGCAATTGGATTCCTCATCGCGCTCGGTCTCCGTGAGTTGCCACTTCGAACCTCACATGACTATGCCGAAGCGCGCGAGGAAGCGGCGGGCGAGGCTATTGGTTGAATCGACTCAAAGTACTTTCGGGGTTTCCCCGCGAAGTTAAGGTCCTCACCGCTGCGGCATTCTTCGTGG
>JAHEXJ010000048.1 GCA_023252155.1 Actinomycetes bacterium | reverse complement strand
GCACCAGATGCTGCTTGAGGCTTGGCGGTGAATGCTCCGAAGAGGGTCTTGAAGAGTGAGCGGCCCATCGCCTCTGCCATCTTGCGGGTGAGGATCGTTCCGCTTGCTCCAACCAAGGTACCTGCAACGATCAACAGGGTTGTCTGCAGTACGTAACCGCTGGCAGCCACTGTAAGACCGGTGAAGGCGTTCAATAGGGAGATAACGATCGGAACATCCGCACCACCAACTGGAAGCACGAATAGAACGCCGAAGAGAAGTGAGAGTCCGCCAAGGACGATGAGTGGAGTATTTCCACCTGAGTGAATTACCCATCCGCCCGCTGCGAGAACTCCAGCAAGGTTTGCTGCGATAACGAATCGTCCGCCTGGGAAAACCACGGGACGAGTTGTCATCAACTCTTGGAGTTTTGCGAAGGTGATACAGGATCCGGAGAAGGAAACGCTTCCGACGATGACAGTGAATACCGTGGCGATTACTGCCGCGGAACTCGCGCCCTTGCCCAGTCTCAAATACTCAACGATGGCAACAAGTGCAGCTGCACCGCCACCTACGCCGTTGAAGAGAGC
The DNA here is from genome assembly GCA_023252155.1 of Actinomycetes bacterium. Taxonomy (GTDB): domain Bacteria; phylum Actinomycetota; class Actinomycetes; order Nanopelagicales; family Nanopelagicaceae; genus QYPT01. The sequence goes on along the minus strand of JAHEXJ010000048.1, from coordinate 11,228 downwards.
AACAAGTTGTGGCATCTGAGTCATCTGCACCTTGCGTGCGGCAGGTACGCCGACAAGAAGTCCGATTAGAAGGGCAATAAGTATTAGCCCTACGTGATGCAACGGCAGGCTGTGCCATTCGGCCTCGCCTTTGTTACCCGTGAAGAAGAAGACGACAATCGTGGCAACCGTGGCGCCAAAGGCTCCAATGAGATTACCGCGACGAGCAGTCTTTGGATGGGATAGGCCCTTTAGGGCGAGAATGAAGCAGACAGATGCGGCTAGTCCGACTAGGTCGTATAAGTTGCGGCTCATTTTTTCTTCGCCTTAAACATCTCGAGCATGCGGTCTGTGACAACGAACCCGCCGACCATATTTATTGTTGCAAGAACAATTGCAACGAGTGCGAGTGAAAGTTCCATGTTATTGGAAGCGTGATCTGCAACCACGATTGCGCCCACCAAGATGACTCCGTGGATCGCGTTTGCACCGCTCATAAGCGGGGTGTGAAGAGTCGAGCTGACCTTAGAGACCACCTCGAACCCTACGAATATTGAAAGAGTAAATATTGAAAGCAGAGCCAAACCGTTACTCATCATTTCTTGATGGCCTCTTTCCCTTCGCCGTTATGGGCAACTACAGAGCCGATGATTATTTCATCGTCGAAATCCGGGGTTACTACTCCCTCTTTGGTCATAAGCGAGAGCAAGTTGACGACGTTGCGCGAATAAAGCATTGAAGCGTGGAAGGGGAGCTGGCTAGGAACATCTTTGCCGCCCCAGATCACGACGCCGTTGGAGTTGGTGATGATCTCTCCTGGCTTTGATCCTTCGACGTTTCCGCCTGTCTCTGCCGCGAGGTCAACAATTACTGCACCTGGTGACATGGAATCAACCATTGTCTGCGTAACCAAACGTGGCGCGGCCCGTCCTGGGACAGCCGCAGTCGTAATAAGCACGTGTGATTTGGCGATGTATGGAGTGAGAAGTTCGCGCTGCTTTGCCGCACGCTCTTCGGTCATCTCGCGGGCGTATCCGCCAGTGCCTTCGAGGGATTCAAGTTCAAGGTTAATGAAGGTTGCACCCATCGATTTAACTTCGTCAGCCGATGAAGGACGAACGTCGTATGCCGAAACAACAGCGCCTAGTCGGCGTGCAGTTGCAATTGCTTGAAGACCAGCGACACCGGCGCCAAGTACAAGTACCTGAGCAGGGGTGACAGTTCCGGCAGCAGTCATGAGCAGTGGGAAGAATCGTGGAGAAAGTTCAGCGCCGACAATAACTGCGCGATATCCAGCGCAGAGTGCTTGTGACGTGAGACCGTCCATCGACTGTGCACGCGAAATACGTGGGACCAACTCGAGCGAGAAGGCCGTGACGTTCGCGGCGATTGCTGCGTTAATGCTGTCTTGCTCTTTCGTCGTTGAGAGGAAAGAAATGGTGATGGCACCCTTCTTGAGGGTTTTCATCTGTGCCGGCGTTAGGGCTGTTACTGAAAGAACGACATCTGCGTCTTTGAGTACATCTCCCTTTACGACGGTGGCTCCGGCTTCTTCGTATGCCTTATCTGAAGCTTGAGCATTGAGACCCGCGCCAGATTCGATACTTACATCGAGGCCGAGACGAGTGAGCTTATTAATGATGTCGGGAACTAGGGCTACACGTTTCTCGCCGTCCCGAATTTCTTTTGGTACTGCAACACGCATGGGGATAACCGTAGTGGTTGGTCAAATAGAAGTCATGTCATTTCGTGTCTCACGGGTCACACACGACGAATTGCTAGTGATTTGTAATCACTTCAGGGGCTATACGGTTCCCTTTATCTCACCCTTTACTAGGTGGTACAGCAGAGCCTGAATCGTCGTTCGTCTGTGAAGCGCCTCACGCCAAATCACCGAACGCGGTCCGTCGATCACCTCGGCGCTGACTTCTTCGCCGCGGTGAGCGGGCAGGCAATGCATAAATATCGAATCGCTTGCAGACATATTCATCAGCCGAGAATCAACTGCGAAGGGCGCGAGGGCTTTGGTCTTCTCCACGCGCTCGGATTCAGGATCGCCCATAGACATCCAGACATCCGTGTATAGAACACTGGCATCCTTCGCCGCAATTTCAGGATCGTGAATAACTTCGATCCGTCCGCCACTGCCTGATGCGATCTCATTTGCCTGCGCAACGATTGCCGCATCCGGTGCCCACTTGCCCTCGGGAGTTGCAACGACAACGTGGGCTCCCATGATCGCTCCCATGATTAGCCATGCATGCGACATGTTGTTTCCGTCGCCGAGATAGGCGAACTTCCGCCCGGAAATATCTTCGCCGAAGGTTTCGCGGATGGTTAGCCAGTCCGCAAGAAGCTGGGTCGGGTGGTCCTCATCTGTAAGGGCGTTAATTACTGGAATGCTCGCGAAGCGCCCGAGTTCATCGACGTCAGACTGAGCAAAGGTGCGGATGATCAATGCGCTCGCGAATTGGCTGATGATCTTTGCGGTATCTGCAATCGTCTCACCGCGTCCCAATTGCAGGTCATCGCCCCGGATGAAGATGGGCGAGCCACCCAGGTGGGCAATTGCGGTTTCGGATGCAAGACGGGTTCGAGTCGAAGGCTTGGTCATGTAAATGGCCACCGTGCGATGTGCCAGCGCCGTGTGAGCTCCCAGCGGATCCTTGGCGAAGTCTGCAGCCGTCGATAAGAGCAGTTCAACGTCTGCTCGGGACAAGTCTGCTGTGCGAAGAAGGTCCTTCATTTCTATATCTTACTGGGGCACGTATTCTTTACGGTATGGGAATCTTTCAACGTTCGCCCGAAGAGGACTCTGACCTCCTCACCAAACCAGAACTTAAGGTTGACGATGGTGATCATGATCGATTTGCCCACTACGTTAAAAAAGGCAAGATTCTTGAATCGGCCATCAGCGGCAAAGCCGTCCGTGCCTTATGCGGAAAGAAATGGGTTCCATCGCGCGACCCCGAAAAGTTTCCCATCTGCCCTGTATGCAAGGAGATTTATTCAGGCCTTAGACCTGCCCCCGAAGATAACTAGGCCACTCTAGATATCTTGGAATCTGGGAATCTTGCGCGAATTGGGCTCTAAACAAGCACCCGTTAACTGATATCTCCATCTCAACCGATACCCTAAAAACCCTATGCACTCCAGATCGCTTCCTCGTCGTTTTATGGCCGTTTCGGCTGCCCTTTTGATTGTCTTAGCGGCTCTGTCTACACCCTCGCAGAGTTCGGCTCAGTCACCTCCACGAAAAATATTGACGGGTTGGATTCCGTACTACGCCATGAAGACTGCTCTGCCATCAGCGGTGGCTAACGGCGACCTCATTAAAGAAGTGATGCCATTTTGGTACACGTTGAAAGGCGCAACGAAGATCACCGATCTATACACCCCTTCCAATCCCAACGTTCCCATGTCGACTCCGCTTACAACCATGAGGGATTCAGGATTTCAAATCATCCCAACCATTACTGATGGGACAGGAAACTTGGTATTGGCAAAACTTCTATCGGCTCCTGCGACGAGAACTCAGGTTGTCTCAACCATTACCAACTTGGTGATAGCGAATAACTTCGATGGAATCGATCTGGATTTTGAAGGCTTCGCCTTCTCGGATGGAACCGCGTCGTGGCCCGCAACGCAAGTGGCTTGGGACGCGTTCATCCTTGAACTGAGCACTTCGTTGCATAACGTGGGCAAATTGCTTTCCGTTACCACCCCCGTTCTTTTTGATCCCGCCACCGGAAAGAAGGGGTATTACGTTTACGACTGGGCCACCATCGCGCCGTTAATCGACCGCCTTCGCATTATGACTTACGACTATTCAACGAGTTCGCCCGGGCCTATTGGGCCAATTACTTGGGCAGAACAAGCTGTTTCATACGCTGTCTCGGTCGTTCCCGCGTCCAAGGTTTACGTTGGAGTACCTGGTTACGGACGAGATTGGGTGACAAAGGTCAGCGGTGTTTGCCCAAGCTCTGTCGCGAACGTGATCTATCCAGGTGCCAACGCTGCGGTATTCGTAATGCACGATGCTGCTAATCTCGCGGCGAGTTACGGAGCCACTCCGACTTATAACAACTCATACGCTGAAGCCACTTTTTCGTATCAGAAGGTTTATTTAGGTGCAGCAAGTTCGGGACTTCAAACATCTTGCACCGCGTCGCGAACTGCGTGGTATGAAAACGCGCAAAGCTATGCAGCACGGGCTCAACTAGTTGCCAAGTATCGACTCGGCGGAATCACTGCCTGGACTTTCGGAATGGAAGATCCATCCGCAACCGATGCTGTTCGACAAGTTGCTCAGGCGATCGCACCTGATCAAGTTGTCAGCACATTAACGGCCGACCGCACCGGCGTTGCATACGGAGTCCCCGTAAATGTCACTGGCTTGTTCCTGCTCCCGGATAAGACGCTAATCGCTGGCCTTGCTGTACGCCTTGAGTTGAAGGAATCAGGCGATGCGGCTTGGCGAGATATTCTCGACGCTACGACAGGGCCGGATGGTTTGGTATCGACGAGCCTTGTTGTTGGCAAGGATGCCGCACTGCGTTTCTCATCGGATGCGACGTGGGAACGACTAGCTTCACAGACGGCCGAAACCAATCTCGTTGTTGGTCGCCTTTTGAATGTGACACCACCGGCTTCAGCTATGGCGGGGACGGCATTTACCGTAAGCGGTGCGATCCAACCGCACGAAGCTGGAGTATCGGTTTCTCTCGAGACCAACGTTTCTGGCAAGTGGAAGAGTGTCGGCACGCCGGTTTCGACTGATGCATCTGGTCAATTTACCTTGACGACTACCGCAAGCACACGAGGCATAGTGAACTATCGCGTGAGTGTTTCGGGAAATAACAATTTGCAGGGCGCCCAAAGCCCTATATTTGCCGTGGTAATTTACTAACATCGGGCTTCCTATTTTTAAATCGAATGGTAATTTTGCAATCGGAAGGCGAGGGGCCAGATGGCGCAGGTTGAGGGCGAAGTCGAAGAACTCACCAATCCTTTGTTCTTCGTTGATCGCCCGTGGGTGACAGTAGTTTGGGACGATCCGGTAAATCTCATGAGTTATGTGACGTATGTATTCATGTCGTTGTTTAATTATTCGAAAGAGCGTGCAACCGAGCTGATGCTTTTAGTTCACAACGAGGGGCGTGCCGTTGTGTCGAGCGGGCGGCGGGAAGAAATGGAAAGGGATGTCGCTCGCCTTCATGAATTCGGCCTCTGGGCGACGCTGGCGCGTGATGACCAGTAATTCTCACGCAAAGGGATTTAGGAAGTCCGGAAAAGACTCCTTCATGCTTGATGTTTCTGCGAATGAGCGCGAAGTCCTAATAAATCTTTCGGGTCAGATCATCGAAATTCTGGCAGAGCGAGTCGATGCAGCGACCACAGACCCACTGGCCGAAATGATTGGAATCACCGGCCATGACTCACCCCCTGATGATGAAGTGCTGATGCGGCTTCTTCCAAATGCATACGCAGATCCGGTGGATGCTTCAGAATTTCGTCGTTACACGGAATCTGATTTGCGAGGAAAGAAGAGAGCGCACGCCATGTTGATGCGTTCACAACTTATGGAACTAGAGGACGACAAACTCTTGATAGATTCCCGTGACGCATTCGCGTGGCTCGGCGCAATCAACGACATCCGTTTGGCCCTGGGGGTCCGACTTGAAGTCGATCAGAACTCGCATGAAAAATTGGAATTACTTTCTCCCGATGATCCGATGCACGCAGTCTTCGCGGTCTATTCGTGGCTCGGTTGGTTGCAGGAAAGTTTGGTCCTAGCGCTGATGGAGGATTTGGAAGGGCTAGAACCGTGAGCCTTGAGATATCTCGTGAATTTGTCGAGGCGATATTGGAGCAATCTCGGGCGGAATATCCCGAAGAATGTTGCGGGGTGATTCTAGGCCCCGTCGGATCTGGCAAAGCTACGCGAATGAAGCCGATGATCAACGCCGCACATTCACCGACCTTCTACGAATTCGACCCCAAGGATCTGCTGGCTCTCTACCGCGAAGTAGATGATTTCGACGAGGAAATCGTCGTCATCTACCACTCTCATACAGACACTGAAGCCCACCCCTCTCGCACGGATATTGCATATGCAGGGGAGCCTGGAGCCCACTACGTGCTCGTTTCCACGCGCGAGGAAATCGCTCCCGAGACCGAATTCCGATCCTTTCGGATTATCGATGGCGTGGTGAGTGAAGAGCCCGTAATCACCCTGTAAATAGGGTCGGATTACCGATTAGCGGCGAATCTGACAATAATGACGCCATGTCAATCGAGGTACGAATTCCCACGATCTTGCGCCCCTTCACTAAAGACCAAAAGATTGTCTCTGCAACTGGTTCAACGCTGGCCGAGGCGATTGCCAACCTCGACAACCAATATCCAGGCATTGGTGAGCACCTCTTGGAAAATGGCGCACTGCGCCGCTTCATCAACGTCTATGTCAATGACGAAGACGTGCGCTTCTCTGGCGCGCTTGAGACCGCTCTTAAATCCGGAGACTCGATAACGATTCTTCCCGCAGTCGCCGGTGGCTGATTCTTGGCAAAGGTAGGCTACAAACTGTGATCGATGCCCCGATAGGAATATTTGATTCAGGGGTAGGGGGATTGACCGTTGCGCGGGCAATTTTGGATCAACTTCCGCACGAACCAACAATTTATTTAGGCGACACTGCACGAGGGCCCTATGGTCCAAGATCCCTCGCCGAAGTCCGCACCTTTGCACTTGAGTCCCTTGATTTCCTTGTCGAGCAAGGCGTGAAGGCAATCGTGATTGCATGCAACACGGCGAGCGCGGCGATGCTGCGGGATGCACGCGAGCGCTATTCGGTTCCAGTAATCGAAGTCATCCAGCCAGCAGTGCGCCGAGCAGTCGCAGCGACACGCAGCGGTCGTATCGGTGTCATTGGGACTCGAGCCACGATTGATTCCAAAGCGTACTTGGACGCATTTGCAGCGGCGCCACAGTTGAAGATCACCTCCGTGGCTTGCCCGCTCTTCGTCGAATTTGTTGAACGCGGAGAAACCTCAGGTCCTGAAATCACCGAGATCGCTCGAGAGTATCTGGCGCCGATAATGGCCGCTGAAGTAGACACACTCGTACTTGGTTGCACTCACTATCCTCTTCTCACTGGAGTCATTTCCTACGTAATGGGCAATGACGTTTCCCTAGTTTCGAGTGCGGAAGAAACGGCTAAGGACCTATACCGAGTGCTCGTTGAGAATTCCCTGCTGCGCAGCTCTCACGACGATCTGCCCACGCACCGTTTTCTTGCAACAGGGGATGCCAAATCCTTCGAGAGCCTCGCAAGGCGCTTTCTCGGTCCTGAAGTGGGACAAGTGGAACATCAGGAATTGGCCTAGGAGAGGAAGAAATGGCACGCATAGATGGACGAGACAACGCTGACCTTCGTGAAATCAAGTTCACGCGCAATTGGCTAGACCATGCCGAGGGTTCGGTACTTGTGGAATTTGGAAAGACGCGCGTGCTTTGCGTTGCCTCTTTCACCCCCGGAGTTCCGCGGTGGTTGAAGGACAGCGGAAAAGGATGGGTGACTTCTGAATACGCGATGTTGCCTCGCGCCACCCATACTCGTTCTGATCGCGAGAGCGTAAAGGGAAAACTCGGAGGCCGAACCCAAGAGATCTCACGTCTAGTGGGACGTTCGCTTCGATCGATAGTAAACATGAAGGAACTCGGTGAGAACACAATTGTGATCGACTGCGATGTGCTTCAAGCCGACGGTGGAACTCGAACCGCTGCAATCACTGGCGCCTATGTCGCTTTGGTAGATGCGATCGCATGGGCAAAGGAGAAAGGCTTCATCTCTGCTAAATCCAACCCTCTCTCTGATTCAGTGGCAGCGATAAGCGTGGGCATCATCGACGGGGTTCCGATGCTGGATCTTTGCTACGAAGAAGATGTTCGTGCCGACACCGACATGAATGTTGTATGCAGCGGGGACGGACGTTTCATCGAAGTCCAAGGAACCGCCGAGGGCCAACCTTTTGACCGAGTTTTGCTAGACGGGTTGCTCGACTTGGCTGTCGCGGGTTGCAAGCAATTAGCCACCTTGCAAGCCAGCGTTCTTGCAACTAAATAAGTAAATATTGCCTTTAGTAGATGAGGCGGTGGGTTCAGTGAAACTTGTTCTAGCTACTCGCAACTCCGGAAAAATTGCCGAATTTAGACGCATTTTGGAAGAGTTGCACCCGCGATCAATTGAACTTGTGGGACTTGAGCATTTCCCGAATCTCCAAGATGTCGAAGAAACGGGAGAGAGTTTTTTCCAGAACGCACTTTTGAAAGCTCGGACAGTCTGCCTTGAGACCGGCCTTCCCACGATTGCCGATGACAGCGGGCTATCTATCGACGCTTTGGGCGGCGCCCCGGGTGTCCTCTCGGCGAGGTGGTCAGGAGTTCATGGAAATGATCAGGCCAATATCGACAAAGTTTTGGCGCAGTTAGAGGCGATTTCCGAGGATGCGCGCTCTGCCCATTTCACTTGTGTCACCGCCTTTGTTATGCCCGACGGACGAGAGGCTAGCGCCGAAGGTATTTTGTCGGGCAAGATATTGCGACAACCAATCGGTAACAACGGGTTCGGGTACGACCCGATCTTCCTGCCGGATGGCAGTGAATTGAGCCTTGCCCAATTGGATGCCGCGAAGAAGGATTTGATAAGCCACAGAGGACAATCACTTCGAATAATTGCACCACGGGTAGCGGTAATGCTTGGAGCCCTGGGGTAACCTTCTCCCATAAGTGTGCGTTCCCGATAGTGCGTACTGCTAACCAAGGAGTAACTGTGGCTGTAAAGAAAGCAACCGCTAAGAAGTCAGTGGCCAAGAAAGCCGCGGCAAAAAGCACAAGGTCCAAGGCAACTACACCGAAGAAAGCGGCGGCTAAGGCAACTACAGTAAAGAAGTCAACAGTCAAAAAAGTAGCCAAGAAGTCCACCGTGAAGAAAAGCGTGGCCAAAAAAGCCGTTGTAAAGAAGGTTGCAAGGTCTAAGGCAACTACGACCAAGAAGGCCGCGACTAAGAAGAGTGCTGTTAGGAAAGTTGCCGAAACCATCATTATTCCTGAGGCGCCAATTCTTGCCTCGCGCAATGCCCGCGTAGAAATCGTTTCCACGCCTATGGCAGCAGCGCCTGCACCAATTCTGACCCCCGCAGTTTCCGCCCCAGCCGCTGCGCCACAGAAGTCAGGTGCATCCAACCGCGTGATATTTGCAGTTGTTGTCGGAATTATTCTGCTCGGAGTGATTGTTTGGGCCAAGGGCCATAATTCGAATTCAGCAAGTAAGGCAACAACAACGCCAACTGCCACAGCTACATCAACACCGAGTGTGACACCCACACCAACTCCTTCTGACACAACCGAGACATTGACTGCACACGAAGCACCGCAAGGAGTAGTTGCTCATTACACCCAAACCGGTGCGACGATATTCTGGAAAGCGCCTACAGCTCTTCAGGGACTATCTGGTTACAACGTGGAGATTTCCGTCAGCAACGGACCATGGAAGTTAATTTCTACTGTTCCGGCAACTCAACTTTCTTTGGACGTAACAAAGGCAAATGGAAACGGCTGGACTTCGTTTAAGGTTTCCAGCGTGTACACCGATTCAGAAACCGTCGCTGCAAAAGCATTCGGACTACCGGGTACTTATTCCTAATCTAGATCGCAAGTAATAACCCTCGCATAGAAATGTGCGAGGGTTATTTTATTAGGCTTGTATTAAGCACTGAAAGAATTGCATCGACATATGCGGTAATGCCGTCGGGTACCAAATGCACACCATCTGGGCCGAAATATTCGGGGTGACCAGTTGATATCTTCCGCCAGTCGATGACACTTGTCTGCGGATACTGCTTTGCGATCTCCTGAATCAATGCGTCATTTGGATCGCGCCAGGGCCTTGGAACGGAAGTATTGACGAGGATTATTTGGGGTTGATTCTTGATCTCTTCAAAAACCGACAAAACCTCATCTCTGGTCAGTCGATTGTTGTTGCCCAAGTCCAGTACCACCGGAGAGTTTGGCATTGCAGTTTTATCATGATGTAAAACGGTTATTAGCTCACCTGCCTGACGACCGACGCGAGCATTTACCAAACCGATCGGAACTTTCTGGTTGAGTTGATATCTAATTCCAAGAATTACCGAGTCCCCGGTAAGCCATACCGTGGGCTTCGTCGGGTTAGGTGCAGGAATTTGAATAGTTGGTACCACCAGACTTGCTTTAAGGGCTTCCTTCGCGCGGGAGTCGTAACTGAGTGCATTGGCACTGACCAGCGAGGTGGTGATGATGAGCGAGAGCATCCCAGCGATCACCGAACTCTTCTGTTGAATCCGCACTTTCTTAGTTCGATATTTCATCCCTCGAAACCATGACTCTACTGCTCCAGACCTAACCGGAAGTTCGATCCATCGCAAGGAAATATCTGCAAGTGCGAAGACGATGAGAAGTCGAAGCGCGTAGAGCGCCCAAGTAGCACCGGCCAAATCCACTGAGGGTCTCGTGACTTGGAAGATTATCCAATGCCAAAGGTAGATGGCGTACGAACGCTCACCAATCCAGAGGATCGGCTTGGTGCTAAGCAGCGGTGCGAAGCGCGAGGCAGGATGGACCAACGATGTGATTATCGCGCATCCGAAAAGTCCAGCAAGCGGAAAAGCAATTCGATACAACGTCGCATCCGATTCATTAATAAATAGGAAGCAGGCAACGATTCCCAATAAACCAATCACTCCAATGCCGTCGACGAAATCCTGCGCCCGTCTGGAAATCTTGGTGCTTAAGTTTTGAGGTATCCAACTGACGGCAAGTGCTGCGCCGAGGAAGAGCCCGATGCTGTGTGTGTCGGTTCCGAAGTAAACATGGCTCACTCGCTGAGCATTTGTCGCATCAATTCGAAGTGAAAGAATTAAAAGGGCCGTGCCAGAGATGGCTGCGATTGCGAGGGCGGCGCTGGGAATCATCTTTTTGCCAAAACGCTTCAGCACCAGTAACAAGATCAGAGGCCACACCAAGTAGAACTGACTTTCAACAGCGAGGGACCACGTGTGCTGCAAAAGCGGGGGTCGCCCGATCGCTTCAAAATAGTCCTGGTGGCGATAGACCAGAGCCCAATTCATAGTGCCAGTCAATACAAATGGAATGTCCGTCAGGAATCGTCGGATGGCTTCAGGTGCCCATACCCCTACGAATAATGCAGT
>JAHEXJ010000011.1 GCA_023252155.1 Actinomycetes bacterium | reverse complement strand
GTCGTTTTTGGCAAGCCCCGAGCGGTCTAGCAAGTCGTTGGCAGGTGGAGGCAAGCGCAATCTCTAGAATTTAGGTACCGTAATGCTCTAGGGATAAGTAGGGAACTATGTCTAACGATATCTTCAGCACGCTTCGCGTCTATCTTTCGAAGTTGACCGAAGGCGAGCACAATCCATCCGAGGTTCTTGCATCGGTCAATACGTGGTTGCGTGAAAGCGGAGAGAGCATCAAGGCCAAGATTGAAGAGGAAGTAGAGCGCGCTGTAGCTAAGCGAGGCTTCGTCAAGCAGAGCGACTTTGATGCTTTGAAGTCTGAGGTTGCATCATTGCGTGCCGCTTCAAAGCCGGCCCGCAAGCCCGCGACAAAGAAGGCCGTTGCCAAAAGGGTGCCTGTGAAGAAGACTGCAGCGGCTAAACCAAAGGCAGTAAAGAAGACCGCCGCTAAGGGAGGCAAGAAGTGAGCGAATTGAACGAAACCTCCGACATCCTTGAAGGCGCGAAGGCCCAACTAGATGAGATTGATTCGCTTCCAATCTCTGAACATGCGGGGCGCCTCGAAGGCGTCCACCGCAAACTGGAGTCGGCACTTTCCACAATCGATGGTCTTTAGTACTCGCCTATGAAGACTCGCTTGGATGCCGAACTTGTTCGAAGGGGTCTAGCCCGCTCACGCGAACACGCGGCCGATCTCATCGAATCCCGTTCAGTCATTGTTCGAGGCATTCCTGCGTCCAAACCCGCGACCCAAGTCGATGCTGAGACTTCCATCGTGTTGCAGGGAGAACGAGATGATTTCGTCTCCCGCGGGGGTCACAAGCTGGCTGGTGCGTTGGATGCGTTTTCTGACATTGTCGTGGAAGGCAAGAAATGCCTAGATGCTGGAGCATCCACCGGCGGATTCACCGACGTGTTGCTGCGAAGAGGTGCGGCTCAAGTTGTTGCCGTGGACGTCGGATACGGCCAAATGGCGTGGGAATTGAGGCAGGATCCAAGGGTCGTGATTCTGGACCGTACCAATATTCGCCATCTAACAAGTGAGATGGTGGGTGAGCCCATTGATTTGGTAGTTGCCGACCTTTCTTTTATTTCTCTGACACTCGTTCTTCCAGCCCTAGCCGCTGTATCAAAGCCTGATGCAGATTTTGTTCTCATGGTTAAGCCCCAGTTTGAAGTGGGCCGTGAGCGATTGGGGGCAGGTGGTGTCGTTCGTGATGTTGCACTGCGTCGATCTTCGGTCTTGGACGTAGCCGGTTCAGCGTTGGAACTTGGGCTGGGAACGATGGGAATCGCAGCAAGTCCTCTGCCAGGACCCGCGGGCAACGTTGAATATTTCTTATGGTTGCGTTGGGGAGCCGACCATATCGACGAAGAAGCAGTCGATCTCGCGATCGCACAAGGCCCGCAATGACCAAGAAACGATCCATACTTTTTATAGTTAATCCGAATAGGGATGATGCAAGGCAAGCGGTACAAGAGTTCATCAAGCAATTTTCCACTGCGGGTTTTTCTCTCTTTACTACAACAGATGCCGAACTTGATGGACTAGCTGCGATCACTGAAGAGGCTCTGGCCGAAATTGAAATCGCGATTGTTCTCGGAGGAGATGGGACCATGCTTCGAGCCGCTGAGGCGGTTCGTGGGACTCAAATTCCCTTGCTGGGGGTGAATCTTGGCAGGGTCGGCTTCTTGGCAGAGGTGGAGAAACCTTCGCTCGATGAGATAGTAACGGCGGTAATTGCACGGTCCTTCATCACCGAAGAGCGACTCGTTCTGGCGTATTGCGTTGAAAGAAACGAAAAGGAGATTTCCTCCGGGTGGGCTCTTAATGAAGTAACCATCGAGCGAAGCGAAACTACCATGGTCGAACTTTTTGTTCAGATAGATCACCGACCATTGTCGCGATGGGGTTGTGACGGTTTGATCTGCTCGACACCAACTGGCTCTACGGCTTACGCCTTTTCTGCTGGGGGACCGATAGTTTGGCCGGAAGTGAAGGCGCTTCTGGTTCTGCCTATTTCAGCTCATGCACTTTTCTCAAAACCGATGGTGGTCTCTCCTGAATCAAAGATCGTTATAGACGTCGAATCAACTCACGCACTACTTTCGGCAGATTCGCGTCGCAAATTTTCATTGAGACAGGGTGATCGAATCACGTGCACTAAGGATTCCCATGCAGTCAGACTTGCTCACGTGAAGGAGATACTTTTTACAGATCGACTTGTTGCAAAGTTCAAACTTCCAATTGAAGGCTGGCGCGGTGAGTGAACGCTCTGAGCTAGAAGAAATTTCTATTCGCGGACTCGGTGTAATCGAAGAAGCCACTCTTGAATTCGGACCCGGTTTTACTGTTCTTACAGGTGAGACTGGTGCAGGAAAGACGATGGTCCTTACCGCACTTGCGTTGGTTCTTGGTGGCAAGGCCGACTCCAGCCTTGTCAGAAAAGGACGGGATCGATTAGTTGCGACAGCTACTTTCAAAGTCCCACCGAAAATCGAGGAAATGGCTGTCGAAAAAGGCGCAACGGTTGATGAAGGCGAGTTGATTCTTACTCGAACACTGAACTCCGAGGGCAAGAGTCGAGCATCAGCTGGGGGAGTGGCAGTGCCCGCCAGCGTTCTTTCAGATCTTGGTGAATCTCTGATTGAAATTCATGGACAAGCAGCGAATATGAGCATCACGAAGGTCGCGAAGCAGCGAGAAATCCTCGACCGCTTCGCAGGAGTTGAGTGCGCCGAGGCGTTAGATAACTACACGTTGGTCTTGAACGAGTACAACAATTTTAAGGCCAAAATCGCCGCCCTTAAGAAGAACGCTGCATCTCGTGAAAAGGAGATCGCCGCCCTTGAGGAATTTTCAAATGCCTTTAGGAAGATCAAACCCCAAATAGGGGAGACGAGTGCGCTCGTATCTGAGATAACACGTCTTTCGTCCGTGGAATCGCTTCGAACATCTGTCAGCGAAGCAGTCTCGCTCCTTCTATCGGAGGATTCCGGGGTAGTAGATGCACTGGCGAATGCGAAGCGAAGCCTTGAGTCTGTCAGCGACAAGGACCCGCTGATCGCGGAGATTCTGGCAGCCTTGACCGATAATTTCTTCCAACTATCTGAGGCGGCGCAGTCTGCCCATGTGTACCTTGAAGATCTCGAAGCCGATCCCGTCCGTCTGGATTCGGCACAATCTCGTCGCGCCGAACTCAATTTATTCTTAAAAAGGTTTGCAACAGGGGAGGACCCTGACGAGCAGATATTGGAATTGATCACAAGGAACGATCTGGTTGCCGAGTCGATTGCTGATCTGACGGGTGGCGAGGACCGTCTCACTCAAATGGAAGAGGAACTTGAATCAGTACTAAAGAAATTGATTTCTCGAGCGCAAGTCCTTTCAAAAGTCAGACACGAATCCGCCTCCCATCTTTCCGCTTCGGTGTCAGAAGAAATTCATATGCTCTCGATGCCTCATACCCAATTTTTCTGCACGGTGGTTTCGCCTGATTATTCGAAGAATCTTAACCCGAGCATTTTTACAGCGACAGGGGCAGATGAAGTCTCGATGCTTCTTCAAGCCCATAAAGATGGTCCGCACGTGCAGGTAGCAAAGGGCGCAAGCGGAGGTGAATTATCACGGGTGATGCTTGCCCTTGAAGTAGTCCTAGCAAAATCTGAACCCGTGGGCACATATATCTTTGATGAGGTAGACGCCGGAGTAGGTGGCAAAGCTGCCATTGAAGTCGGGCGGCGGCTTCGAGAACTCTCGAAATTTGCGCAAGTTGTCGTGGTGACACATCTTCCTCAAGTGGCGGCTTGGGCCGATTCGCATTTTGTGGTTCGAAAAAATGATGATGGGGCTGTCAGCCAGAGTGATGTCGTGAAGGTCACGGGAGAATTGCGAGTGGAGGAAATTGCTCGAATGCTCGCCGGCCTCGAGGACTCTCAGAGTGCTCGCGAACACGCCGCAGAACTCCTTGCTATGCGGGGATAAAGGGATTGTCCATTAAAGATGATAGGTTGGTCTCCCATGGGCCAACCTCATGTGACTAAGCATTTATTTGTAACCGGAGGCGTCGCCTCAAGTCTAGGCAAAGGCCTGACCGCCTCAAGTTTGGGTCGTTTGCTCCGATCTCGCGGAATTCGCGTCACGATGCAGAAGCTCGATCCGTACCTCAATGTCGATCCAGGCACGATGAACCCCTTTCAACACGGTGAAGTGTTCGTCACCGACGATGGGGCTGAAACTGATCTTGATATTGGCCATTATGAGCGCTTTCTCGACACAAATCTCCATGGCTCTGCAAACGTAACTACGGGGCAGGTGTACTCACGTGTTATCGCCCGCGAAAGACGCGGGGAATATCTCGGAGAGACCGTTCAGGTTATTCCTCATATTACAAATGAAATTAAAGAGCGTATTCGGGCCATGGCCGCGTCCGATATTGACATCGTCATAACAGAAATTGGCGGAACCGTTGGCGACATTGAGTCGCAACCATTCCTCGAGGCCGCGCGACAGATACGGCAAGAAGTTGGTCGTGAAAATGTCTTTTACTTGCACGTCTCACTAGTTCCCTACATTGGACCTTCGGGCGAACTCAAAACGAAGCCGACACAACATAGTGTCGCTGCCCTTCGCAGTATCGGCATCACTCCCGATGCAATAGTGATTCGTTCAGATCGAGAAATTCCACCAAGCGTCAAGCGAAAAATTTCCATGATGTGCGACGTTGATCTTGAAGCAGTGGTGGCCGCCGTGGATGCGCCTTCAATTTATGACATTCCGAAAGTCTTGCATTCAGAGGGCCTTGACGCATACGTGGTCCGACGCCTTGGACTTCCTTTTAAGGACGTGGATTGGGCTGAATGGGATGGTCTACTTGCCAAGGTGCACCATCCAAAGCACAGCGTTCGTGTTGCATTGGTTGGAAAATACATTGATCTGCCGGACGCATATCTATCGGTAACCGAGGCGCTTCGAGCTGGTGGTTTTGGAAATGACTCGAAGGTTGAAATCAAGTGGGTTGCAAGCGATGAATGCGAAACTTGGGAAGGCGCAAAAGCCAACCTTTCCGATGTCGATGCAATTTGTGTCCCTGGTGGGTTTGGTGTTCGTGGGATCGAAGGAAAAGTTGGCGCTCTTCATTTCGCGCGAGTATCCAAGATACCCTCTTTGGGACTTTGTCTTGGTCTGCAATGCATGGTCATTGAAGGAGCCAGAAACCTTGCAGGTATTGCTGATGCAAATTCGGCTGAGTTCGCTCCTGAAACCAAATCGCCCGTCATTTCAACGATGAAGGATCAACACGCAGTCGTTGCCGGTGAAGCCGACATGGGCGGAAGTATGCGACTTGGATTGTACCGAGCAGTATTGGATCCAAAATCATTGGTTGCAAAGACTTATGGCGTTTCTGAGATTTCAGAACGCCACCGCCACCGCTATGAAGTCAATAACGAGTACAGACAACGACTTATTGAGGCGGGACTTCGCTTCTCTGGACATTTCCCTGAACGAGATTTAGTTGAATTCGTAGAATTGCCGCAAGATGTGCACCCTTATTACGTCGGGACGCAAGCACACCCAGAATTCCGATCACGGCCAACGCGTCCGCATCCGCTATTTATGGGCCTTATTTCAGCGGCAATCGCGGCAAAGGCTGTCAAAGCAAGCTCTTGACCAAGAGTAGGCTGACCAACTGACAAAGCCGTCATACATAGGAGTGGGAAATGATCGTTGGTGTTCCAAAGGAAATAAAGAGTCAAGAATCTCGTGTAGCCATCACCCCAGAAGGTGTTAGTGAATTCATAAGGGCAGGACATTCAGTTGTAATCGAATCCGGCGCAGGAATTGGCTCTTCAATTTCAGACGAAGATTTTTCTTCATTAGGTGGACAGATTCGCAAAACGGCGCAAGAAGTATGGGCAGAGGCCGACCTTATTCTCAAGGTCAAGGAACCCATAGCTGCCGAGTATCCATTGATGCGAAAGGGGCAAATCCTCTTTACATATTTGCATCTGGCCGCGTCTAAGCCGTGCACTGATGCCCTTATTGAAAGCGGCACCACTGCCATCGCTTATGAGACCGTCGAAGTTAATGGGCAGCTTCCACTTCTTGCTCCGATGAGTGAGGTTGCCGGTCGAATGGCGACGCAGGTCGGAGCCTCTGTACTCCAAAAACCAAATGGCGGTCGCGGAGTCCTTCTAGCTGGCGTACCAGGAGTTGCTCCAGGCAAAGTTGTTGTCATTGGGGGAGGCGTAGCTGGACTCAACGCTGCCGTGATTGCACTTGGAATGGGCGCTGATGTCACCGTCATCGACCGGAGCGTTCCACGTCTTCAGTACATCGATGCTCTTTATTCCGGACGCATCAAGACTCTTGCAGCTTCTTACCACGCGATTGATCGCGAGATTTCCCAAGCAGATCTCGTGGTCGGAGCCGTTCTGGTTCACGGTGCTAAGGCACCTAAGTTGGTAAGCAACGATCAAGTAAAGCGAATGAAGCCCGGCTCCGTGCTAGTGGATATTGCAATTGATCAAGGTGGTTGCTTCGCCGACTCACACGCCACTACGCATGCTGAGCCGACATTTGCCATCCATAACAGCGTCTTTTACTGCGTTGCCAACATGCCAGGGGCCGTACCGGTTACCTCAACGTACGCGCTCACCAATGCGACCCTTCCGTATGCACTCTCCATCGCGAACAAGGGTTGGCGAGAAGCACTCAAGACTGACAAGGGCCTTAGTCTGGGACTCAATGTCCACGAAGGCGCAATCTATTACGAAGCAGTTGCGAAGGCTCACAACTATCCTTACGAAGTTCTAGCGTCGTAAAGCTTTAATTGACAGAGATGGAGTTTGCGCAAGAGGCTCGCAATTTCCTTGATCATTTGAGGGTAGAACGAGGACTTGCCGAGAACTCCATCTCTGCTTACGGCAGGGACTTGTCTCGCTTTGGGAAATTTCTTGAGATGAATTCCTTGGCGTTGAAGGACGTATCGCCTAAGGAGATGCAGAAATTCCAAAATTGGCTTCGCCAGGAGAATTTGAGTCAGTCGAGTGTCAACCGGATCCTTTCTGGCCTTCGAACGTTCTTTCGTTATCTATCGACCGAAAAAGGTTTTGCCGACCCCTTGACGGACCTAGAAAAATCAAAGCAGATCCGGCGTCTTCCAAAAGCACTGACAGTCTCTGAGATCATTTCGATGATCGAGGCCGCTTATCGCGAAGGCGAACCCGTAACAATTAGGGATCGTGCCCTGCTCGAATTGCTTTACGGAACCGGGGCCAGAGTCAGTGAAATAGTAAATCTAGAGATGGCTGATCTTCTCCAAATGGCCAGTGAAGGTTTTGAAGTCCAGACGATCAAGCTGCGAGGAAAAGGCGGCAAAGATCGCATTGTTCCGCTGGGTAGTTTTGCAAACGCCGCCCTTCAGGATTACCTAGTTAGGGTTCGACCAAATCTTGCAAAGAACTCATCTAAATCGACTTCTGCTGTATTCCTCAATCAAAGAGGGACGCGTCTTAGCAGGCAGTCCGCCTGGCAATTTGTTTTGAATGCGGCAAAGGCGGCCGGAGTTAGCGGCAAGGTTTCTCCGCACGTATTTCGCCATTCATACGCGACGCATTTATTAGATGGCGGGGCTGATATACGGGTGGTTCAGGAATTGCTTGGACATGCAACTGTTACCACGACCCAAATTTATACTTTGATAACGATCGATAAAGTCAGAGAGACCTATAGTTTGGCTCACCCTCGAGCCCGCTGAATTTCTTACTGACCGCGAAGACGTCTCGCCAGAATGCTCTGCTCGCCTTTGGATTCAAGATCTGCGATAAGCACTGCGATTGATTCTCGAACGATGCGTCCACGATCTGCTGCGAGTCCAAGATCGCCGCGCAACAACAATCTCGCTTGATCCAAGTCGAAGAGTTCTTCAGGGGAGAGGTAGACCGTAATCTTCTCAGCGTGAGACTCGCGGCCAGATGGCGAGCGATCGAGATTGCTCACGCGGCGGCGAGGAGTCGTCCGCACACCTTTGCCCTGAGGTTTGGCAACGGGGGCCGTGGGGTTATGGATTATTGAAGATGGATCAACCACGGGAGGGGTGTCCCGGACGGCGGTCAGTGCGGGCGTAGTTGACCGAAATAGTTCATCGGCTCCTGGCAAACTTGCTCTGCGGCTCATCGCAATCCTCCTCGGGCAATTAGTTCTCGTGCGAAACGTCGATATGAAGCGGCGCCTCCAGAGTTGGAAGCGTAGGTGTTAATCGGTTCGCCGGCGACTGTCGTCTCGGGAAAACGGACTGTCTGGGCAATAACCGTTTCAAAGACACTCTCCGGGAAAGCCTGAAGTATTCGTTCCAGAACTTCGCGGCTATGGAGGGTCTTTTTGTCGTACATGGTTGCCAAAATTCCAATCAACTTCAGCGAAGGGTTGAGGTTGATCCTTACCTTTTCCAAGTTCTCTTGGAGTTGAGCAAAGCCACGAAGGGCAAAGAACTCGCATTGCAATGGCACGATCACGCCATCTGCCGCCGTTAGGGCGTTAAGGGTTAAGAGCCCAAGGGTTGGCTGACAATCAATCAAGATCACGTCGTAGTAGTCCTTCACGGTCGCCAGGGTGCGTTTCAAGAAGTTCTCTCGTCCCATCTCGTTGACCAGGGTTACTTCAGCCGTTGCTAGTTCCTTATTCGCAGGGAGGAGATCCATTCCGGGAATTGATGTCTTGAGAATGACTCGATCAATGTCAGAGTGTGGATCCATGAGAACTTGGTAAACGGTCTCTTGCAGTTTGAGTTCGTGGGCATTGACTCCAAGGCCAACTGAGAGCGCCCCTTGTGGGTCGAAATCAACGAGGAGAACGCGACGACCATATTCGGCAAGACTTGCGCCCAGGTTGATCGTGGTCGTCGTTTTGCCGACGCCGCCCTTCTGGTTCACGATCGGAATGATCTTGGCATGGCCGTGTTCTTTTATCGGTGCCGGCACGGGCCAATTCTTTGGGGTCTTCTTGAGCAGGGTTGACGTGGTAGCCACATCATCATCAAATGTCGATTTAACGCTCAATCGAGAAACCTCTCTGTTGCTTTAAGGTCGGACTCTACGCAGAGGGGCAACGCATAAGCAAGTGCAAGAATTGCCGGCAAATGTGAAGTACCGTTCGCAGGTGGAAACAGCATCAAGTGATATCAACACCGAAATCACGCCAGGATTCGCTGTCCACTTAGATAATTTCGATGGACCCTTTGATCTTCTTCTCCAACTCATCTCCAAACACAGGATGGATATCACTGAGGTTGCACTCAGCGAAGTGACAGATGAATTCATCTCCTTCATCCGTGCTTTGGAGGTCTCAGGAGAGGGATGGCGCCTTGATCAGGCCACCGAGTTCCTGGTTGTCGCGGCAACACTTTTAGACCTTAAAGCCGCACGCCTGCTTCCTAGCGGGGAAGTCGAGGACGAGACCGACTTGGCGCTTTTGGAAGCGCGCGATCTTCTCTTCGCCCGATTGCTTCAATATCGCGCCTTCAAGGAAATCGCTGCGACCTTTAATGATCGCATTACCCTCCAAGACAAGGTATTTCCTCGCGTGGTGGCCTTGGATTCTCATCTTTCATCGCTCTTGCCGGAGGTTCTGATCGGTGTTGGCGCATCGCGATTCGCAGCCATTGCCGAACGCGTTCTCGCGCCAAAAGTCACGCCCACGGTTGCTATGGAGCACCTCCACCTGCCCCTTGTAAGCGTGGCCGAAGAGTCGCGCTGGGTGGTCGATGCCCTCAGGCGCTCTCGGAGCATGAGTTTTCGCCATCTCGTGGCCGAAGCCGAAAGCACATTGGTTGTCGTTGCGAGGTTTCTTGCCCTTTTGGATCTCTACAGGCAAGGTGCCCTTAGGTTCGATCAAGTAGTTTCTCTCGGAGAACTTCAAATCAGTTGGGTCGGCCCGGATTCAGGAGAGATTGAAGCTGGATATGAGTTCGATATCCCCGTCATTGTGGATACAGATGAGACAGAGGAGGGTTTAAATGTCTGACCTTGAACTTGAGCGTTCTATCGAAGCCATTCTCATGGTGGTTGATGAACCAGTGGCCGAGGAAGTTTTGGCCAAAGTCCTAGATCGCTCCCTTGAAGATGTCGAGAAAGCACTTGCCGCCATCGTCGAAAATTCCTCCAACCACGGATTTGAGCTTCGACACATCAGCGGAGGATGGCGTTTCTACAGTCGCCCCGAATACTCAGCCGCGGTCGAACGTTTCGTCCTTGATGGGCAACAGTCCAGGCTCACTCAAGCAGCGCTAGAAACGCTTGCCGTCATTGCTTACCGCCAGCCCGTATCTCGAGCTCGGGTCTCCGCTATCAGGGGAGTGAATGTCGAAGCCGTCATGAAGACGCTGGTTACGCGTGGACTTGTCGAAGAGTTTGGCTTGGAGCAAGAGACTGGCGCGATTCTTTATCGCACGACGACCTATTTCTTGGAGCGACTGGGTCTAAATTCCCTGGGGGATCTGCCGGCATTGGCTCCGTATCTACCCGATTTGGATCGGCTTGATGAAATATTGGGGGCATTAACCGATTAATCCGGATCCTTCCGCGGGCAGTACAGTAGGCCATTAACCCTCTTTAGGGACGCCACGTTCGGATTGGAAACCGCCCAATATGGCCCTCACTCGCCTAAATAAGATTATTGCTGACGCCGGAATAACTAGCCGCCGTGGCGCCGATGAACTCATTCACGAAGGTCGAGTGAGTGTGGATGGGCAGACAATCCGTGGACTAGGCACCAAAGTAGACCCAGAAAAGTCTCATGTAATGGTGGATGGTGAGACCATTACAGCGAGTTTGACTAAGACTTATCTTGCACTTCATAAGCCTCGAGGCGTGGTGTCTACCATGTATGACCCCGAAGGAAGGCCCTCACTTTCGGACTTTATTTCCCTCCGAACTGAGCGCCTCTTTCACGTAGGGCGACTAGACAAGGAGAGTGAAGGGTTAATTCTCCTAACCAACGATGGAGAAATGACCTTCCGGGCAACCCATCCTTCATACGGATTGGAGAAGACTTACCTGATTGAATATGCGGGAGATCTTCCCCGAAATGCCGAGAGCTCTCTTCTTAAGGGGATTGAACTAGAAGATGGTCTGGGTCGAGTATTGGACTTTAAATCTCTATCTCCTACCTGGATTGAAGTGACGATTCATGAAGGCCGCTATCACATTATCCGCCGCCTTATGGAAGCAGTCGGCGTCGACGTACTAAGGCTGATACGAACTCGGTTTGGTCCGATCCTTTTGGGCGATGTCCTTGAGGGCAGATGGCGAGACCTCAATGAAGTTGAATTGATAAATCTACGTAAGGCTTTAGATCTTTAACGATATACCGACTTTAACAATTCCTGCTTATTACTGGTTTATTGATATATCGATTTTATGAGAATCAAGAAGTAGCGATTTATCGACATTTCATTCCTAATTCCCGCATATTTTGGGAGCCAATAACGATTTATCGACATTATCGGCCGTAAGCTTTCTCAACTTCAGGAGTGGAAAGTACGCAAATATGTGAATGGTTAAATCGATATATCTGTATAAATGTATAAAGAGAAACACCCTTTTACTTAGGCGCCAAAAGCGCGTTCCAATGTAATCTTCGGCTATGAGTGTTCGAGCAATTCGAGGGGCGATCCAGGTAGAGGCAAACGGCGTTGCAGAAATTCATGCCGGTGTGAAGGAGTTATTGGGAGCTATTCTCTTGGCAAATGAGCTAGACGCCGAAGATGTCATCTCGGTGATTTTTACCGCAACTCCCGATCTCAATGCTGACTTTCCAGCCGCGGCCGCCCGAGAGATTGGCTTTGGAGCAGTCCCTCTCATTTGCGCCTCTGAGATTAACGTTCCGGGCTCCCTTTCTCGAGTGATTCGAGTGATGCTTCATTGCAATACCTCCCGAGCAAGCGATGAGATTTCCCATATTTACCTCAAGGGAGCCGTGGCTCTTCGGCGCGATTTAGCCCAATGAGAGGTGTTCGAATCATTGGTTCTGGCCTTATTGGGACCTCAATTGCCCTTGCATTAGCGACAAAGGGAATCCCTGTTCAGATGGCAGATTCAGATAATGAGCGGGCAGCCCTTGCTCAAGATCTGGTTGGAAGTGCCGATGTGGGGGAGGTAGACCTAGTTGTACTTGCCCTGCCGACATCCCACCTAGCTCCAGTCATCGCTCATCAGTTTTCTTTATATCCAAAGTCGGCCTTTATAGACGTAGGAAGTGTAAAAACTAAGCCTTTAGGTGAAGTTGAGAACATTTCCGGGCTTGCGAGCCGCTTCTGTGGGACCCATCCGATGGCTGGACGTGAAGTCGGCGGCCCCGAAGCTGCTCGTTCGGATCTATTTGAAGGTAGACCTTGGATTTACACTCCAAGCCCGAGCTGCGATCTGGATGTCATCTCCTTAGTTATCGAGTTGATCGAATTGCTTGGAGCTACTCCGGTAAAGATGACGGCGAAAGAGCACGATTCCGCCGTGGCCCTGATTTCTCATCTGCCTCAAATTGGCGCGTCCTTGATTGCCAAGCAACTCCACGGTGGACCAGAGGCGTGGCTAGCCTTAGCCGGACAGGGGGTCAAAGACACCACCCGGATTGCTGCTTCTGACCCTGCACTTTGGAGAGAAATCATCTCTATGAACCGAGAGGAGATACGCCCGCTCTTAGAGAATTTAAGTCAGGATCTTGACCATCTCATCGCCAATTTCGACGATGACCGCGCTGTCGAGACTTTCATTGAAGAAGGACGAGCGGGTCGGGGGAGAATTCCTGGCAAGCATGGCGGCCGTGCACGCGATTACACCTTTGTTCCGATCGTCCTTGAGGACAAGCCAGGTCAACTTGCCGCCCTCTTTCAAGAATGTGCAGAGATCACAGTCAATATTGAAGATCTCTCGATCGAGCATTCACCAGGTCAGTTCACCGGTTTGGTTACTTTGGCCCTTTCAAAAGATGATGCAACTCGACTAGCCGAACATTTGGCGCTTAAAGGTTGGAATGTGCACCCAACTCGTTGAGTGATCATTCAGTCGCTTCGACTGTCTTAAATAGAACCGTGTGGAGAAGTGCCGCGCGCCGCAGCGACTAGACTCACCCGCATGGGCATTGTTGTAGCGGTAGATGGCCCAAGTGGAGCAGGTAAATCCAGCACATCTAGGGCTGTAGCCACAAGGGCTAAATGGGATTATCTAGATACCGGCGCTCTTTACCGTGGAGCCACCTGGCTGGCACAGCGTGAGAAGTTAACCGAGCCTCTCGAAATTGTGGAAGCCCTCCAGAAGTTCGCCCTGACATTCACTCCCAACCCGCAATCCCCGAAACTTTTTTGCGCTGATGTCGACATCACTGAGGCAATTCGATCTCAGGAAGTCACCGATCAGGTAAGTCAGGTAAGCGCATATCCGGCCGTTCGCGCTCAACTACTTGAACTGCAACAGAAGATTATTTCTAGGGCCGAGCGGGGCATTGTGGTCGAAGGTCGCGATATCGGAACCGTGGTGGCGCCCGATGCAGCGTTGAAGATATTTCTTACCGCTGACCTAGATGCGCGCGCTCTGCGCCGTGAAAAGGAACTCGAATCTCCGTCCGACGTCCTTTCGACTGAGGCCGTTGGGCAATCGTTGGCACAGCGAGATCACCTCGATTCAACTCGAACGACTTCTCCTCTGATGGTTGCTGCCGATGCGATCACCATCGATTCCACCGAATTGAGTCTGCACGAGACTGCCCAGCGCGTCTGGGAACTCCTTAAAGAGCGAAGGCTCCTCGGATTGCCGATAGTCGCCCTTCTCGGACGGCCAAACGTCGGTAAATCAACCCTCGTTAATCGATTTCTAGGTCGCCGCGAGGCAATCGTCGAAGATACGCCGGGAGTCACGCGCGATCGCGTCACCTATGAATGCGAATGGAACGGGCGAGAGTTCATGGTTATGGACACTGGCGGCTGGGAAGCAAAGCCAGATGGAATCTCAGTTGGAGTAAGCGGGATCGCCGAACTTGCGATGGAGGAGGCCGACGTTCTGGCCCTCGTGATCGATTCTCAAGTTGGCGCCCTCGACGAAGATGACATTTTGGTTCGCGAACTTCGGAAGATGAAAAAACCGATCATTCTCATTGCCAACAAGGTCGATAGCCCGGTGGAGGAAACCCAAGCGCATGCATTGTGGAACTTGGGTTTAGGGGAGCCCCAGTTTGTATCGGCTCTTCACGGCCGCTCAAGTGGAGATTTGCTAGACAAGATCGTGAAACTCCTGCCCGAAGTTGGCGCTGCCCAGAGCCAGGACGGCTATCGACGTGTCGCTTTGATCGGGCGCCCCAATGTCGGAAAGTCGAGTCTTTTAAATATCCTGGCTGGCACAACCCGCGCTTTGGTTGATGACGTAGCTGGTACAACTCGCGATCCCGTGGATGAGCTGATCGAACTTGGCGGGTCGATCTGGCGCTTTATCGACACTGCGGGCATTCGCAAACGAGCAAATCAGTCCAGCGGAACGGATTATTACGCGACGTTGAGAACTCAGATGGCGTTGGAACGGGCCGAAGTTGCCGTTGTTGTGCTTGACGCTTCCACGCCAATTTCGGAACAGGACCTTCGCATCATCACGATGGTGGAGGAGGCCGGAAAGGCTCTCATTATCGTCATGAACAAATGGGATCTCGTGGATGAGGATCGCCAGATCTCCCTTGATCGCGAAATCGATCGCCACCTTGATGTCGTGGAATGGGCGCAAAGGGTCAATCTCGCAGCGAAAACCGGTTGGCACAGGGATCGATTGGCCCCGGCTCTGCGAACCGCGCTAACAAGTTGGGAAAAACGAATTCCCACAAGCCGCCTGAATTCATTCTTAGGCACACTCATTGCAGCAACACCACCCCCTGTGCGCGGCGGAAAACAGCCCAAAATTTTGTACGCCACCCAGGCGGGAATCGCTCCGCCGCGCTTTGTCATATTTACTACCGGTTTTCTGGAAAGTTCCTACCGTCGCTTTATCGAGCGCCGCCTCCGTGAGGAATTCGGATTCCCCGGAACCCCGCTCCAAGTGTCTGTACGAGTGCGCGAGCGCGAGTAATATTCAACACCGACGAGCGATCGTCACCGGGGCGTAGCGCAGCTTGGTAGCGCACCAGGCTGGGGGTCTGGGTGTCGCAGGTTCAAATCCTGTCGCCCCGACATGTCTGTAGTCACCGTCCCAAACGGCCTCACGCTTCTTCGCGCCCTGGGGATTCCTCTCTTTATTTTCTTGGCTCTCAATCGGAATGTAGACGGCGCAGCAATTCTTGTTCTCATCTTCGCCGGGGCCACCGACTATTTTGACGGAAAACTGGCCAGGGCTTGGAATCAGGAATCGCGCTTGGGCGAATTGATGGATCCGGCGGTTGACCGGCTCTATATCGCCGCAACTCTGATAGTTCTCTATGTCCGAGATGTTCTTCCGCTGTGGATCATCTTGCTTCTCCTTGGCCGTGATGTGGTACTCGGAGTGATGTCACTCGCCATGAAGCGTGTTGGAATTGGACCGTTCAAGGTGACCTACTTGGGCAAAGCCGCGACCTTCAATTTGATGTACGCATTTCCTCTTCTCCTGCTTTCCACATCGAATTCAACGTGGGGGGAAGTGGCGTATGTCATTGGCTGGAGTTTCGCGATTTGGGGGATTGGACTTTATTTAATAACGGGAATGAACTACTTTCAGGCGGGATGGCGCTCGATCGCACATGCAAAGTAAGGTAGCCACTTAACAACGTTGATAGGAGATTGTCGTGTCAGAAGCACCACTAGCGTTACGTTATACAAAGGAACACGAATGGGTAGCGAACACCGATACTGCATCGCTTGTGCGGATCGGCATCACCGACTTTGCGCAGAGCGCACTCGGTGACATCGTCTATATCCAATTGCCTAACGTTGGTGATGTATTGGTGGCTGGAAAAGTGTGCGGAGAAGTTGAATCCACAAAGAGCGTTTCAGAGCTCTACGCCCCAGTTTCAGGAAAGGTGCTTGCGGTAAATGCAGCCCTTACCGCCAATCCAGAAATTCTCAATTCTGATCCTTACGGACAGGGCTGGATCGCAGAAGTTGAAGTGACCGGCGGAGAAGAAGATTTGTTGAGTGCACAGGAGTACGTGCAACTTACCGCTTGACCTGAGTCCGACACATCTCTAATGTCAGCCTCAAGTTGAAGTTGAGTGAAGGGAGATGGTGTGGAGAAGAAACCAGAACCTGATCTAACCAGCACCCTTCACCTGGGAGGACGGCAAGGCCCAACTCCGGCAAATGCTTCTGAACTGGCAAAGTTGAGTGAAGAAGAGCGGGGGATAGTTGCCAAGTTGTCGCCTAAGGATGGAATGTTGATCGTCCATCGCGGACCTGGGAAAGGTTCTCGCTTCCTCCTGACGGATTCTTCAACGATCGGTCGCTCACCTGATAGCGATGTTTTCTTAGATGACGTGACGGTCTCGCGAAAACACGCAGTCGTTTCATTTAGCGAGCCCGGCGCTTTTAATGTTAAGGATCTAGGAAGTCTCAACGGCACTTACGTAAACGGACAACCGGTCGTGGATGTTCTGTTGTCGTCAGGTGATGAAATTCAAATCGGAAAGTTCCATATGCTCTTCTTTGGGGGAAAATCATGAGCGTTCCTGCTCGCGCGTACTTAAGCATTGGTGAAGTTCTTGGAAAACTCAGGAACGATTTTCCCGACATCACGATTTCAAAGATCCGTTTCCTTGAATCAGAAGGATTGATCGAACCTCAACGAACTCCATCTGGCTATCGCAAATTTACAAACGCAGACCTTGAACGATTGAGGTATGTACTTCTTGCCCAACGTGATCAGTATTTGCCTCTTCGCGTCATCAAAGAGAATCTGGATGCACTTGACCGTGGATTGGAACCGGCAAAAGTGTCTGGAGGAGTACCTGTTCCACGACTTGCAACAATCGACGGTGAACTCGCGCCAGCAAATTTTGCCGAGAACACCGATATGCGACTCTCTCGTGAAGAGCTCCTTAAAGCCAGCGGAGTGAGCGAGGAGCAGCTTGTCGAACTCGAGTCCTATGGACTCATCGCGCCAAGAGGGCGCCATTACGATTCCGATTCACTTGCGATTGCGCGTGCCGTCACCGAGATGGCAGGGTTTGGAATTGAACCAAGACACCTTCGTTCCTTCAAGTCCGCAGCCGATCGCGAGATTGGCCTGATCGAACAAGTAATCACCCCGCTTGTACGACAGAAAAGTTCAGAAGCCAAGGCCCGCGCCGAGGAAGTTCAACGTGAAATTGCCGCACTCTCGGTCCGATTGCATGCCGCGTTAGTGCGTGGCGGATTACATCGACTTAGGTAGTGCGATGATTCCAGTAGAAGTGGTTGGGGTGCGCGTTGAAATGCCATCCAACCAACCTATTGTCTTACTGAAAGAAATTGACGGTTCTCGTTTTCTGCCCATTTGGGTTGGCGCCGTCGAAGCCACGGCAATTGCATTTGCTCAACAAGGCGTGTTGCCTCCGCGTCCTTTGACCCATGACCTGATGAAGGATTTGCTCGAGCAATTGAATGGAAGCCTTGATGCTGTGCATCTGACCGAACTTCGTGACGGTGTTTTCTACGCAGATTTAGTCGTCAAGACATCCACTCAACAACAGTTGGTAATTTCAGCAAGGCCCTCTGATGCCATCGCACTGGCGCTTCGAACGAAAAGTGCCATCTTGGCCACCGAAGACCTGTTGGCCGAAGCGGGCATTGAAATTCCAGATGAGGAAAGCTCTGAGGCCAACGAGGAAGTTGAGCGATTTAGAGAGTTTCTGGATCAGATCAATCCAGAAGATTTCGCCGGTTAGGCTAGAAATGCTGGTCCGCCGCGCCGCCTTAACCCTTCGATTGGGCGCAACGGTTTTCTTCTTCGCCGCGATAGCTTTGATCATCAAGCCCGCCAATGTCGCGACATTTTTTGGCTTTCCAGCCAAGTCCTTCTCTCCAGAACTGCTCTGGACATTGCGGGTTATGGGTGCCACCTTCCTGATTCCGGCCCTGTTGGGTCCACTGGTTGCTGCATTCGCGGGGGAGAGAGGATTACGTCAAGCCGCTGCGGGCTTGGCCTTCATTTCCCTTGGAATTTCAACGACCATGGTTTTTACCCCTGGACGATGGGCGACAGGGAAGATGGCCCTTGTCGCTCTGGGCTATGTCTTCTCACTGCTTTACTTCTTTGCCCTCAGAGGGCGCGGGCGTAACCGTTAACCTCTACTTGAGGTTTTGATCGTGTTGATCGTTGATTCTACTTCTCACCACTCGTAGGCTTACAAAACCTCCCCGAGAATCGAGCTTTTAGTGTCCGAGCAAGAGCGAATTGATATTGGTTATAGAGGTGCGACCGCATGTGCGGCAGCGGGCATCTCGTATCGTCAACTCGATTACTGGGCCCGGACCGGACTTGTGGAACCGAGCATTCGCACTGCCATGGGTTCTGGAACTCAGCGCCTCTACGGATTTAGGGACATTCTGGTTTTAAAAATTGTTAAGCGGTTGTTGGATGCCGGCGTCTCACTTCAGAACATTCGCACCGCCGTGGATTACTTGCGCAATAGGGGAGTGACCGAACTTGAGCGGATAACACTCATGAGTGATGGAGCCTCGATTTATGAATGTTCGAGTCCTGATGAAATAATCGACTTACTTCAAGGGGGGCAGGGTGTTTTCGGAATTGCTGTGGGCAAAGTCTGGAGCGAGGTCGAAGGCTCACTTGCAACACTTCAAGGCGAAATTGATGGACAAATAATAAGTGGTGAATCTAACGACGAATTATCACAACGTCGCAAGCGCAAGGGTGCCTAAATCGGTCTACCCTGCTGACTTAATGTCGAAAAGGGGAAACTGATGTCGTACGGGACTAATGAGGGTTTTGAGAGAAGACACATCGGGCCTTCTTCGGATCAAGAAAAATTTATGCTGGGGGAGTTGGGCTTTGATTCACTAGATAAGTTCATCTCCAAAGTTGTTCCGTCAAGTATCGCGATGGGTCAGCGGCTCGCTGATGTTTTGCCGAGTCCCGCGACTGAGACCGAGGTAATCCAAGAACTTCGAGAGCTCGCATCGAGAAATAAAATTTTCACGTCGCTCATCGGCACGGGGTACTACGGAACGATCACACCAGCCGTCATCTTGCGAAATGTTCTAGAAAATCCTGCCTGGTACACCGCATACACTCCTTATCAACCTGAGATTTCACAAGGACGCCTCGAGGCACTTTTCGCATTTCAAACTCTCATCTGCGACATGACTGCTCTCGGTGTTGCGAACGCGTCAATGTTGGATGAGGCAACGGCTGCGGCCGAGGCTATGACCCTTGCCCATCGAGTTTATAAAGGCGATGACGACGCAGTTTTCTTGCTTGACGCAAACCTGCATCCGCAGACCGTCGCCGTTATCGGAACCCGAGCTAAGCCATTGGGAATTACGTTGCAGACCGCCGATCTATCAGCCGGCCTACCCGACTCCAAGTTCTTCGGAGCGCTAGTTCAGTATCCAGATACTTTTGGCGTGATCAAGGATTATGCATCCCTTGCAACTGAAGTTCATAACCGAGGCGCATTGTTCATTGCTGCCTCTGATTTACTCGCGCTGACTTTGCTCAAGGCACCAGGGGAGTGGGGCGCAGATGTGTGCGTTGGCTCTGCTCAACGCTTCGGAGTTCCAATGGGATTTGGTGGGCCTCACGCCGGCTTCATGTCGGTTCGCAACGGTCTTGAGCGGAACATGCCTGGCCGGCTGGTTGGACAGAGTGTGGATGCCGATGGCAATCCCGGTCTTCGCTTAGCGCTTCAAACGCGCGAACAACATATTCGAAGAGAGAAAGCCACCAGCAATATTTGTACAGCGCAGGTACTTCTCGCAGTCATGAGCGCCTTCTATGGAATGTGGCATGGCCCAGATGGTCTTCGCCAGATCGCTTCACGAATAAATGAGCAAACGATTCGTTTGGCACAGGGATTGAAGGTCGCCGGATATCAAGGCTTGCCAGAACATTATTTCGATACCTTAACTTTCACTGTCAAAGATGCAGATGCCATTCACAAGAGGGCACAAGAATTACATGTCAACCTTCGCTCGATCAGCAGCGACAAGGTGGGAATTTCACTTGATGAAACGACCAACGAGAAAACTTTGTCTGACCTTGCAAAGATATTTGCAATCTCGATCCCGGTAGGGCAGAGCGGTTCGTCTATTCCTAAGGAATTGAATCGAACGTCTGCGTTCCTCACTCATCCAATTTTCAATACGAATCACTCCGAAACTGCGATGATGCGTTATTTAAGGAACTTGGCGGATCGAGATTTGGCACTGGATCGCACAATGATTCCTCTTGGATCTTGCACAATGAAACTCAATGCCGTCACCGAGATGGAATCGGTCACCTGGCCAGAGTTCTCATCGTTGCACCCATTCGCACCGGCCGACCAGAGCGAGGGTTCGCGTGAATTAATTGCGCAACTCTCGAAGTGGCTCGTTTCCATTACTGGCTACGACGCTGTCTCACTTCAACCCAACGCCGGAAGCCAAGGGGAGTTTTCGGGACTACTTGCGATTCGCAATTACCATGATTCAAAGAACGAACAACATCGACGCATCTGCTTGATCCCATCGAGTGCGCACGGCACTAATGCAGCAAGTGCGGTCATGGCAGGATTCAAAGTTGTGGTCGTGGCGTGCGATGATCAAGGAAACGTCAGTTTGGATGATCTGCGAAGCAAGATTGCAGAGCACGCAAAGGAACTCGCTGTACTGATGGTGACTTACCCATCAACTCACGGGGTATTCGAAACGGCGATAAAGGAAATTTGCGGAATGGTTCACGATGTCGGTGGCCAGATGTACGTCGACGGCGCGAACTTGAACGCACTAGTTGGTCTTGCCCAACCCGGAAAATTCGGTGCAGATGTCTCTCACCTGAACCTGCATAAGACCTTCTGCATCCCCCACGGCGGAGGAGGACCAGGAGTTGGTCCAGTTATCTCCAAGGCACACCTAGCGCCCTTCCTTCCCAACCATCCAATGGACGTACTAGCTGGCCCTGTTACCGGACCTGGCCCGGTCAGTGCCGCGCCTTTTGGCTCTGCTTCGATTTTGCCAATCTCATGGGCATACATCCGTCTCATGGGCGGTGCGGGTCTAACTCATGCAACCGAAGTTGCGATTCTTTCGGCTAACTACATCGCCAACAAACTCCGTGATTTCTACCCAGTTCTTTACAGTGGGGAAGGGGGCTTGGTTGCACACGAGTGCATCTTGGACCTTCGCAAAATCACCCATGACACGGGCGTAACTGTTGACGATGTTGCAAAGCGGCTCATGGATTACGGCTTCCATGCCCCGACGATGAGTTTCCCGGTCGCCGGAACGCTAATGGTGGAGCCAACCGAGAGCGAAGATATCGTCGAACTTGATCGCTTTATCAACGCCATGATCGCCATTCACGGTGAAATCCAGGATGTGGCATCGGGTGTCTACTCCAGCGATAACTCACCGCTTCGAAACGCACCTCACACGAGCGAGACGATTGTTTCCTCGGATTGGAATCACCCATATTCGCGCGAACTTGCAGGATTTCCAGTGGGAATGAATCTGGGCGAAATCATCGGTCGACGTGGCAAGTACTGGCCAACAGTGGGCCGAATCGACGGCGCTTATGGGGATCGGAATTTGATCTGCGCGTGCCCGCCCGTTTCTGATTACGCCTGAAAACCTGCAATGAAAATTGCTGTCACCGGCGGAAGTGGAAAACTCGGCAAGAATGTTGTGCGAGGTCTTGCAGATGCTGGTCACGATGTTCTCAACCTTGATCGTGCGGGGGAGAGAAGTGATGGTCTGGTTGTGGTCGATCTCAAGGATTACGGACAGGTCATCGACGCAATCTTGGGGGTCGACGACCGACATTCAGGCTTTGATGCCATCGTCCATTTGGGGGCTATACCGGCACCCGGCATCATGCCTGACGTGGCAACCTTTCATAACAACATGCTCTCCACGTACAACGTATTTCAGGCCGCGCGTCGCGCTGGCATCAAGAAGATCGTGTACGCATCCAGTGAAACCGTGCTAGGGCTCCCTTTCGATATCGATCCACCCTATATTCCCGTAGATGAGCAGTATCCGGCCAGACCGGAAAGTACATATTCTCTGGTGAAGCACTTGGAAGAGCAGATGGCTAGGGAGTTGACGCGTTGGGATCGGGAGTTGAGCATAAGCGCTCTGCGGTTCTCCAATGTGATGGATCCAGAAGATTATGCAAACTTCTCATCATTCAACCAAGATGCCAGATTACGTAAGTGGAACCTCTGGGGTTACATCGACGGTCGCGATGGGGCGCAAGCGGTTTTACGGGCACTAGAAAACGCTCAGCCGGGTTTCGAGGCCTTCATCATTGCAGCCGCTGACACCGTCATGAGTAGGTCTAGCACCGAACTAGCGGCAGAAGTCTTCCCAGAAGTAAAACTCACGAAGGAATTGGCCGAACATGAAACCTTGCTCTCAATTGATAAAGCCCGGCGACTCCTTGGGTTTGCACCGAGACATACCTGGCGCGATCACTAAATCTACAAGCCCGGATAACTAATGAATTGACTACGGGGAGTGAAATTACTATTTACTTAACATAATGCAACTTATCGGCGTTACGACTAAGCCTGGTCTGCCAACCCCAGAGGCTCACTTTGCCCAATGCTTCAAGGACGATTCTTCGACTCATTTTTGACCTGCCAAGTTCGCGCTCGATAAATGTGATCGGGACTTCGGCAAAGGTTGCGCCAGCAGCATGGGTTGCAAGAATCATTTCAATTTGAAAGCAGTAACCGTTGGAGGAAATCGCATCCATTCGAAGTTGATCAATGATCCTGGCTGAGTAAACCCTAAACCCACCCGTGAGGTCGGTAAATGGTAATTTCAAGGCTAATCGAGCGTATGAAGTGCCCACCTGAGAGATGAATTGTCGATATTTCGGCCAATTCACAATGGCCCCGCCAACGGTCCAGCGCGAGCTCATGACTACGTCAGCGTTGGCCGCACGAGCGAGCATCGAGAGTAGATCCTCGGGCCTGTGGGAGCCATCTCCATCCATGGTCACGTAGTGGGTGAACTGAGGGTGGCTCGTGGCCCATTCAATGCCTGCCCGGTAGGCGGGGCCGAGTCCACTCTTAGAATCTCGATCGAGGACATGCACCCGGGGGGAGGCAATCGCTTTTACGGAGGCAGAAGTGCCATCCGGTGAATGGTCATCAATAACAAGGATTTCAAGCTCGCTTGGCAGCGCCAAAACACTTCTGATGAGCAGTCCGATCGACTCTAATTCGTTGTATGTAGGAATCATCACCAGAGGCTTAAAGGTCATTGATTCCATCTCCTACGTGGTCTTCTCAGTGCCTCTACTATGCCTAAAAAGGGCGGGAAAAGGATCAAAATAGCCTCAATTGGAGAGCCGTACCTATCTGAGATCGTCTGAGCATTACTCAAACCTATCGTGGTGGCTATGACGGCGGATCGATCTAGCGCCGTTCGATCGGTGACTCTCCCCCGTGGGTCAACCAGAGCGCTTATCCCTGATGTCGAGACGCTGACTAGATACCTCTGATGTTCAATTGCTCGTATACGCGTAATACCTAGCTGTTGATTACTCTCCGCAGAGCGGCCAAACGTCGCGCTATTCGTCTGCACAACAAAGACATTGCTTCTATTGGCCATGACTCGACCAGAGGCGTCATCTAAGAGTTCAAAGCAAATAATGGGAGCAAATGTTGCTCTTCCAATGCGGTGAGTAACTATCTTCTTCCCCGGCACGAAGTCAACAACGTTCTTTGCATACGGCGAGACAATTTGCGCCAATCTTCGCAACGGAATGTATTCGCCAAATGGGGTTAGATGCCGCTTTATGTAGATGGAGGTCGGACCAATATTGGGCTCCCACAATATGGAAGCATTTTGAAAATGCGATCCGTCCTGCAGGACAGCACCAACTATGAAGGGAAGATGGAATTTGTCAGAAAGGGCCTGCAGTTGTCCACGGACAATCGAATCCTTAAACGGATCTACGTCAATTGAATTTTCCGGCCAAAGAACGGCATCTGGCCTAAATGCATGTCCGTCTAGGTAGTCAGAAGTTGCCTTCAGATGATTCTCAAAGACCGCCGTAGCTCTCGAATTAAAATCCAAACCTAACGACGGCACTCCCCCTTGTACGGCAAGGACGGAGAAATTCCTCGGTGGCAGTGCAGGTCGAGTGCCTGCGGCCAAGAGCGATAACACTGCAAGACTTGTGAGAACCGTAAGCGCCACTGCTATCCGTCGTTGAAAAACTAAATAGAGACCAATTGCCACGAGTGCGACAAAGAATGAAATTAGTGGCGCCCCGCCAAAACGCGCAAGTTGTGAGTAAGGCGAATCTGCCTGTCCAAAAGCGAGTCTCCCCCACCCAAATCCGTTAAATGGAAAATGTCCGCGGGCAAATTCAAGAGCAACCCACAATGAAGGGAAAAAAATGAGATTCCTAGTCCGTGACATGGGAATTAGTGCCAGGGGCAAAGTTATGACAATCTGAAGGGTGGTCAGGAAAAACCAGGGTACGTCGCCCACATATGTATTGCTCCACGCGAGCAATGGTCCGAAGAATGCAGCGCCAAAAATGGCTGTAGCAATAAGCCGGCGATGCAATTTCCCATCATCGAGTAGATGTATGAGTATCGCCAGTGAAAGCGGAGCGCACCACCAGATACCAATAGGGGCAAAGGAGGCATAGGCAAGAAATCCCGAAATAAGTGAAAGTATTATTACCACTGCAGTGCTGAAATCAGTCGATCTACGCTCGCCCCCAGTGCGTACTTCTCTTGGAATTCGCGGATGAGTTTCATATCCTTTGGGCGTTTGGGCAGGGCAAGTGAGACATTGGGCAAGGAAATATCCTGTGCACACTGCACCAACGTGGGCGCAATCGCTAGATAGTCACGGCCCTCAAGAATTCTCTTCGTCAAAGCGGGAGTTAAAGCCGAGTGCTTATTCTCGGCGGCTGCTATAACTTCATCTACATTTTGAAAATGATTTGCTATATGCGCTGCACCTTTTACGCCAATTCCCTTTACTCCTGGCAGCCCATCAGACGGATCTCCGCGGAACATCGCGAACAAGGCATACCTGTCTCCAGGAATCCCGTATCGCTGCGCCACCCATTTACTGTCGACAAGTTCGTGTTGAGACAAACCCTTTGCTAAATAGACAACTCCAACGTTTCGATCATCATCGACCATTTGAAAAAGGTCTCTATCTCCCGTCACGATTCGCACTGGACCTTCATGCTGAACTGCGTAGGAAGCCATAACGTCATCGGCTTCATAATCATCAATCCCGATCACAGTGATTCCGAATGCATCCACAATGTCCAACAGGATCGGTATCTGGGGAGTCAGTGTGTCGGGTTCGACTTCTTCGTCCTCAGTACCTTCTTCAACTCTATTGGCCTTGTAATCGGGAAAGAGTGCGACCCTCCAACTAGGACGCCAGTCCCCCTCGATGCAGGCGACCAAACGATTTGGTCGGTACATCGTCAAAAGTCGAGCGGTCATATCGAGGTACCCGCGAATGGCATTGACCGGCGTGCCATCAGGGGCAACTAATGTGTCAGGCATTCCGTAATACGCCCGATACCAGAGCGAGGCACTATCTAAGAGCATTAATGTCATGCCTCACCCGCGAAGTAAGCGACTACTCCCCTATCAAGTTTTTTCATGGCCTCTAAACACTTTGGTCTTAGCTTTTCACTTGCAACGGAAATCTGCTGCAAAAGATCAATCAATTGTTTGACCGAGCGGACGAAGTCGCCCACTGATAGGTCTGAATCCTTGAGAACACTCTGCAATGAATGGCCATTGGCCCAGCGAAAAGAGATCCAGCAGAATCCAAAGTCCGGCTCGCGTTGGGTTGTCAATGAGTGTGCTTTCTCGATGACTTCCAGTTTGGCCCACAGGTGAATGATCGCAGATAGGGCGCTTTGGACATTTCCCGTAGGAATCCTGGGAGCCATGTTCTGCGAAGACCTGCCTTGAAAGATGACGCTAGAAACGACGCTTAATAATTCTGATGATGAAAGATGGTCGAAAAGGTCCGCGCGGATTGCCTCCGTTAGCAGCAAGTCAGATTCCGTATAGATCTTCGCCAGAATCTGACCTTGAGGAAGCGTCTTTTCGTCCTGTATGTAACCCAATTCAGTCAATACATCGCATATGTGGTCGAAGGTGCGAGCGATGACGTGAGTTCTGTTCTCCACTCGCGACAACAGTCCGATGTTCTCGCGAGTTAAACGGTCTCCACGTTCAGCAAGGCGCGCATGACTTTCGCGATCGCCGCAGCTGTGACAGGGATGTGAACGCAATCCTTTTCGTAACCCAACGAGTTCGGCCTCCATGTGCGCTCTCTGTCTTGGGTCAAAGCCTCTCTTGGCTTGTCGGTGGGAAAGCAAAGTCTCGGTCGCTTTGATCTCGCGGCGGATAGACGCATATTCTTCGAAATTACCTAAATGGCACTGAGCGCTCTCGACAAAGTCCGCGATTGCTATTTCGTTTTTATGAATTTGCCTCGTCAAACCGACCACGGCTCGGTCGGCTTGAAATTGCGCAAACGAGGACTCGAGCGATCCGCGCGCACGCTGTCGGCCAAAACGGGAAATCAAGTTGATCGCCATGTTGTAGGTCGGCGTGAACGAAGACCGGAGCGGATATGTGCGCGTAGATGCCAGTCCCGCGGCTGTCGCCGAATCCACCGTTGGCGACCATTGAACAACTGCGTTTCCTTCGATATCGATGCCCCGTCGACCTGCTCTGCCGGTTAATTGCGTGTATTCACCTGGAGTCACGGGAACGTGCGCCTCGCCATTCCACTTAACCAACTTTTCCAACACAACCGTGCGCGCTGGCATGTTGATTCCGAGGGCAAGGGTTTCGGTGGCGAAGATCGCCTTCAGCAACCCTTTCTGAAATAAATCTTCGACTGCGCTTTTAAAGCTTGGAAGAAGTCCGGCATGGTGAGCAGCAATTCCACGCTCAAGCCCCGCAAGCCATTCACTAAACCCCAACGTCTCCAAGTCCTCTTGGGCGATATTTTCGGTGTACTTGAGTGCAACATCGCGGATTTCCGCGCGCTCCTCAGTGGTCGTCAACTTGATACCTGACGCCAAGCACTGCCTAACCGCTGAATCACAGCCCAATCTTGAGAAAATGAAAGTGATTGCCGGAAGCATTCCTTCGCGCTGCAGTTTTTCTACAATTTCTGCACGAGAAAGACGGTGGCCGCCGTCGGCCCAATCCTTCCGACTCCCTCTATCTCTCGGGGTGCGAACGCGCCTGAGAGCCTCGCGCTCCCTTCGGAGTATTTCGGGATTGACTCTTCCGTTTTCGACGAAGAGGTCGATCAAACCATTATCAATTAATACATGTTGGTAGAGAGGTACAGGACGAACTTCTGTGACAACGATTTCGGTGTCTCCCCGAATCGTTTGCAACCACTCACCAAATTCTTCGGCGTTGGATACGGTCGCCGAAAGCGAAATAACCTGCACGCTCTCCATCAGATGAATCAGAACTTCTTCCCACACTGCACCGCGGAACTTATCGGCAAGATAGTGAACTTCATCCATGACGACAAAGCCCAAAGTATTTAATGTGCTTGACCCTGCGTACAACATGTTGCGTAGAACTTCGGTAGTCATAACGAGAATTTCTGCCTCGCCATTTATGCTCGTATCCCCGGTTAAGAGGCCGACCCGATGGGAGCCAAAGCGCGCTACAAACTCTTGATATTTCTGATTTGAAAGAGCTTTGATCGGAGTTGTGTAGAAGCACTTCTTTCCGCGCCCGATGGCCATGTATGCCGCGAATTCGCCTATGACGGTCTTGCCAGCACCAGTCGGTGCTGCAACTAGAACGCCCTTACCGGCTTCCACTGCTCGGCATGCTTGAATCTGAAAGGGATCGAAAGGGAAATCGAATGAGGCCTCGAATTCTGCGGTCAGCGAGGAGGCTCCTCGTTTAGAAGACTCCGCGTAGCGTTGCGCAGGTGTCGTCATGACCGCCAGGTTAACAATGCTGAGGGTACTGATTCAGCCTCGACTGGAAGGGCACCCACCCGCTCCCCATCTGCATAGGCGATTGCTTCGGAACGAATTCGCACCTTCTTCCCGCGAAGAACTCTGACAGCCGGGTGCTCGATATGCGTTCCGGCGTAGACTTTTGGAAAGACTCTGAGAAATTCTGCTTTTGAAATTGGGCTAAGCACCATGACGTCAAGTAAATCGTCATCGAGTCTGGCATCAGGACACACACGCATGCCTCCACCGTAGGACTGCCCGTTGCCGATGGCGATAAGCATCGCTTTCGTTGAGAATTTCTGCCCATCAATGTCGATCTCGTAATTTCTTGGTTTGAATCCGAGGAGTTCCAGCGCAATAGCTGCGTTGTATTTTGCGGGCCCTTTCGGCCACTTCATCGTATTGGCCCGCTCGTTCACCATGGAATCAAATCCCGTTGACAAAATTGCGCCGAACCACTCCCCGTCCACGATACCTAAATCGACGCGTGTTGGCGTTTTCTCAATCGCTGCATGAAGAATGTCTTCAATATTCTCCAATGGCCAACCCAGGCTTCGACAGAAATCATTTCCGGTCCCTGCGGGTATTACTGCCAGAGGAATATTTGTATTGGCAACTTGTTGAAGCACGAGGTGTATCAGCCCGTCCCCGCCTACCGCGACAATTCCCTGACAACGCTCTTCCTTAGATAGGAAATTTGTAAGATTTTTCGAAGTGAGATCTGAGGATGCGCCTGTGATCATTCGATACTCGACCCCATGAGTATCGAAAAAATGCATGGCCCGTTTTCCGTATTCGGCTCCTTTGCCACGTCCAGAAATGGGGTTGATGACGATTCCCCACATCAGGAATTCGCCTCCTCAATAGCGGCTCGTTTAGCCCGTCGTCGATCAACCAAGAGTGCAATGCCTCCAGCGGCGAAGTAGAAACCGCACAGTGGAAGGGCAAGCAGAGACATTGTGAGGGGGTCGCCCGTTGGTGTAAAGCCAGCCACGAATAGCGTGATGCCGAATACCCAGATTCGCCAAGGTCTCAAGATTGCCTTGCCGGAAAGAAATCCAATGAGGTTAAGAGCGACGAGGAACACAGGTAGTTCGAAAGCCAATCCAAAGAGCAATATCACCCGGAGAACGAAGTCTAGATAGTCGTCGAATCGAATCAGATTGCTCAAGGAATGCGGAGTGAACCCAAAGAGAACCTTGATGGCTAAGGGCAAAATGAGGTAGCCCAGGGTGGCGCCAACAGCGAAGAAAGGCGTGGCACATGCCAAAAAGAGGATTGAGTACCGCTTCTCTTTGCGATGAAGGCCAGGTGATACAAAGGCCCAGATCTGATAGAGCCAGAGAGGGGCTGAAATTATCAAGCCGGTAAGGAGGGCGACTTTGATTTGAAGGTTTAGCGGACCCAGGACTCCGTTGATATACAACGAACCGCAATGAGTCGACTGTGTTGCTTGAGCCTTATTCAGATCGCATACAGGTCGAGCAAGTGTGGTGATTATCTGGTTGTAGAAATACCAACCAATGCCAGAGGCGAGCAAGATGATGATTGAAGAGCGAACTACACGTCGCCTTAATTCTCGTAAATGTTCAAGTAGCGGCATTCGACCGCCTGCCGTGGCCGCCATAAGACTTACTTCTTTGTGCCGTCCTCTTCGTCAGCCTTCTTCTCTTCGGCCTTCTTTTCGTCGCTGTTGATGTCCTTCATCTCGGTCTTAAAGATCTTCAAAGATTTTGCCAATGAGCGGGCAGAGTCCGGTAGGCGCTTTGCTCCGAAAAGCAGAATGAGAACGAGCAAAACCAACAGCAGGTGTGTGGGTTCTCTTAGAAAAGGCATCCTTCGTCTCCCATGTCAGAATAGATCTGTCAGACCGAATCAGTAGGAGGCAACGTTACCTCATCCCTACGCGCGAACCGCCATCGTTCAAGCGTCAAAATCAGGCTTGATAGCCTTTAAGGGCTCGAAGTGCTCGATCTCGAAGGGAGGCGCGAAGCTCTAGGGGGGAAACTAGCCCGACCTGGCCGCCGAAGCCCATGATCTCTCGTGTGGCCCAGTCTGCGCTAAAACTCTCAACTTCCACCAACTCTGGAGTAATTGGAAGTCCACCATCCAGGTTGAACCGTTCGACTACATCTCGATATCGCGAATGAACCTTGAGGGTGATTGCGATCTTTTCGTCACTTGAAGTTGAACCCGACATTGGCACAATAGAATCCGCAGCATCGACGCTAGCAACTTGCATTATGCGATCAATTCGAAATGTTCGATAACTTTGGGTTAGGTCACAAAACGCCGACACATATTCGTGTCCATTTGCGAAGATGAACTCGATTGGATGGATAACTCGCTTGGACACCTCGTCGCGGGAAATGGAGTGGTAGGTGATTTCTGCGGCACCACCCTTAGCGATCGCCTTCTGAAGGATTCCTCGTTCGTTGGATAAGGCAGAAGATCCGACCTGTACGGTGCGCTCCACGTTCGAGTCGATGAAGCCAATCAACTTGGCCACGAGCTTGGCAATGGTTTCAATCTGGTCCCCGTGATTGCGACTGGCATCCTCCTGCAGCGTCTCCAATCCGAGAATGAGCGCGAGAACCTCGTCACGATCAAGAATGCGCGGTCGTGCCAGCGTTTCAGCATTGGAGATACTCACAAAACCAGTGTCGAAGGAGAGATCCATCAACTCAAGCGGGGTGTAGCCCGGAAGGCCACACATCCACAAAGTGGTCAGATCTTCGGTGAGCTGCGACGTCGAAATTGAGAATTCTTTAGCTAACTCCTCAAGAGCAATCCCCTGGTGTGTTGCCACATAAGGAACCAAATCAAGCAGGCGCTCAATCTTCTCCAGACCCGAATTCTGGTTGGTGCTACTCATGAGCATCTACCAGCGTTTGAAGGCGTTTGATTACCTCGGTGCGAACTTCTTCAGGGCCGTGAACGATAACGTCATCCGCGTGCCACAGAATGTAATCGGTAAAGTGCGATGGGTTGGAGTAAGACACCTCGCAAAGATCGTATTCATCGTCTGTTGAAAGTACTGTGGCATTTCGACGTAAGCCATGGCCTCGTCCAAGGCGGATGGAAACTCGTGCCACTGCTTGATTTTCGAATAATGTCGAATCCAAATATTCGAGAACCTTGAAATTCGGATCGGATTTAAAGAAATTCACCTTAGAAACGAGTTCGACTTGATTGACTATTCGGTCCAATCGAAAAGTTCGAATATCCGCGCGGTCCGTGTCGTAAGCCACCAAGTACCAATGACCATGCCGGCTACCAAGTCCATAAGGATGAACGTGTCTTAACTCTTCGTTGAGTTCGCTTGAAAGATAAGTGAAGTCAACGGCTATGTGATCGGCAATGGCTCGAGTCAATGGATAGAAATTGGGAGATTGCACATTGAGTCTTGGCGAAAGATTTGGAATGGCGTCGAAGTCGGAGTCAATGCCCAGGGAGCGCAATTTAACGAGTGCCGATTGAGCCGCCACACCAAGTGCGGCTCCACGCCAAGCCTCAGCAGCCAAGGAAAGCAGAGCCACCTCCGTGCCGTTGAGTTCACCAAGATTAAGCGAATATCTTTCTGGATGAATTCGATATCCCGGTTCGTCTTCAAATCCTGGATCAACGCCTTGCACTTCGATGCTAATACCAATTCGGCGAAGGTCGTCCTTATCTCGCTCGAACATTCTCTCTTTAGATTCGGTGGTTCCTTCATACCCGTCGATCGTTCGAAATATTTCAGATTTAGTTAGGAATCGCTTGGTGGCCAACAGAGCGATAGTGAGATTGACCAACCTCTCATTCTTGCGCGATGCCATCGTAACTCCCCTTTGAGGGCCGACGTCGTCTAGCTAGCACTTCGACTCCGGGGGCCATCCGCCTAGACTGA
The DNA here is from genome assembly GCA_023252155.1 of Actinomycetes bacterium. GTDB lineage: Bacteria > Actinomycetota > Actinomycetes > Nanopelagicales > Nanopelagicaceae > QYPT01. The sequence goes on along the minus strand of JAHEXJ010000011.1, from coordinate 7,942 downwards.
ATTAGAAAGCCAGTGTGGCCGATCATTCGGTGTTGGGGCCGCACGGCCAAACCTTCGTGATGCCAACCGCGAACCAATGACTCGCTGCTCTCGGGTTCAGTGAAATGGCCATCGTCCTTGAGTGCCTCGGCTGTTGCAGACAATTGCGTTGTGGTCGCAACGTAAGCCAGAAAGACTCCCCCAGGTCGTAGAACTTCAGCGGCCAGAGCCACGCATTCCCACGGCGCCAACATGTCAAGGATTACACGATCAAACGAGCCCTCGAAAACTTGGTCTTGTAAAGAGCCGACGGCAAGAGTCCAGTTACTTGGAAGTCCGCCAAAATAATTGGTGACATTTGATGTGGCATTCTCAGCGAAATCACTTCGTCGTTCGAGTGAATGAACGAAGCCAGTTGGTCCGGCGGCACGCAAAAGCGAAATCGTGAGCGCCCCGCTGCCAACCCCAGCTTCGAGTACGCGTGCGCCCGGATAGATGTCTGCGAAGCCGACGATTAGAGCCGAATCCTTAGGGTAGACGATCGTGGCTCCACGAGGCATCGACAGAACATAATCGGAGAGCAGAGGTTTGAAAGCAGTGAATTTCAATCCCGCAGTCGTCTCAATGACCGAACCCTCTGGCATTCCGATGAGGTCATTGTGAACGATCCAACCTTTGTGCGTGTGCCATTCTTTATCTGGGGTGATAGTAAAACTGTAAAGCTTCCCCTTGGAGTCGGTGAGTTGGATTCGGTCACCGGCTTCGAAATATCCAGGAGTAGACACGGGAGCATCTTAGAGGCGATTGCCCCGCCTTGGGAGAGTATCTTGCCCTCCATGAGCAAAATTCGGCTATCGCCTAGCCGCGTCAATGATTTTTCTAACTGTCCTCAGTTGTACAAATATCGTGCTATCGATCAATTGCCAGAAAAAATAAGCCTTGATGCCGAGCGAGGAACTTTGGTTCATTCGGTACTTGAAGACCTCTTTGACGCCCCAGTGCCTGACCGAACTCTCCAAACGGCGGTAGACATACTTCCTCTGCGATGGCGCGAACAACTCGACGCCAAGACTGAACTTGAATCGTTGGTTACAGATTCTAAAGAGTGGTTAGACCGGGCCGAAGCTTTGCTTCAGAACTATTTCGACTTGGAAGAGCCAAATTCATTTGAACCGACGCACCGAGAACTTCATCTTGAAATGGAATTGAATGATGACGTTTACCTTCACGGGTATGTAGATCGATTGGATATCGCTTCGAGTGGCGAAGTGCGCATCGTCGATTACAAAACCGGCAAGGCGCCAAAACCGGCATGGGAGGAGAAAGCGCTCTTTCAGTTACGGGTCTACGCCTTAATTTATTGGCGCACAACGGGCGTCATTCCACGACTTCTACAGCTTATTTACCTTGGAAGCGGTCAGTTGCTCCGCAATTCGCCAAGCGAGACTGATTTGATTTCAACTGAGAAGATTCTTCTTCGAATTTCCGAGGAAATCGAGGCAGCAATGAACGAGAACAAATGGACGCCTCGGCCTTCTCGACTTTGCGATTGGTGCTCGTTCAAGAGCATTTGTCCTGCATTCAACGATTAGATACAAACTCCGCGTAGACGTCGGTAAGTTTGTCTAGAGTTAGCTCGCTGACTGATGAAACCACGCGGAGTCGCTCTCCTTCTGAAATAGCTACAAGATGGGGAATTGCAATGACGACTCCCCCGCTTGCTTGAGCCGCCGTAACCCCGGTTACCGAGTCCTCAAGTATCAAGCAATCCTCTATCGAAACGCCCAGAAATTCTGCGGCCTTCAAATACCCTTCTGGATCGGGTTTGACGTGCTCCACGTCATCGCTGGAAATTGAGATTCCGAAATTGTGTCCGGCAAGATTTTCAAGGACCGCATCGACCAACACACGAGGACTTGCCGAAACCAAGGCCATCGGCAGATTCAGCGCTTCGCATTGGGCCATCATCTCTTGCGCACCTTCCATAAGTTGTGCGCCAGATCGAAGACGTTGTTCCATCTTTGAGATCAAAGTGTCGGTGAAGAAAGCGGGTGACTTAACTCCACCGGCAAGGTCGAACATATATCGGCCAACACGATCCAAAGGACCGCCCAAGCAATTTGCCTGGTCTGCTTCCGTCCATTCATAACCAAATTGATTCATCAAATCTATTTCGGAGGCCAACCACATTGGTTCCGTGTCGACCAATGTCCCGTCCATGTCAAAGAGCACGGCAGTAAAGAAAGTGGTCGTAGATTTATTCAAAACATTCCTTAGTTTGCGTTGAAATATTTTGCTTCTGGGTGATGAACGATTATTGCAGACGTCGATTGCTCTGGATGCAACTGGAACTCTTCTGAAAGTTCGACTCCGATGCGTTCAGGCTCAAGCAATTGGCACAGTTGAACCTGTTGTTCGAGATCAGGGCAGGCTGGATAGCCAAAGGAATAGCGCGACCCTCGATAGCCTTGGTCCAAGATGGCTTGCAGCTCGGGCGAATCTTCGTTGCGATAGTTGAGTTCTTCGCGAACTCGAGCATGCCAATGCTCAGCAAGGGCTTCCGTGAGTTGGACGGAAAGACCATGGAGTTCGAGGTATTCACGATAAGCATTAGCAGCGAATAGTTTTGCGGTGGCTTCGCTGACTGCAGACCCCATTGTGACGATATGAAAAGCAACCACATCTGTGCGCCCCGAATCTTTTGAGGCAAAGTAATCGCTGATGCAAAGCCGTCGATCGCGAGATTGACGAGGGAATGTGAATCGAGTTCGCTCTTGACCCTTGAGCGGACCTTCATGGTGAAGGATGATGAGGTCATTGCCCTCGCTGACGCATGGGAAATATCCATAGACGACAGCCGCATTGAGCCACCCTTGTGCGAGAGTTTCATTGAGAAGGGCGCGCAGTCGCGGACGACCTTCAGATTCAGCCATTGCGTCGTATTCACCGCGGGCACCCTTTAGCCCCCACTGGCCGACAAAAAGAGCGCGCTCATCGAGCATTCCGGAGTACTCGGCAAGGGGCACTCCCTTGATAATTCGACTGCCCCAAAATGGCGGAGGTGGAATATCGACGTCTGTTGCAACATCACTTCTCTTCGTGTCAATTTCCTCAACGGTCTTCGCGGCAGGGACTGCTCGTACGCGCCTTTCGCGAAGTGGTGGAAGTGCGGCGCCTGGTTCACCTCTCTTAATCGCCATGATCGTATCCATCAATCGAAGTCCTTCAAAGGCATCTCTGGCATAACGCACTTGGCCTGGAAATTGTCCGGCGAGATCCTGCTCGACGTAGGCACGTGTAAGTGCGGCTCCTCCAAGGACGATGGGCCATTTTTGGTCTAATCCTCTTGTCGTGATTTCTTCGAGGTTCTCTTTCATGATGACGGTGGACTTGACCAGTAACCCGCTCATACCGATTGCATCTGCATTCGAGTCACTTGCGGCGTCGATGATCTGGTTTATGGTCTGCTTAATTCCGATGTTGACTACTTTGTAGCCGTTGTTGGAAAGAATAATGTCCACTAAATTCTTTCCGATATCGTGAACGTCACCACGCACGGTGGCAAGGACGATTACACCTCGCCCATCGGCATTTAATTTCTCCATGAACGGCTCGAGATAGGCCACTGCAGATTTCATTACTTCCGCGCTTTGCAGAACAAAGGGAAGTTGCATCTCCCCGTTACCGAATAATTCTCCGACCACTTTCATTCCTTCGAGAAGGAAGGTATTGATTATGTCGAGAGGTTTCATGCCTTCGTCGAGGCCCGACTGTAGATCTGCTTCAAGCCCAACTTTTTCGCCATCAATGATTCGGCGGGTGAGCCGTTCTGTGAGCGGCAGCGCTGACAATTCGGCCGCTCGTGTCAATCGAGTTGATGCAATCTCCACGCCCTCGAAAAGTTCGAGGAAAACCGAAAGGGGGTCATAAACGCATTGACCATCTTCAAAACGTCGGCGGTCGTAGATGAGATCTAGTGCTACTTCTCTTTGTCGCGGTTCTATGCGCGACATTGGCGTGATCTTTGAGGGATGAACAATTGCTGAATCCATGCCCGCTTCAACTGCCTCGTGGAGGAAGACCGAGTTGAGCACCACACGGGCCGCAGGGTTTAGGCCAAAGGAAACGTTGCTGACGCCAAGTGTCGTCTGAACATTTGGGAATTCTTGCTTGATTGCCTTAATAGCGTTCAGTGTTTCAAGTCCGTCGCGCCTTGTTTCTTCTTGGCCAGTGGCAATCGGGAAGGTTAGGCAGTCGATCAGGATGTCCTCGATCTTGAGATCCCATTTCTGAGTTAAGTCATCGATGAGGCGTCTAGCCACACGAATCTTCCACTCCGCATCTCGAGCCTGACCTATCTCGTCAATTGTCAATGCGACGACCGCCGCCCCGTGCTCTTTAACAAGAGGCATCACTTTGGCATAACGCGAATTTGGGCCATCGCCATCTTCGAAATTGACTGAGTTGATCACGCTGCGACCGCCGAGTTGTTCTAAGCCGGCCTTTATGACGGCGGCCTCAGTGGAGTCCAACATGATGGGAAGAGTTGAAGATGTCGCAAATCTGCTTGCGATTTCTCGCATATCCTCTGCGCCATTTCGACCCACGTAGTCAACCGAGAGGTCAAGCAAATGTGCGCCATCGCGAATTTGATCGCGCGCGATTTCAACGCAAGCTTGCCAATCTTCGGCAAGAAGTGCGTCCCGAAAGGCTCTCGAACCGTTTGAATTGGTCCGTTCTCCGATTGCTAAATAGGTGAGGTCTTGTCTAAATGGGACGAATTGATAGAGGGATGAAACGCCAGCTTCAACCTTCGGATCACGCTTTCCCGGGACCACTCCTTTGAGGGATCCAACCACTTCGCGTAAGTGCTCAGGGGTTGTGCCACAACATCCACCGACCAACGAAACTCCGTAGTCATGAACAAATACAGAAAGTGCTGCCGCTAATTCCTTTGGAGTTAGAGGGTAGGTGGCGCCGTTGGGCCCAAGCACTGGAAGACCCGCGTTTGGCATGACCGAAACGCCGATGCGTGCTGACTTGCTGAGGTAGCGAAGATGTTCGGACATCTCGGCAGGACCAGTTGCACAATTGAGACCGATGAGATCAATGCCAAGGGGTTCTAGCGCGTTGAGTGCTGCCCCTATCTCGGAGCCAAGAAGCATCGTTCCTGTTGTCTCCACCGTTACTTGCGCTATGAGAACTACGTCGCGCTCGCTCTCGCTTATAGCCTGGCGGGCCCCATTAACGGCGGCTTTGGCTTGCAAGAGATCCTGCGCGGTTTCAACGAGGATGGCATCAGCGTGACCGTCGACCAGACCTTTCGACGCGGTGTAGTAGGCATCGCGCAATTTTGCGTAGGTTGTATGTCCAAGGCTGGGTAATTTTGTCCCCGGCCCTAGAGAGCCGATGACATATCTTGGCCAATCCTCCGTCGAAAACTTGTCGGCGCTCTGTTTTGCAAGTACGGCTCCGGCGTAGGCCAGTTCGTAAATGCGATCTTCAATTCCGTACTCAGCCAGATTGGCCCAGTTCGCCCCAAAAGTATTCGTCTCGATCGCATCAACGCCAACGGCTAGATATTCCTCATGTACTGCCCGAACAATGTCAGGTCGGCTGACATTGAGGATTTCGTTGCATCCTTCATGACCCTGGAAGTCATCCATCGTGGGATTGGCGGCCTGGAGCATTGTTCCCATCGCCCCATCGGCGATCACGGTACGTTCGGCCAGTGCCTGGCGCAAGGTCTTTGTCGGCGTGATCATCATACGAAGGTTACCGTAAGGTGGCGTCATGGAGATTCTCCACATTCCGCACCTGCGAACCCCAATCATGGTCTTCGCATTTGGAGGCTGGAATGATGCTGGAGAGGCTGCCACGGGAACTGCATCTCATCTGCTGAACACTTGGGGTAACTCGCTAATCGCTCGTTTTGACCCTGAAGATTTCTACGATTTTCAGGTTAATCGTCCCTTTGTATTCGTTGATGACTCAAAGGTTAGACAGATCAATTGGCCAACGACTGAGGTCTTTGGAATTCTCACCCCTCAATTTCCTTTTGACATTGTTGTCGTAAAGGGCCTTGAACCTTCTATGAAATGGAAGACTTTTTCCAATGACCTGCTGGACTTGGCTGATGATTTAGAAGTTTCGAAAATTCTCACAGTTGGATCCCTACTTGCTGATACGCCTCATACGCGACCTATTTCCGTAAGCGGAAGCGGATCGCATCCAGACATTGCCAAGCGTCTCGGAGTCGAAGTAAGTCGATATGAAGGACCTACGGGGATCCTCGGAATTTTGCAGGAAGCGGCACAACGTCGGGGAATAGATGCGATATCGCTCTGGGCGGCATTGCCTCATTACGCTTCTACTCCTCCATCTCCAAAAGCAACACTCGCACTGATAAACGCTCTTGAAGACTTTCTTAATATTTCAATTCCTCTGGGCGATCTGCAAGAGCAGAGCAAGGCATGGGAATCTGCAGTGGATGAGATGGCTCGCGAGGACACCGAATTAGCCGAGTACATTCGACAACTTGAATCTTCGAAAGACGAGACCGAATTGCCCGAGGCAACAGGTGAATCCATTGCAAGAGAATTTGAACGATATTTGAGACGCCGAAACATCGAATAGTTTTCTAAATTGCGATACCCAAAAGTAAATCAATTGCTCGCGATAGCTCACCCGCAGACCCACCGGTCATTCCACTTTCAGTCTCATCGCACCACTCGCGCAACACTTCAAGAGCTCTTGGCGTATCCAAGTTGTTTGATAGGGCATCGATTACCTTTTGCACGACGGTTTTTGTGGGCGCCACTTCCGGACGGGACATGAGCAAACGCAACCGATCCAAAAATTGTATTGCGGTATCTAGTCGCTCGTGGCTCCACATTCGATCAAGAGAATAATGCTCGGAGATCAAGGCAAGGCGCACGGCCATCGGATCGACTCCTTCGGAAACCAAAGTAGACAAGAAGACCAGATTGCCCAAACTCTTGCTCATTTTTTCGCCGTCGAGTCCGATTAAGCCTGCGTGCACATACAGACGCGCATATTCTTTCCCTTTTAGCACCGTCGCCTGAGCGGCGCCCATTTCATGGTGTGGGAAAAGCAGATCGTTGCCACCTCCCTGAATGTCTATGAGAAATTCTTCTTTGTGAGCGACAGGAAGATACGAAAGTGCAATTGCGCAACACTCGATATGCCATCCGGGTCTGCCTTGGCCCAGGATCGAGGGCCAACTTGGTTCGCCAGCTCGTTCGTGTAGCCAGACAAGTGCATCTAGGGGATCGTGTTTGCCCGATCTTGCGGGATCTCCACCGCGCTCGGCAGAGAGTTTGAGCATCTCCTCTTGTGAAAGGTTTGCCCGTGATCCGAATTTCAGGTCGGAGTGCACTGTGAAATACAGGTCTTCGTCAACCGCGTAAACGGCGTTTTTCTTTTGGAGGCCCTGAATCGCATCGATCACAAGAGGGATAGCTTCAACCGCACCTATGAAGTACTGCGGTGGAATAATGTGAAGGTCGCTCATATCTCCGCGGAAAAGATCTATCTGCGACTGAGCCAAATCCTTCCAATCGACTCCGTCTCGGGTAGCCCGCTCGAGCAACGGATCATCTACGTCAGTGACGTTTTCGACAAAATGGACTTTCTTGCCCATTGCAGTCAAATATCGATTCACCAAATCGAAAGTTATATAAGTGGCAGCGTGTCCAAGATGGGTGGCGTCATAAGGCGTAATTCCGCATACATACATTCGATATTCATCTTTGATGGGGAGCGCGACATTTTGACCAGTTGACGAGTGCTTCAGATACAAAGCGGAGAAATTGAAAGAGGAATCAATCGGTGGGAGGTAGACCTGCGCCCATGAATTCATTCAGCAATCCTAAAGGTATTCAGGAGATGGCATTAGTATGGGGGCCACGGTACCGCTGGCCATTCTTTGCTGGGAACTGGA
>JAHEXJ010000047.1 GCA_023252155.1 Actinomycetes bacterium | reverse complement strand
ACGCGATGGTCCGCATTGATATGAGCGAGTACGGAGAAAAGTTTTCGGTATCCCGATTGGTAGGTGCACCTCCTGGATATGTGGGGTACGAAGAAGGCGGCCAACTCACCGAAGCAGTGCGACGTCGTCCCTATTCCGTACTGCTTCTCGATGAGGTGGAGAAGGCGCATATCGAAGTATTCGATCTTTTACTGCAAGTTTTCGATGATGGACGTCTAACTGATGGACAAGGTCGAACAGTGGATTTCACCAACACGATCATCGTTATGACGTCAAACCTTGGCTCACAATTCCTCATGGATACCACCCTTGATGAGGTGTCTCGAAAAGCCGGGGTTATGGAGGCCGTTCACAAAAACTTCAAGCCCGAATTCTTAAACAGAATCGATGACATTCTGGTATTCCATCCGCTCAGCAGCAAGGAAATTGACTTGATTCTCACGTTGCTTATCGCCGACCTTCAAAAGAGGTTGACAGACCGTCGCATTGTTATCCATGTGGACGAGAGTGCAAAATCTTGGCTGGGTCGACACGGTTACGATCCAGCGTTCGGCGCCCGACCTATGCGCCGATTGGTGCAGCGCGAGATTGGTGACGCGCTCGCGACCAGACTTCTTGCTGGTGAGATACCCGATGGGTCTCAAGCTAAATTCTCTGTCAAGGATGTTGGCGCTGAGAAACTCGATCTAGCCGTAGAAAATTCGGCGTCCTGAGTTGAGGCGCCGACTTCTCCTGGCGAGTGGGCTAGCATCTTTGGCGCTCTTCGCCGGTTTAGGGGAGTACGCGAAATCCAGACCGCTTGCCGTCGACATAGATGTTGCGCGTTGGTTCAAGGCGCATCGCACTCCTCGTGAATTGCAGGGGGCGCAAGTGGTAAGCGCACTAACCACTCCGATCATCGTATTTGCCGCGATTCTAATGTTGTGGATGTACCTCAATTATCTTGCTCGTTCTTGGTACCTTCGTGATTTCATTCCATTCGCTTTCGTCCTATCTTGTGCCGCGGTTGCTACGGTGGCAAAGCCATTCTTTGATCGCGTCCGTCCGGGTGCAGGTTTGTCAACGCTCTACGATTTTGAGCCAAGTTATCCGTCTTCGCATCTGTTGTATCTGGCCGCGGCAGTATCTTCACTTTTCCTTGCGTCGAGAAATCGCCGATTCTGGATCTTCGTCCCGGTTATCCTTTTCTCCAGCGTGATTGGATTGTGTCGCCTAGTGTTGGGGGTGCACTGGTTTACCGATTTAGGCGGTGCTGTCTTTTTGGCTGTGGGCATGTGGATCATATATTTTGTGCTTGATGATTGGCTTATCGAACGAGAACGGAGCCGCTGGTGAGAAGCAAGGTGCTCGCTTTTCTCCTCTTGATCGTATTTGCCCTCGGAACTAATCCAGCCGTCGCAGCATCAGCTAAGGTCGGCGGGACTTGCACCAAAGTTGGCGCCAAGTCGGGTACTTTGATTTGTGCGAAGGTCAGCGGCAAACTGAAATGGCAGATACTGAAGAAGGCTCAGACGATTGTATATTCTGCCCCAAAGCAAGGTTCAATCGCTGACACAACCTTGAACTTCACATTCTCTTCGACATCCAAATTGGCCGTGCGCGCCACGGCATTAACTCCGGACGTTTGCGGTGTTGGAAAGTCGGTCATCTTAATATCGGGCGTTCCGGGCGTATGCCGAGTTTCATTGGAACAAAAGGGGAACACATCTTTCTTAGCCGCCAAAATGGTTTTAGTTGAGTTCAACATATTCGGAACAAATGTCATCACCTTTCAATTGCCCAGCGCTTTATTGCTTTCCACTGCCACTTATCAAATGTCGGCTAGCAGTAACTCAAATCTGTCTGTAACACTTGTCAGCAATACTCCTACGGTCTGCACCGTCGCCGACACGATTCTGACTTTGCTCCAATCCGGTACCTGCACGATTATCGCCACACAGGCGGGTGCCGATCTAATTCCACTTGCCGATCCGATCACGCAGAGCGTGGAAATATCGGCCAGCAGGGCCTTGGGAGATCTGCCAGACACGGTTACAGGTTTTCAAGTCAAACCAATCTATGTAGTTCCATCCGATGGCACCGATAATTTCTACGATACAAATGGTTATCTCGCGGGCATTTTGGATGAAGGAACTAGTTACCTCTCTGGGCAGATTGGCCAGACGGTGCCTGTCGATCGCACGGCCAACGGGTACGACATCCAGTATTTACACTCACAATACTCCTCGAGTTACTTGCAGTCGCATGCAGATGCCCCCGAGGCCACATCGGATGGATATTTGCTCCTTAGTGAAATAAAGGCGATGGAGAATCCTGGGAGCAATCGTAAGGATTACATCTTCTTTATTGACGTGCCGGGATTTGGCGCATCATTTTGCGGTATGGCAAACCGTCCCGGAATGTACGCGGTTGTGGCCTTGCAGAATATTTCTGACACGAATACGTGTAAAGGGCCAAGCGCGCCGTACTTCACCAATTACACATCGAAGACTTGGGTGCACGAAATGATTCACAATTTCGGGGTGAGCCATACCCTCGATGACCCTTGCGATTTGATGGCCGGCAAACCTGAAACCCCTGGCACATGTACTGCATCGGTGCGCTGGACGATGGACAAGGAAAGAACGCGATATGTAGGAGCTTCGACTCAAGGACAAGACATTCTCAAGCTAAGAGTCTGGAAGGGTTACACAGATAACCAAGGTCTCCAAGCCGATTGCCTCCTTGATCCGGTCCCGCGTCAAGATGGACTGCCTTACGCCTACTGTCCAACAGGAACCCAGGCAATTGGTGCACTCACATATTGCTGGAGTGCGATCAATTCCGTTTCCCTAGAAGAAAATGTCAACGGTGTGTGGATTTCATTGGGTGGCGGCAACTACTTCAATCAACCGTGGGGTTCGCGTATCTCATGGAAATGCAATGATCCAAATTACGATGCTCCGTGGAAGGAGCTCACAGTTGACTCACCTGGAATCCGACACTATCGGTGGGTCATTAATGGCCAACCCAAGGAAGAACTAAACGTCATCTGGGTCAAATAGTCCTAACGGCTAACGCTAAGTGAATTTGAGCGATAGTGAATAGCCAAGAAGGTTAACTGCAACCTTTATAACCGCCGCACCCTTCGAGTCCGTCGTACCTTTAAAGGTGAGGGTTTTGCTCTTGTTCTTGGTTGCAGTGATAGTGAACTTTGAAACAGGCGCATTCGAGGTCACTGTCAGGGAGTAAGACTTCGCGCTCAGTTTCTTGATGGTGATGGATCCTCTTACCTTGCTTGGAGGAGTCTTAGTCTCCTTCACGATTTTGGCCGTGGTGTAAAGGTATGCACCGAGTGTGCCTGACACGACCAATTTGCTTCCATCGGCCGATGATGTAACTGCATTGCCGTTCTGGATAGAGTTACCGGAAGTCCACGTAACCCCAGAGTTCTGGGAGGTATAGACAGTTCCCATGTAACTTGCTGCAACTAATTTGGTTCCGTCAGAGGACATAGCGATCGCTTGCCAATAACGTGGAGCATCGTTTGCAGTCACCGTCCACGAGGCTCCCGAGTCAGAAGATATGTAGATGAAGCTGCTATCAGAACTTCCGTAGACGGCCGCTGCAAGTTTGGTTCCATCACTAGATGAGGCGACTGAGCGCCAGAGTCGTGCGGTTTCTCGCGGGGTCCAAGTGACTCCAGAATTGGCTGAGGTAAAGATCTGATCAGCGCGTGATACTGCGACAAGTTTGGTTCCATCACTTGAGGACGCAACGGATGTCCAATTGCGAACTGAGTCACGAGCCGTCCATGTGGCCCCGGAGTCAGCTGATGTGTAGAGCCATCCGCCTTCAACTGATGCGACCAATTTGGTCCCGTCACTCGATGATGCAACTGAATCCCAACGCCGATTCGAATCTCGTGGGGTCCAAGTGACTCCAGAATCAGTCGAGGAGTAGATCTGTCCTTCCTTAACAGTCGCAACGAGTTTCGTGCCATCACTTGATGAGGCAACTGCGCTCCAAATTTGAATGGGGCCACGTGAAGTCCAAGTAGCACCGTAATTAGAGGAGATGTAGAGGTGCCCACCGGTGGATCCAAAATCATCACCAGCAATTAACTTGGACCCGTCGCTTGAGGAGGCTATGGAACTACAGTTGCATGTGAAATCCAATTTCGTCCACGCGTAGAAATATGTTCCGCTGCTACTGGCGGTTGGAGTTGGAGTCGGAGTTGGAGTTGGTGCTGCCGGCGCTCCGTATGTGTAAATATAACTCTGCGACGTTGCATAAAGGTGGCTTCCATCGGCCGAGGTGGCAACTCCGTATGAGTTTTGAATGGTGTTATCCGTAGCCCACGTGACGCCATAGTCTTTGGAGGTATAAACCGTCCCCATGTATGCGCTCGCGATTAACTTCGACCCGTCCGCCGACATTGCGATTCCTTGCCAATATTTATTGAGATCACTCGAACGCACAGTCCACGTTGCTCCTGAGTCTGATGATGTGTAAATATTTCCAGGATTTCCGTATACAACTGCGGCAAGTTTGGTTCCGTCACTTGAAGAGGCAACCCAGAACCACAAGCGGGTGGAATCTCGGGGGATCCACGTCGCACCAGAATCCGCGGAAGTGTAGATCTGTCCGTCTCGAACGACTGCTACAAGCTTGGTGCCGTCACTAGATGACGTGACCGCCCTCCATGCGCGTGTTGTTTCGTGCGCGGTCCAACTGGCACCAGAATCTGTGGACGTGTAGATCTGGCCGGGATTTACGATGGCGACCAATTTTGTTCCATCACTTGATGACGAAACGCCAAACCATGGGCGTACCGAATCGCGCGCCGTCCATGTGGCACCAGAATCTGTAGAGGTATAAATCTGGCCGCCTTCGACCGTGGCAACTAATTTTGTTCCATCACTTGATGATGCAATGCCACTCCAGTTTCGGTTGGATTCGTGCGCGGTCCACGTTGCACCGTAATTAGCAGAGGTGACAATCTTGCCTCCATTGACAAACCCGGCGATTTTGGATCCGTCACTAGAAGCGGCAATTCCTTGACACGAGCAACTTGGATCTCGCTTCACCCAACCAGAATCATCGGCGCGCGCTCCTACAAGAGGGGTGAGGAGCGATGAGACAAACACAGCGACCACCAAGGTTGATAAGCCGCGCCGTCTTCGTGGAAAGAATTCTGATTGCTTGATCATTGATGTGCCTCTCTAATAATGCGCTAAGAGAACTTGTCAATAAATCTAGGGTAAACCACGAGTAATTGGGTAGGCATGGTCGCGAGTGGCACCCCTAGGATGGTGTGATGTTGCCCAAAGACGTGACTTCAGATCGCTTGCCACCGCAAGTGCGGCGGATGTTGCTTGGTGTGACCTTAAGTGCACTGGGAAATGGTCTCGTTCTTCCCTTTGCCTTTGTCTATTTCCACTCTGTCCGTCACATTCCTACATCGATCGCTGGCTTGATTTTTAGTTATGGCGCTCTCATCTCTTTGGCAATGGCTCCGATTGCGGGATCGTTGATCGATAAGTGGGGTCCGCGCCCGTTACTCATAATCTCTCTCTCAATCACCGGAATTGGATATGCGTCCTTTTCTTTGATCAGGAATATTCCGCAGGCGTTTTTAGTCATGACGATTACTGCAATCGGAAATTCGGCGGCTTGGCCGAGTCAAGGCGCGCTCAGTACCGAATTAACACCGGACCATCTGCGCGAAAGAATTTATGGAGCCTCATTTGCACTTCTGAACGTCGGGTTGGGGTTGGGTGGACTTGCGTCCTCGCTTATCGTCACAATCGACAAACCGCATACCTTTGAAGTTCTATACGTCGGAGATGGGATTTCTTTTTTTGTCTATGTACTCGTGGTACTGACGCTAAAAGATGTTGGTAAAAGATCGAAGGCGGAGCGAGCCGCGCACGCAACGCGGGAAGGCGGATGGGGCGATGTAATTCGCGACAAAGTATTCGTCAAAGTCTGGATTGTCTCCTTATTCGCCATCTTTCTTAGTTACAGCCAGATTGAAGTCGGCTTTACTTCTTTTGCTACAACAGTTGCCAATGTACTTCCCGCTCGTTTGGCATGGGCATATGCGGCCAACACTGCCGTCATTGCAATCTTCCAACTATGGGTCATCAAGAAATTGGAGAAGATGCCTCGGGGCAGAGGTTTGGCTTTAGCCATGCTCTTTTGGGCGGCGGCTTGGGCGATCCTCGCCGTTGCTGGAGTCTTCAAGGGATTCGCGGTTCCCGCAATTATTGTGTGCCAGTTTGTCTTCGCCATAGGCGAGATGATCTGGTCACCGATTATGCCCGCCATCGTGAACCAGATTGCACCAGATCATTTACGGGGAAGGTACAACTCGGCTTCAACAAACACCTGGCAGATCGGCATGATCATGGGGCCAGCAAGTGCAGGGGTTCTATTGGGCGCCGGACTTTGGGGACTATGGCTCGGCCTTCTTTTCGGAGGGTTAGTAGCTGTCGCCTTCGTTGCATTCCGTATGAAGCTTCCTGAACGACCACAGCGGGTCAACCAATAGAGATTACTAACTAGTCGATTTCGACTAGGTCCAAGTAACTCTCGTTCCACATATCTTCATCGCCATCAGGTAGAAGAAGTACACGATCGGGCTTGAGCGCGCGTACTGCGCCTTCATCGTGAGAGACCAGAACAACAGCGCCTTGGTATGAGCCCAGGGCGCCCAGAATTTCGTTTCGGGACGCAGGATCTAAGTTGTTCGTCGGCTCGTCCAGGAGAAGAACATTTGCCGCACTCACAACTAAGACCGCGAGTGCCAAACGTGTGCGCTCGCCTCCGCTAAGAACCTTCACGGGTTTATGTACGTCATCTCCCGAAAATAGGAACGAACCCAAGACATTTCTCGCTTCAGGCTCGCGCAATTCGGCATGAGCGCTCGACATGTTTTCAAGAACAGTCCTGTCGAAATCCAAAGACTCGTGCTCTTGTGTGTAGTAACCGATTTTCAGACCGTGACCATTTTCAACTTGACCTGTATCCGGTTCGAGATCACCAGCAAGCATTCGTAGCAAAGTGGTCTTTCCTGCACCATTCAATCCAAGGATCACGACGCGCGAACCCTTGTCTATTGCGAGATCGACGTCGGTGAAAACTTCGAGGGATCCGTAGGACTTGCTAAGCCCGGTTGCAGAAAGAGGAGTCTTTCCGCAAGGTGATGGAGTAGGGAAGCGGAGTTTTGCGACCCGATCATTCTTTCGAACGTCTTCAAGATCCGAAAGTAGTTTCTCGGCTCTGCGGAACATTCCTTGCGCGGCCTTCGCCTTGGTTGCTTTTGCACGCAATTTCTCTGCATGCTTCTCAAGAATTGCCGCTTTCTTCTCGGCGTTTGCCCGATCAATCTTGCGGCGATGTTCATCTTGTTCGCGTTGGAGAAGGTATTTTTTCCATCCCATGTTGTAGACATCGATGACGTTTCGATTGGCATCAAGATAGAAAACTTTATTGACGACCGTCTCAATCAAATTTACATCGTGACTGATGATTACAAGTCCGCCAGAATATTTGGTCAAATACTCGCGGAGCCATGAGACTGAATCTGCATCCAAGTGGTTGGTGGGCTCATCCAGAAGCAAGGTTTCGGCACCGCTGAAAAGGATGCGCGCCAGTTCGGCCCGCCTACGCTGACCGCCACTTAGGGCAGTGAGCGGCTCATCGAAAAGGCGTTCGGCTATTCCAAGGCTGGTCATGATGGCTTCTGCTTCAGCCGTTGCCCCATAACCTCCAGCGGCCGTGAACTCGCTGTCGGCACGGGTATACCTATTCATTACAGCCTCAAGCTCTTCGCCTTCGGTTGTGGCCATGGCCTGCTCGATTTGGCGCATACGGGCAACAATCTGGTCTAGGCCGCGCACTGAGAGAATTCGATCGATGACGGTGCCTTCTTCGTCTCCCGTTCGTGGATCTTGTGGAAGGTAGCCAATCGTCCCGCTGCGGATTACTTGTCCACCGGCCGGCAGGGTTTCACCCGCGAGCACCTTGGCCAGTGTGCTTTTACCGGCACCGTTTCTGCCAACAAACCCGATTCGGTCGCCGTTATTGATTCTCACCGTCACCTTGCCGATGAGTAGACGTGCGCCGGCGCGCAACTCAAGGCTTTGTGTGGAAATCATGAAGGTCAGTTTCTCACAGATTGAAGACGGCGAAATGCCACGTCCTAGGCGCAAATATCAGAAGAGTTAGGAAGCAGGTGTTTGAGGAACGAGATTTGCGCTGACAATAAACCGCTTTGGCGCGTTGCCAAAGAAGCGGAAGGGGTAACAGGTGCTGAGTGTCAGGACGGCAGTCTTGGTAGGGACGATTACTGTTTTATCGTTCGCCATGACAATCCTGAAGGCGAAAATTTTGTAAGTGAACGTTCCAGCTTGTGTATCAACAATGAGAAGGTCGCCAATTTTAAGGCTCCCGAGTTTCGAGAATACCGAATCTCTGTGCCCAGCTAACACAGAATTATCCGTGACGCCCGGCAGAACGCTTCGTGTGTAATGTCCGATGCCCATCTTTAGCTGCGCATCTGCGGTGCCCTCATAAATTGGCTTTGTCTCATTGAGGGCAGGAATTGAAATTTTCCCGATGTAGTCGCCGGTTTTGATATTGGCTGCGTTATAAATTTGTTGAGCATCCATATGCGCGCTGGTGATAAGTGAAGATGAAACTAACTCTGGAAGCACTTGGCTTCCAGAGTTAGCGTTCATCTGTCTAATCTGAACTGTTGCGTATCCACCCACTGCGACTCCGGCCACTAGGAGTACGGTCGAAGCAATAGTTAGGAATGGGCGCTTTTTCATAAATACTTAGTTACCTAAGTACTTTCCTGGTCTTAAAGCCAACTCCACCAAGAACAATCAGTCCAGCACCAAGTGCTAGAAGGTTGTACCAAGGTGATCCAGTCTTTGGAAGCGTGCCGCCCGTTTGAGTTACCGGAGTTGGCGTGACTGGTGGCACTGAAGCAATTGGTGTTGGTGTTGGAACGTACGCTGGAGCAACTTGGTAGTTGGTTCGCGTGACCGTTGCAACTTGACCTGATGTGACTGTAACTAGACCGTCCTTAAGCGAACTGACAATTGCGGGATCGGTGCTTCCGAATGTTCCGTAATAGCCATCATGAGCGCCTTCGCTAATCAGATAAGTGCCCGGTGCCAGCGTGTAGCTATGACCGAGTCCATCCACTCCGGCTGACGGAGATCCTGCGACATCAGTTCCGTTTAGAGACACATGGATCATGAAGTCA
Source organism: Actinomycetes bacterium (assembly GCA_023252155.1). GTDB lineage: Bacteria > Actinomycetota > Actinomycetes > Nanopelagicales > Nanopelagicaceae > QYPT01. The sequence goes on along the minus strand of JAHEXJ010000047.1, from coordinate 2,680 downwards.
GAAGCAACGGCTGTTCCACCATATGTGTTGACGACGTGCTTGATGATGATCAACGTACCGGGAGCGACGGGTGTCACGGTTGGTGTCACGGTTGGTGTGGCCGTTGGTGTCACGGTTGGTGTGGCCGTTGGTGTCGCTGTAGCCGTTGGAGTGGCCGTTGGTGTCGCTGTAGCCGTTGGAGTTGGCGTAGGTGTTGCTGCGCTGCATGCCGCGTTTGTGATTGTGTTGGCATTTAGGTTGACCGCGCCAGTTCGCGCAAGTAATTGTCCTTGGATGTTGGCGCCGCTATTGGCAGTGATTGCTGTCAGGGCGTAGATGTGACCCACGAAGGTTGAATTTGTTCCGAGGGTTGCTGAGCTTCCAACATTCCAGTACACGTTACATGCTTGGGCACCGTTGGTCAGGGTCATTGTGCTACCCGCTGAGGTGATCAATGTTGAGGCGGCTTGGAAAATAAAGACGGCATTCGCATCGCCTTGCGCATCAAGAGTAAGTGCTCCTGAGTTCGCAAATGTTCCTGCACCTGTTGAATAGGTGCCAGGTGTGATGACGTGTGATGCGAGTTCTGCTGAAGCAAGAACTGTTGGTGTTGGCGCTGCAACGGCGTTGTATGCCGTCACGAGGTCAGTCTGCGCAGTTGTCGCGGTAGTGTCAGCAATGTGCTGAACACCAGAAGTCGTAACTGTTGTGCTACCTGTGAAAGATGATCCAGGAGCTAATCCAATGTTGCCACCGGCGGTACCAGAGATAACGGTTGCGCCTGTATTGGTGATCGTTGTTGCACCCAATACGGCGAAACTAGTGGTGGATCCGGGGGTGAGAGTTGGTGTTGCCGCTGAAGTGGATGCGGGATAGAAGAAAATTGCTAGGAGTGGAAGTGTTCCGATTGCGGCAAAGATGCGTGCCTTTTGTCCTTTATTCATAATCATTTCGATTCTGTTTTGTATTCAGTTTTTCATCATCGAGGCTCGATGTTTCTCTTTTTCAGAGTAGCGCGAATAGGGGTAGGAACCTATTTACTTTCAGATACCTCACGCTCAGTTATCTGTCAATACTCTGTCAGTTTTGGTCAGGAAATTCTCGTATTCAGTGTCACGTGCCCTCGGTTGGGTAACGGAGCAGTTCAGAGGCGAATGCCGCCATGTCTCAGAGTTTTTCGAGGTTGCCACTAGATTTGCGTTATGGCGTACTCACAAAGACTTCAAGATCATGCCAAGACATTGGGCCGAGATGTGCGAGTGGCCTTAGTTGGCGCAGGTCAGATGGGTCGCGGCTTCGGTTACCAGATATATCGCATGCCAGGTCTGTCGTTGGCCCTAGTCGTTGACATCGATCCTGACCGGATCCTAAGCCTGTTCAACGACATCGGCATAAAGGACGTAGTAATTAGTACGGATCCCAAAGTTTTGTCCGATGCCATTCTTTCTGGCAAACCAGCGGGCACCACGACCACCGAATTTATTGCCGAACTTCCGTATGACATCGTTGTAGAAGCGACGGGCATACCCGACACCGGCGCACACGTTGCATATTCGTGCTTGCAAGCAAAGAAGGACGTCGCCGTCCTCAATGTTGAGATGGATGTGACGATCGGGCCTCTTCTGCACAACATTGCGGTGAGCGGTGACGCCGTCTACACGGTCTGCCATGGGGACGAGCCCATTGAGGCAAAGGCACTAGTTGATTTCGCGCGCGACCTGCAATTTGAAGTTGTGGCAGCAGGCAAGGGCAAGAACAATCCATTCGAACCGCTAAGTACTCCAGACACCGTGCGAGATATTGCAGTGGCCAAACGCATGAACCCGAAGATGCTTTGCTCTTTTACCGATGGATCAAAGACGATGACCGAGATGGTCGCCCTTGCAAATGCCACCGGTCTAGAACTTTCCAAACGCGGCATGTATGGTCCGCACGCCACGGTGAAGACACTGACAAACGTATTTGCATTGCAAGAAGACGGCGGCGTTCTTGATCGTCCCGGAGTAGTCGACTACTGCATGGGTGATGTTGCACCTGGCGTTTTCGTCATTGTTCGCTCTGATGCGCCATACATTAATCACGAGATGAGTTATCTCGCGATGGGCCCAGGACCCTACTTCGCTCTATACAGGCCGTTTCACTTGGCTTCCATTGAGGCCCCGTTATCTGTCGCACGCGCAGTGCTCGACCGTGATGCCTCTCTATTCGCGCCGAGTTTGATGGCCGAAGTCTGCACAATGGCCAAGAAGGATCTCAATCCAGGTGACAAGATCGATGGCATCGGCGGCTATGCCGTTCGCGGCTACGCGGATATCGCCAAAGATGCAAGGCGCGACAATCTGGTTCCAATTGGACTCATCGAAGGCGCGCTCGTTCAAAAGCCGATAAAAGTGGGAGATCTGATTTCCTACGACCAGGTGGAGTTGAACGAATCGAGCTTGATAGTTCAGCTTCGACGCAAGCAAGACAGCATGGGGCTCACATACGCATGAACCCGATCGCGGTTGTAGTTCTAGCCGCTGGAAGCGGAACGCGCTTCGGCCACAGCACCAACAAAGTGTGGTTGCCTCTTGGGGATCGTCGCATAATTTCGCATTCACTCTTGAACGCAACAAAAAGTTTCGCCGGATGTCGTGTTGTTCTCGTAATTGATCCAGCGGATGCTGAGATGGCGAGGGAAGTGCTTGCCCATGAGGTGCCT